>DASRYA010000095.1:0-9696 GCA_035687305.1 Hyphomicrobium sp. | reverse complement strand
CCATGCAGTCCCCAACAGGATCCCGATACCGACAGTATTGATCAGGATCTGTAAGGCAAGTCCAGCACCGGCTTCAACCATTGCGACCCATCCGACGAAAGAAAGTACGGTACCGACCGCGAAGACTTCCAGGGAATGGCGGCCGCAACGCCCAATACCCGTGGCCCAGGAGCGTGTCAGCCACGGCGTTTGGGGCGAAAGCAGGATCATGACGAGGTAGCCAAGCGCGACAACATGCGCAAGCCGCCACGGGGAAAGGTAGGTTTTGTCGACCGGCCCGAGGAGGTTCTGGGAGACGAGGCGCGTGTTCTCGAGACCCGGAATCTGCGTCCACGGCGCGACGACGATAAACGCAAAACCGACATAAGCTATCGCCAGCCACATCAGCGGTCGCGAGACGGGAATCGGAGACTTGCGCGAGAAGTGTGCGGTCAAGGCGCCGATGGTGATGAGCAGCTGCCAGGCGAAGGGATTGAATACCCATCCCTTGGAATGCTGCAGGCTCGGCAGGTTGGCGGCGAGAACGTTGGCCACCGCCCACAGTCCGACCGACAGCACGAGGGCCTGCCACGGGTTGCGGTGCATCAGCCAAAGCACGAACGGCAACCAGAACATCAGCAGCACGATGTAGAGCGGAAGGATGTTGAGCAGGTTCGGCTGATTGATCAGCAGCGCGGCGAGAACCGTCGAGCGGGTGGGGTCCTCGGCGAAGACATGGACGCCGATATTCTTGGCGTAGGAGAAGTTGCCGAAGTAGGCGGCGGCGAACGTCAGACCGACACCGCAGATGACGAGTAGCGCAAGATGCCAGAGGTAGATGTCGCGCACGCGTTCGAACACGCGCAGCGTGCCGGCCTTGAAGCCCTGGTTCTCGAACACGCGGCCGTAGGCGAGCACCGCCGAAAATCCTGCGAGCACCACGAACACTTCTGCGGCGTCGGCGAAACCGAAATTGCGCAGGGTGAACTTGGCGAGCAAGTTATCCGGCACGTGGTCGACGAAGATGAAGAGCAGGGCCAGGCCGCGGAAGAAGTCAATTCGCAGGTCGCGCTGTGCACCGGAGCTGGTAACGCCCTTCGGCATATTTTTCACCTAGTCCGCTCATGGAGACAAAGGGTGGCGGCGGACGTGCCACTGTGCACGTTCCGACCGAGCAAACAACGCGACACGACGAGCGTCAGTTCCTGCATCGAATTGAGGCACTACGGGGGCTCGGGCATGGTGGTAGCGCGTTTAACTGCCCGCGGCGCATGAGAATTCAGGCGCGGCTGGCACTGAGGTCACAGGGAACCATTTCGATCATGAACCCGACCTGAACCGCTTGTACGAACCCATGCGGGCAGGGTGCAGCGGCAAGCATCTGTTTGCAGCGCGGGCAGGCGCGCCTAGAGCCGGTAGACGACGGCCCCGCCGGTGAGCCCCGCTCCCGCAGCGCACATAAGAAGCGATTGCCCGGCGGCGATCTTCCCCTGCGCGGATGCGAGGGAGAGCGTGAGCGGGATGGTGGCCGCGGAGCTGTTGCCGTAGTCGGCGAAACTCGTCAGCACTTTTTCTTTGGGCACGGCAAGCTGACGGGCGACCGCCGCGACGATGCGGCCGTTCGCCTGGTGCGGCACGAGCCAGTCGACATCGCCGATCGCGCGCTGTGCCCTGGCGAGCGCATCCCGCCCCGCGCCCGACATCAATTCCACCGCCCGCGTAAAGACTGCACGGCCATCGGTGATCGTCATCTGGGTATCCTCGAGCGGCATATCCGGCGTGAACGGCCGCCGGCTGCCACCGCCGGCAATCTGGATGAGGCCGTAGGCGCTGCCGTCGGTTGCAAGCTTGGCGCCCAGCACGCCGGTGCCGGGCCGCTCGGCCGGCACCAGCACCACCGCGCCGGCCGCGTCGGCGAAGAGGATGGAGCTGCCGCGCTCGGCCGGGTTTATGCGCCGCGACAGAATGTTGGCCGCAACGACGAGGACGGGCGCGCCGTGGGTGCGAACGAACCCGTCCGCGAGGGTGAGCGCGTAGAGAAACCCGGCGCACGCCCCCGCAAGGTCGATGCCGCCCGCGTTGTCGAGGCCGAGCCGGTGCGCGAGCAGCGGTGCGGAAGGCGGCAGGGGGTGGTCGGGCGTGCTCGTGGCCAGCAGCGTCAATGCGACGGCGCCGCGGTCGATCCCGGCGGCCCGCAGCGCCATCTCGGCGGCGGGCACGGCAAGATCGGTGAGCGCCTCACCGGGTGCCGCGTAACGGCGCTCCGCAATGCCGGTCCGGCGCAGGATCCAGCCCGGCTCCAGGCCGAGACGGGCCTCGATCTCGGGATTGGTCACGCGCTCAACCGGCACGTAATGGCCAAAACCCGCGATGGTCGATCCTGTCCCGCTCATGCCTCTTGCTCCGCGAGCCAATCCGGCGCTTCGGCGATCGCGGCGTAGACGAGGTCGAGCTCGGCCGGCGTGATGCAGTACGGCGGCATGAGATAGATCGTGTTGCCGAGGGGACGCAGAAGCACGCCGCGCTCGATGAAGAATTGCGAAAGCCGTGGGGCGACGCTCGCCATGTACCCCGCGTCGGACACTTCGAGGTCGAGCGCGGCGATCGTTCCGATCTGGCGCACACCGGCAAAGCGGGCATCGCTGCGGAAGGGCTCCAGCCGCTCAGCGTGGGCAGCCGCAAGCGCATCGATCCGCCGCTGAACGGGCTCGTCGCGCCAGACCTTCAGATTCGCGTTCGCCGCCGCGCAGGCAATGGGGTTGGCGGTGTAGGAGCTCGAATGGAAAAACATGCGGGCACGGTCGGTGGAGCGGTGCGCCTCGAAGATCGGCTCGGAGCACAACGTCACCGCCAGCGGCATCGAGCCGCCGGTGATGCCCTTGGCGAGGCAGAGGATGTCAGGCACCACGCCTGCGCGGTTGCAGGCCAACATCTCGCCCGTACGTCCCCAGCCGGTCATCACCTCATCGGCGATCAGCAGAACGCCGTGGGCATCGGCGATGCGGCGCAGCTCGCGCAGCACCGCTTCGCCGTAAATCAACATGCCGCCGGCGCCGAGGATCAGCGGTTCCACGATGAGTGCGGCGGTCGGCTCGGCAAGGCATGCCGCTTCGAAGGCGTCGATCGTTTCCTGCTCCCGGCCCGCGGCGGGGAACGGAATGCGTGCCACCTCGAACAGAAACGGCTCGTAGGGCGCGGTGAAAACACCGCGTGCGCCGACCGACATGCCCCCCACGGTATCGCCATGGTAGCCGTGCTCGAGGGCGACGACGCGCCGGCGCGGCGCACCGATGTTGCGGAAATAGCCGAGCGCCATCTTCAATCCGACCTCGACGGAGGTCGATCCGCTGTCGGAGAAGAAGACACGCGTAAGGCCTGCGGGCGCGAGGCCGATCAAGCCGCGGGCCAACCGCTCGGCGGGTTCGTGGGTGAAGCCGGCAAATATCACCTGATCGAGGGTGCCGGCCTGCTCCGCGATCGCGGCGACGATGGCGGGGTGGCTGTGGCCGTGGGTGACGACCCACCATGACGAAATCGCGTCGAGCAGCGGGCGGCCGTCGGCACGCTGCAGCCATGCCCCCTCGGCGGAGGCAATGGGCACCATCGACGGCGTGAGCCCGTGCTGGGTGAAGGGATGCCACACCGGGCTGCCACCTGCTGGCGTGCCGGATGTCATGGCATGACCGGGGCGGTGAAGTCCGCCGGACGGAAGCTCGCCTCGAAGGCGGCGCGGAGCGTTGCAGGGGTGAGCGGATCGAGCCGGGGCAGCCGGCCGAGGCGGCGCACGCCGCCCATCGCGGCGATGGTGCTTTCCGAATCCGCCACTTCATCGCCAACAAATGCAATGCCGAGCAGCGGGATGCCGCGCCGCTTCACTGCTTCGATGGAGAGAAGACTGTGATTGATGGTGCCGAGGCGCGTCGAGGCGACGAGCACCACGGGGGCGCGCCAGCGGGCAAAGAGATCGATCTGCAGGTCGCGCCGGGTGACCGGGACCATCAATCCACCCGCGCCCTCGATGACGAGCGGCGCATCGCCCGGAACGGACGGGACGGTGGCGAGGCGCTCGACGTCGATCTCGATGCCGTCGCGCTCGGCGGAAAGGTGCGGGGAAGCCGGCATCGTCAGGCGATAGGTCTCCGGCAGGATGCGCCCGGGCGGCGGCGCCGCGAGGCGGCGCACGGTTTCGCTGTCGGTCGGCGCAGCAAGGCCCGACTGCACCGGCTTCCAATAATAGGCCCCGAGCGCGGCGACGAGGGCTGCGGAGAAAACCGTCTTGCCGATGTCGGTATCGGTGCCGGTCACGATGATACGCGCGCTCATGGGCCGAGCCCGTTCAACTCTTCGCCGAGGGCTTCGGCCATGGCGGCCACCTGCGCCTCGTCGACATTGAGCGTCAGCATCACACGCAGGCGCGCAGTGCCTTCAGGCACCGTAGGCGGACGAACGGCACGAATATCGAACCCGCGCTTCTGCATGGCGGCGGCAAGGCGCGTCGCGCGCTCGTCGGAGCCGACGATCAGGGGCTGAATATGCGTGCCCGACGGCTTCAGCGCGCAGGTTGCGCTAAGGCGCTGGCCGGCAAAGGCAACGAGGCTCGCGAGCTTTTCACGCCGCGCGGCATCGAAACGGCAGATAAGGAGCGCGGCGCGCACGATGGCGGTGACGAGCGGTGAGGGCGCCGTGGCATAGATGAATGGCCGCGAGCGGTTGACGAGATAGTCGCAAAGGATGCGCGGCCCCGTCACGAGCGCGCCCATGGCGCCCAGCGCCTTGCCGCAGGTATGCAGCGCGACGACATTCGCGCGCCCTTCGAGCGCGGCGCCGAGACCGCGCCCCATGGGACCCAGCACACCGGTTGCATGGGCCTCGTCGATCACCAGCACCCCGTCGTGGCGGTTCGCGATGGCGATAAGATCATCGAGGGGCGCGCGGTCGCCGTCCATCGAATAGAGGCTTTCCACGGCGATCCAGGGCATACCTGTGCCACCGGCAGCGCGCCAGGCCTTGATCGCATCCTCGAAGGCCTGCGCATCGTTGTGGCGCGCCTCGGCCTGCTCGGCCTTTCCGAGCCGCATACCATCGTGAACGGACGCGTGGATCAGCGCATCGTAGACGACGAGATCGCCCCGCTGGGGGAGGGTGGAGAACAGCGCGAGGTTGGCGAGGAATCCGCCGCCGAAGAACAGCGCGCTTTCGGCGCCGAAAAAGGCGGCAGCTTCCGCCTCGATCGCCTCGTGCTCGCGGTCGTTGCCCCGCAGAAGGCGCGATCCTCCCGAGCCGATGGAAACCTCGCGGGCGATCGCGGACCGCGCAGCTTCCCTCAGCTCCGGCGAGCGCGCGAGGGCGAGATAATCATTGGAGCTGAAGTCGATGCCCGACGCGGCGGCGAGCGCCCTGCGGCGCCCGCGGCGCGTCAGCGCTTCGAGCGCCCGCTCATGGCTCTTGTACATCATCCTGCTCGCCCGAGCCGCTCTCGAGCTCGAGCGGCCTCAGGCCGAGTTTGTCGAACAGAACGGCGTCGCTGTCCTGACCGGGGTTGTCCGCCGTCAACAGCGTCTCGCCGACGAAGATGGAGTTGGCGCCGGCGAAGAAGCACAGCGCCTGCGTTTCGTCGCTCATCTCGGTGCGACCGGCGGAAAGGCGGACATAGGACTGCGGCATCAGAATGCGTGCGAGCGCGATGGTGCGCACGAACTCGATGGCGTCGATCTTTTCCGTGTTCGCCAGCGGGGTGCCCGGGATGGCGATCAGCATGTTGATCGGCACGCTTTCGGGATGCTCGGGAAGATTGGCGAGCGTCAGCAGCATGTCGACGCGGTCTTCGGGCTCCTCGCCCATGCCGACGATGCCGCCGCAGCACACCTTGATGCCAGCCTCGCGCACGCGCTCCAGCGTCTGCAGGCGATCGGCGAAGGTGCGCGTGGAGATGACCTTGTCGTAGTAGCGCTTCGAGGTATCGATGTTGTGGTTGTAGTAGTCGAGGCCGGCGCGGGCGAGCTTTATGACGTCATCGTCGGAAAGCATGCCGAGGGTCATGCACGTTTCCATGCCCATCGCCTTCACGCCCTCGACCATCGCGCATACGGCGTCCATGTCGCGGTTCTTGGGGGAGCGCCAGGCGGCGCCCATGCAATAGCGCGTGGCGCCCTGCTCCTTTGCCTTGCGCGCCTCGGCGAGCACCTTCTCCACCTCCATCAGCTTGCTGGCCTTGAGGCCGGAAGCGTGGTGGGCCGACTGGCTGCAGTAGCCGCAGTCCTCGGCACAGCCGCCCGTCTTGATGGACAGGAGGCGGCTGCGCTGCACGGTGTTGGGGTCGAAATAGCGCCGGTGGATGGATTGCGCCTTGAACAACAGGTCGTTGAACGGCGCGTCATAGAGGGCCTGGGCCTCCTCGCGGGTCCAATCGTGGCGCACCGTGCGGTCGGCCGAATGGCTCGTCCCGACGGGGTGGGACGTCCGCAACTCCATCATTTGCAAAAGGCTCCCTCTTTGGGCGGCCATCCCGGCCGCTGCCAGCCGATGTTTGCACCGGTGCGGGCCTCGGCCGCAAGGTGTTAGCGCGAGGCGACCTGCCGCGTCCTAAAGCAGGGGAGCCCCGCCGGGAAGGGGAGGAACTCCCGGCGGGGCCGTCTGACCAGGGGTTTGCGAGGGGGGCGACGCGCGCCTTGGCCAGTTATTCCGGCGCGGAAAAAATCGCGGCCGTAGAGGGAAAAAAGGCGGACAAAACCCATGACTTTCTTGCGCGTCCATCCCTCATTCTGAAATGGAGCCGTGAAATAAACGTGGACAAGAACAAAACCCCCGCGCCAAATCGTGCTATAGTTAATACCGATTATTATGCACTACTGCAAAATATCGATAGAGATCGAGTTGGTGGCCGTGCGTCATATGCAGTGCAGAGCATTTCATTTGAACGCATTGGCTAAACGCGGCGAGATTTGTCGTTAGGCCAGGGCGAACTCCTGGTGTCTCGGCGCGGAGGTAAGGTCGGCAACCTTCGAGGGCTCCCCAATGACAGCGGTAGGACGGTTTTCCACTCGACCCCTTTATCTCCAAGTGAAAGACACGTTGATTCAACGCATTGCCGCCGGCGCCTGGAAACCTGGATCGGCAATTCCCAACGAAATCGAACTTTCGCGCGAATTGGGCATAAGCGTCGGGACCGTGCGCAAGGCCCTCGACGAAATGGAAAATGAACGGCTCATTTCCCGCCGCCAGGGGCGCGGTACTTTCGTTATCGATCAAACTTCAAATGAACATGCGGTTCGCTTCAGCAACATTCGCGATGCGGACGGCATAAGGATTGCCGGCGACGCAGAAACGTCTTCGGTGCAGGGCGGCACGGCCAACGAGACCGAGGCGCGGCTGCTGCAGTTGCGGACGGGTGAGCCCGTTTTTCGCATTCATCGCGTGCTGTTCCACAATAGCCGTCCGCTCATGACGGAGGAATCTACGGTCCCTCAATCGCGTTTTCCCGGACTTGTGGACGAAACGGATATATCTCCCAGTATCGTCGTTCTCGCCCACCATTATGGCGTGCTGCTGGGGCGTGCCGTCGAGAAAGTCGGTACGATGGCGGCCACAGGCGAGGATGCGGATCGCCTCAAGGTTGCAGAGGGCACGCCGCTTCTCACCCTGGACTGCGTCGTCTATGCGATCGACGGCGAGCCCATCGAGTGGCGCCGGGCGCGCTGTCACCTGGGCGAGAACCACTACCTCGCCGAAATGAGCTGACGTTCGGGCGGACCTCGTCGAGACAAACGCGCTCGGCCGCGGGGCTCAATCGCCCAGGCCCAGCGCACGCGCCATAGCGCGGAAGACAAAGGTGTTGTCGATGCGTCCGCGGAACACGTCCGCGCCCGGCCCCAGCGCCGTCAGCACCACATCGTCGGCGGCATGCACGCCGGCGCGCGCCGTGATCGGCAGATTGCCCAACCTGCGCGCCGCGCCCGGGACGCAGTTGCTCTCGTTGACCACCGGCTTTCCTTCCGTGGCACCGGTCGTCGGGACATTCTCCCCCGCAAGGTGCGGACGCCCGGCATCGCAGTGGTCGGGGTAGGCGGCGAACACCATGGCCAGACGGCGGTCGACGTCGACGCGCGGCGGATAGCCCTCGCGGTCGGGCGGGGGATAGTCCGGGAAGCCGGCGGACGCATAGGTCTGTAGACGGTCGCGCAGCTGCTCGCCCTTGCTGTCGTCGTAGGTGCCGATGATCGAGACCGGATGTCCGTGGTCGGGTACGACGATGACGAGCGTGTCGTTCTTGCGCGCGGCGAAATCCTTCGCCATCGCGACGACGTTGTCGAACATGATCGTGTCGTAGGCGGCGCGCTCCCAATCGAGGGCGTGGCTGTACTTGTCGATGCGCCCCGCCTCGACGAGAAGAAGGAAGCCATCGTCGGCGCGGGAGAGCACCTCGAGCGCGGCGTGCATGCTTTCGGTCAGGTCCGGCTGATCGGGGAACTTCGCGACCGTGCCCTTCTTCAGGAACTTACGGTCGAGGGCGCCGTCGACATTGCGGTCGTTGAAGAGGCCGAGGACTTTCCGCGTTTCGGGTTTCGCCGCCGCTGCGGAGAGCTGGGTTGCGGTATCGACGAAGGTGTATCCCGCCTGCCTGAAGCGCTCGATGTAGTTCTCTCCATCGCGGCGCTTGCCGCCGGCGTCCCCGGAGGGGCGGAAATTCAACGCGCCGCCGCCTAAAATCACGTCGGGCTGCAGCTTGTAGAACATGGCGACGATGTCGTCGTAATCGGCGCGGGCGCGCGTGTGCGCCACGAAACCCGCGGGCGTTGCGTCCTCGATCTCGGTATCGGTGACCACACCCACCGCGAGGCCGCGCTTGCGCTTCGCCAGCTCGGCAATGGTCTCGACCGCCGGATGGGCCAGCGTGTTGCGGTTCGCCGCGCAGTATACGCCCAGCGCGTTGACGCACGACTTGTGCCCGGTGGCGAAGGCCGTCATCGCGTTGGCGCTGTCGGTGACGATGGAATCGGTGCCCGAGGTGGAGACGAGCGCCATGTAAGGCATGTCGTCCATGGCCAGCTCGCCACCGTATTTGCCCTGCCGGATTCCCTTCGAGAGCATGCGCGCAGCGGTGCGATGGGCGATGGAAAGTCCATCGCCTATGAGCAGGATGACGTTGCGCGCAAGGCGCCCCCCGGGCGTGCCGTAGACATCCCAGACGACCGCCGCCTTCGCTTCGCCCGACTGCGCCTCGACCTTCACTGCTCCCGGCCGCTCGATGCGCGCGCCGCGAATCCAATAGGCGGTGCGTGCGGCGCCATCCTCATGCACGATGACCTCGGCGGGCTTGCCGAGCACCTTTGCTGCATCCTCGCCGTTGATCGTGACCTCGAGATCGCCGGGCCCGGGGGCGCCGGGAAACTCGACCTTCAGATCGAAGCGTGCGCCGCTGAGAATTTCAGCGCGGTCGATCGGATAGATCGTCTGCGCGCCGGCCGGGTTCACTAAAGTCGCCATCGCAAGGGCCCCGGAGGCCAACGCGATACGGATGATCGACAGCATGGAGGATCCTGCGCCTCTTCGCTTCCAAGAGCCTCGCAGAGGGCTCCCGCGGGCGGCCTTAGCGCCGGCTCATGAAGGGTCTGTGACAGCGGGTGCGCGGAGCCGAGAGCGGCGACGCGCCAGCGCCGGACGTGGCAGCGGCGCGCCGTTAAGCATGGCGGGGCGGCGGTATCGATTTGCTAACGAAGT
>DASRYA010000094.1:0-1596 GCA_035687305.1 Hyphomicrobium sp. | reverse complement strand
GTCGTCTCGGTCTCCATGAGGTGGACCGGCTGGCCGGGCATGATGGTCGATATCGCGTGCTTATATACGAGCTGGGAGTGGCCGTCGCGCCGTAGCAGCACACAGAAGTTGTCGAACCAGCTTACGATCCCCTGGAGTTTGACGCCATTGATCAAAAATATCGTCAGCGGCGTCTTGTTCTTGCGCACGTGGTTCAGGAACGTATCCTGAAGGTTCTGGACTCGATCTGCGCCCATTTTTGTTATCCGCCTGTTCTAGGTCTGCTGGGTTGTCGGGTCACGATAGGCATTGTCGCGACCGTAACATAATAACGTTATGTCGCACTGCACTATAAAAGGTATACCAACTCCACCGTCAAAAAGAAGCGGCTTCAGATGTCTGAAATCGCAGCAAACTGATGAAACTTTTGGCGCAACAGCGCCGCGACGGGGCCCGGCCTGCCATCGCCCACAGCGTGTCCGTCGATGCGGACGACGGGCATGACGGTTTGTGTTGCAGAGGTGATGAAAGCCTCCCTCGCCGCGCGCGCCTCGCCGAGCAGGAACGGACGCTCCACCAGCCCGATCTGCTCCTTCTGCAGTACGTCGCGCACCGTGGCGCGCGTTACACCGGGAAGTATATCCGTCCCCAGCGGCCGGGTGATGACAGTTCCCGCACCGTCGACGATCCAGGCGTTGCTCGACGCGCCCTCGGTGACATAGCCCTCGCGGTCGACGAACCAGGCTTCGTTCGCTCCTTCTTTCCGGGCCGCTTCCTTCGCCAGACATGCCGGCAGAAGCATCACGGTCTTGATGTCGCACCGCGCCCAGCGGATATCGGGCATCGACTTGACGGCAATACCGGAGAGCGCCCGCGCCGCCGGGACGTCCGGGGAAAGCGCGCGCGTCAGGCAGACGACCGTCGGCACGACGTCGGGGCCCGGGAAGTAGAAATCGCGCGGGCCTGCGCCGCGGCTGACTTGTAGATAGAGCGCACCGTCGCGCAAGCGGTTGCGCCGGATGACTTCGCGCATCACGTGCGCCAGCGCGGCCGGCGCCATCGGGCGTGGGATCTGCAGCTCACCCAGCGAGCGCTCCAGCCGCGCCATGTGGCGGGCCTCGTCGATGAGATGGCCTCCCCTCACCTCGCACACCTCGTAGATCGCATCTCCGAGCTGGAAGCCGCGATCCTCCACATGCACGGCGGCTTGAGCGTAAGGTAGATAGCGGCCGTTGACGTAGACGATGCGGGACATGGGATACCCGTTGACGCTGATGGGCGAACGTTGCTGGACGAGCCTGCGCGGGCCGGCTCGGGTTTTCGGCAGGGCTGCTGGCGGTTCCGTCAGGCCTGACGGACTTCCATCCCGCGATGTTCGGAAGAAACGCCCAGCGCACGCAGCTTGCGGTGCAGCGCCGAGCGCTCCATGCCGACGAATTCCGCGGTACGCGAGATGTTGCCGCCGAAGCGGTTGATCTGCGCCAGCAGATATTCGCGCTCGAAGATTTCGCGTGCCTCGCGCAGAGGAAGCGACATCAGATGCTCGGCGCCTCCGTTGACCGGCAGCGGCACGTTGGAGCCGATCTCCTCGGGCAGCATCTCGGCGGTGATGACGGT
>DASRYA010000093.1:0-16069 GCA_035687305.1 Hyphomicrobium sp. | reverse complement strand
GGTCGATGATGACGCCCGCGCCGTCTCGCGCATGGTGAGCTGGCTGTCGGCGGTGCATTCGGTCGCGACGGCGTCGACGCCCGAAGCGGCACTGCGGGAGCTGGCGAACGAGGAGTTCGATCTCATGATCGTCTCGCTTTCGCTCGCCAACGCCGATGCGCTGCGGCTCTGTTCGCAGACGCGCTCCATGGATGCGACGCGCCATCTGCCGATCATCCTGCTGGTGGAGCCGGGCAACGAGGCGCGCCTGTTGCGCGGCCTCGACATGGGCATCAACGACTACATCATGCGCCCCATCGACGAGAACGAGCTGCTGGCGCGCGTGAGGACGCAGGTGAAGCGCAAGCGCTACTCCGACCATCTGCGCAATCGCCTGGAGGAAAGCATCGAGGCGTCCGTCATCGATGCGCTCACCGGGCTGCATAATCGCCGGTACATGGAAACGCACCTGTCGACGCTGGTCGAGGAGGCGCGCCGCAGCGGGCGGGCGCTATCGGTGCTGCTCGCGGACATCGATCATTTCAAACATGTCAACGATACATACGGACATGACGTAGGGGACGCGGTGCTGCGGGAGTTCGCGGCCCGGTTCCGGCGCAACACGCGCGGCATCGACCTCGCCTGCCGCTACGGCGGGGAGGAGTTCCTCATCATCATGCCTGATACCGATATGGAGCGAGCTTACCAGGTGGGAGAGCGGCTGAGGGTATCTATTGCGGCTGACGCGTTCCCGGTGCGCCAGGGCCTCGGAATCCCGCTCACCGCTAGCGTCGGCGTTGCCACACTTGAGTGCGCCGATGACACACCCGAAACGGTATTCCGCCGTGCGGATATTGCTCTATTCGATGCAAAGCGGTGCGGCCGCAACCGCGTGGCGGCGAACGCCGCTTAGGCCTATCCGGTTAAAATCAAACGACATTCTCAGTATTTGATTGCGCGGCTTAGGCCGCTGCAACCAATCGACCGGCATGCAATCGCGGCGGCGATGTGGCGAGGACGAATCGACGTGGTTAATTAAGCACAGTCAAAGCGTAACTTGCGTTAACCAGAGTCCTCTGTCAGATTATGAAATGACGAGGGGGCCGTTAATATTCAATTAGCGGATGCGCACAGCGGGCGGCTGTGCCCCCTTCGAGATATATCGGTTTCCGCGCTATCAGGTCCGCCGCATTTCCTGATAGGGCGGGATAATCGTGGTTGGTCCCAGCGGCTAGAGTGGCCTCCTCGTTGAAGCTGCATCGGACCAGCCACGGCACCAGGCGGGGAGTCAACGCCCTCTTTGACGAACCATCTGGTTACTAGACCAGGGTCCGTGGCTTTCTCGGACTAACTACCCCGCTGCCGGGTTGAGTTGCGGGCCCTGGTCAAGTCTCCCTGACCAATTCCTTAACCATCCGAGATTTGAGGGTGCCGGTGCGCCGGCCATCCATGGCGGATAGCCGTGATAGGGCGCGGGGTGTGCCCCGCGCGCCGCTTACTTGATCTTCGTTTCCTTGAACTCGACGTGCTTCTTCACGACGGGATCATATTTCTTGAAGACGAGCTTCTCGGTGCTCGTGCGCGGGTTCTTCTTGGTCACGTAAAAGAACCCCGTGCCGGCGGTCGACAGCAGCTTGATCTTCTGCGTTACGGGCTTGGCCATGATGGGGAAACCTTCGGGGAACTTTCTGCACCTGTCCGCGGGCTGCGGAGAGCGGGCAACATAGCCACAGCGGCCCCGCTGTCAAGCAAGGGCCGCGTCGCACTATGCTTAAAATGTCGCCTCTTTGGAGGTAGCCGGGATGGGCGCGGGATCGGCCGGGTCCACGCTGTCGCGCCCGCCGAAGCCGTGCATGCGCAGGGCCCACTGCAGCCCCACGAGCGCGCCCTTGATACGCGGGAGCATCCAAAGACACATGCCCATGGTGAGCGGGAACCAGATGGCGAGATGCAGCCAGTAGCTCGGCCGGAACTGCTCCTCGACGATCATCACGCCTGCGATGATGAAGTGACCGGCAATCAGAATGGTGAAGTAGGGCGGAGCATCATCCGCGCGATGGTGATGAAGCTCTTCCGAGCACGTGGGGCAGGTGTCGGCCACCTTGAGATAGCGCCGGAACAGTTTCCCCTGGCCGCACGAGGGGCACTTGCAAGCGCCGCCGCGGAGCACGGCCTGCAGCCAGTCGCGCTGACCGGCGGGCTCGGAGAATGTCGTTGGGGTTTGTGTCATCGGGCTTTCCTCGCCTCGCTCGGGAGCATCTTCATGGGCTCCGCGGCAACACGAACGTGGGCCTGCGGCTGACGTGGGTCAATAGACGAATGGCCGCGGCATCTGCGCAAGATTTACCTGCGGCGCCCACGCGAACGCGCGTTTTTGGAGCGCATGCCCGCGTGAGGTGCGGCAACGCGGCCGCGGGTGCCCTCGGTTAACATCTCGAACCGCAAGGCGCCCGCCGAAGGCACGACCTCGATGAGACGCACCTCGACCGTATCGCCGAGCCTGAACGTCTCGCCGGTGCGCTTGCCGACGAGCGCGTGCTCGGCCTCGACGTGATTGTAAAAATCATTGGAGAGCGACGAGACCGGCACGAATCCATCGGCGCCGGTATCCTTCAGCCGCACGAACAATCCCGAGCGCGTAACGCCTGCAATGCGACCGATGAACTTTGCACCCACGCGGTCGGCAAGGTGCATGGCGATGAGACGGTCGGCGGTTTCGCGCTCGGCCGCCATGGCGCGGCGCTCGGCGTCGGAGATCTGCTGCGCAATCTCGCGCAAGCGCCCGACCTCGATATCGTCGAGGCCACCCACGCCGAGGTGCTGCGCCTTCACCAGCGCGCGATGCACGAGAAGGTCGGCATAGCGGCGGATCGGCGAGGTGAAGTGCGCATAGCGGCGCAGGTTGAGGCCGAAGTGCCCGATGTTGTCGATGTTGTATTCGGCCTGGCTTTGGCTGCGTAGCACCACTTCGTTGACGAGGTCGGCAACGGGCAGCGTCTTTGCGTGCGCCAGGATGCCGTTGAAGTTTGCGGCCTTGAGGCTGGACGCTTGCGGCAGCTTCATGCCGATGGTGTCGAGAAAATCGCGCAGGCTCGCGAGCTTCTCCTTCGAGGGCTGATCGTGAATGCGATAGACGACCGGCGTTTTTCTCTGCTCTAGCGTCTCGGCGGCCGCGACGTTGGCCTGGATCATGAATTCTTCGATGAGCCTGTGTGCCGTAAGTCGCTCGGGCGTGACCACGTCCCTCACGTGGCCTTTCTCATCGAGCAGGATCTTGCGCTCGGGCAGGTCGAGATCGAGCGGACCGCGCTTGTCGCGCGCCGCCGCGAGAGTGCCGTAGGCACCCCAGAGGGGCCGCAGCACGCGATCCAGCAGCGGGCCCGCCTTGTCGGAAGGGCGCCCGTCGATGGCAGCCTGCGCTTCCTGATAGCTGAGCTTCGCCGCCGAGCGCATCATCCCGCGCATGAAAGTATGGCTGCGCTTGCTGCCGTTCTTGTCGAACACCATGCGCACGGCGAGGCATGCGCGGTTCTCGCCTTCGCGCAGCGAGCACAGATCGTTGGAGATGCGCTCCGGCAGCATGGGCACGACGCGGTCGGGGAAATAGACCGAGTTGCCGCGCAACTGCGCCTCGCGGTCGAGACGTGAGCCGGGACGCACGAAGTGCGCCACGTCCGCGATGGCGACCAGTACGATCCAGCCGCCCGGATTTGCCGCATCCTCGTCGGGTTCGGCATAGACGGCATCGTCATGGTCCCGGGCGTCGGGCGGATCGATGGTGACGAGCGGCACGTTGCGCAAATCGGTGCGGCCCGAAAGCGTTGGCTCCTCGAGGCTTTCCGCTTCCGTGATGACGCCCTCGGGGAAATCATCGGGAATGCCGTGTGCGTGCACCGCTATGAGGCTGATCTGGCGCTGATCGTCCGGGTTGCCGAGCGACTCCAGGATACGCGCCTGCGGTATGTGCAGACGGCCCTTGCGCGGAAGATCGAAGCGAACGAGGTCGCCGTCCTTTGCATCCCCTTCGTCGCCGCCACGGACCGACCACGAGCGCAGTTGCTTGCGATCGATGGGCTCGATCGTGCCGCCGCCACGCTTGCTTGCGCGATAGATGCCGATGAGGCGCCGCTTCTCGCGCGGCAGCCGCTTGATGGGAAACGCCTGGAAGCGATATTCTCCATCCGGTTCGGAGAGCTCGCTGATACGCGCCAGCACGCGGTCGCCCACGCCAATGTTGGCTTCGATGTCGATTTCCGGGCCACGTGCCGAGCGCGGCGCGATCAGCACCAGCGGCGCATCGCCTTCTTCGTCCCAGACGGCTGGCCGGGCGATGAGGTCGCCGTCGTCATCGCGCCCGGTCACTTCCAGCACCGTGACGGCGGGCAGGCTGCCCTTGCGGCGCAGATGCTTGCGGTCGCCCGACAACGTGCCGTCTTCGGACATGCCCGCGAGCAGGTTGTTGAGCTCGAGGCGGTCTCCACCCTTGATGCCGAAGGCGCGCGCGATCTCGCGTTTGCCGACCTTGCCGGGTGAAGAGCGGATGTAGTTGAGGATTTCCTCCCGGCCGGGAAGACCGCCACGCTTAGGGGGCCCGCTTCTGTTGCCCTTCGGTTTGCGTGGCATGGTCAGCTTGCCCGGCGTGGGATCATGCGGGATCAGTCCGCGTCGGCTGTTGCAGCTTTCGATTTGGCCGAGCGTCCCTTAGCGGGCTTGGCCGTCTTCGAAACAGCACCCTTCGAAGCCTTAGCTTTAGACGATTTGCCGGCCTTTGCTGCCGGCTTGGCGTCATCTGCATCCTTGGAGGCAGCTTTGCGCACAGGCTTTTTCTTTTTCGATGGACCCTTCGCGGCGCGCTCGGCGATGAGGTCGACGGCTTCGGCAACGGTCAGCGCTGCGGGATCTTTCCCCTTCGGGATCGTCGCGTTCGTCGACCCGTGCTTCACGTACGGCCCGTAGCGCCCCGAGAGCACTTCGATCTTGCCGCCCCCGTCGGGATGCTCGCCGAGATCCTTCAGCACGGCCGGCTTGGCACGCTGGAAGCGGCCCTTGCCCCCCGCGGCCTTCTCCGCAAGCAGAGCCACGGCGCGGTTGATACCGACCGAGAACACCTCATCGATGCTCTCGACATTCGCATACATGCCATCGTGCAGGACGAAGGGACCGTAGCGGCCGAGGCCCGCCGTGATCATCTTTCCCGATTCCGGATGGAGGCCCACCTCGCGCGGCAGCGACAGCAGCTTCAGCGCATATTCGAGATCGACAGAGCCTGCATCGACCCCCTTGGGGATGCTGGAGCGCCGCGGCTTCTCGTCCTCGCTGCCTTCGCCGAGCTGCAAGTAGGGACCGAAGCGGCCGGAGCGCAGCGTCACGGCAAGACCCGTATCCGGATCATAGCCGAGCAATTTTCCGTCCGGGCCAGCAGCTTCCGTATCGCCCGTGCCGGCGACGTCGCTGAGCTGGCGCGTATAGCGGCATTCCGGATAGTTTCCGCAACCGATGAAGGCGCCGTACTTGCCGGAAATCTTCAGACTGAGCCGCCCCGTCTTACACGAAGGGCAGCTGCGCGGATCCGAGCCATCCTCCCGTGGGGGGAAGATGTGGGGACCGAGGATCTCGTTCAGCGCTTCGAGAACTTCGCCGACGCGCAGATCTTTGATCTCGTCGACGGAGCCGGTGAACTCCCGCCAGAAATCGCGCAAAACGTCTTTCCACACGAGCTGGCCGTCCGAGATCAAGTCGAGCTTGTCCTCGAGGTCGGCGGTGAAATCGTATTCTACGTAGCGTTTGAAGAAGCCTTCGAGGAACGCGATGACGAGCCGGCCCTTGTCTTCGGGAATGAGCCGCTTCTTGTCGACGCGAACGTACTCGCGTTCCTGTAGTACCGCGAGCGTCGAGGCGTAGGTCGAAGGCCGGCCGATGCCGAGCTCCTCCATCTTCTTGACGAGCGTTGCTTCCGAATAGCGCGGCGGAGGCTGCGTGAAGTGCTGCTCCGCCTCGATGGACCGATCCGTAACCTTGTCGCCTTTCGCGAGCGCGGGCAGACGCCGGCCGGTATCGTCCTCCTCGCCCGGCGCGTCGTCCTTGCCCTTGGCGGCATGGATGCGCTCGTCGCGGCCTTCCTCGTACACCTTGAGGAATCCTTCGAACTGAATGACCGAACCGGTGGCGCGGAGCGTATAGCTCTTGCCGTCGCGGCCCTTCACTTCGATATCGGCCGTGGTCTGCTCGACCTCGGCGGAGGCCATCTGGCTCGCAACCGCGCGCTTCCAGACGAGCTCGTAAAGACGGGCCTGGTCGCGCTCCAGATACTTCGCAACGTCCTGCGGCCGGCGCGAGACCTCCGTCGGGCGGATGGCCTCGTGCGCCTCCTGGGCGTTCTTGGCCTTCGTCTTGTATTCACGGATGAACGGGGCGACGTATTTCTGCGAGAACTCCCGTGCGATCAAACCGCGAATGGCACTGATCGCCTCGGGAACGATAGTGACGCCGTCGGTTCGCATATAGGTGATGAGACCGACCGTCTCGCCGCCGATGTCGACACCCTCATAGAGGCGCTGGGCGACCTGCATCGTGTGCTTCGCGGAGAAGCCGAGCTTGCGCGATGCGTCCATCTGCAGCGTCGAGGTGGCGAACGGCGCGTACGGGTTGCGCTTCACCGCCTTCTTGTCCACCGAAACGACGCGGAAGTCGCCGTTCTCGATTGCCGCCTTGATAGCGTTCGCCTCGGCGCCCGTCTTGATGTCGAGCTTCTTCAGCGTCTCGCCGTTGATGGCGCTGAGGCGTGCGGGGAATTGATCGCCCTTGTCCGTCGCCAGAACGGCGTCGATGGTCCAGTACTCGTCGGTCTTGAAGACCTCGATCTCCCGCTCTCGGTCGCACACGAGCCGCAGCGCAACCGATTGCACGCGGCCCGCCGACCGTGCGCCCGGCAGTTTGCGCCAGAGCACCGGCGAGAGCGTGAAGCCGACGAGATAGTCGAGCGCCCGGCGCGCGAGATAGGCCGAAACGAGCGGCGTATCGATCTTGCGCGGCTCCGCAAGGGCCGCAAGAATCGCCTGCTTTGTCACGGCGTTGAAGGCGACGCGCTCGATCTCGATGCCCTTTTTGAGCGCCTTCTTTTGTTCTAATATCTGCAGGATGTGCCAGGAGATGGCTTCACCCTCGCGATCGGGGTCGGTAGCGAGGATGAGCTTGTCGGCTTTTTTGACCGCGTCTGCGATTTCTTTGATGATTTTTTGGGACTTGGAATCGATGTCCCAGTGCATTGCGAAGTCTTTGTCGGGCTCGACCGAGCCGTTCTTCGCCGGCAGGTCGCGCACATGACCGAACGACGGGATGACCTTATAGCTGCTGCCTAGATATTTATTGATCGTCTTGGCTTTGGCAGCCGATTCTACGATGAGGACGTTCATCTAAGGACTTTCAAGTCTGGCGTGGCGCCGCGAGGAAATGAGAGATGAACCCGGCCGCGGGCCCGCAGATTCGGCATCCGGCGCTGTTGGGCGTCCGTTTCGGCCCGGGAAGATGGGAGAGGAATGTGGCGGTGTCAAACGTCGAGCCGCCGTGCACCGCATGTAGGTCTTGCTATCACAGATTGTGAATGTTATTGAGCTGCTATCTATGATTGTCGAAAAGGATGGGGCACGCGTGGGGATGGCTGGGCCAGAAAAGGCAAACGGAAACGAGATGAGCATAAAGGAACCGGCGCGAGGTTATGAAAGCCTCGACTACCTTTGTGGTCTGATTTCCGAGCTGAAAGACCTCGCCGATCGCGCAGGCCAGAAAACCCTCTCCGCGATTCTCACGGCAGCATTAACCGAAGCAAATATCCAGCGCAACGCCGCGCGCCACTCCTAAAGCACCGGTCTCACCCGGGGCGAGCCCGTCCCCTATATATCGTAGTGCGATGTGCAACTGGCGGCTGAGCCGCCCGGGCGCCGTCCACGCGGCCTAAAGATCTCCAGCCCCCAGCGAAACGAGCCCGCCGCCGTGCCGTTCGATCCGGCCGGCAAGTGCGAGTTCGAGCAGGGCGACCTGCACGCACCGGCTAGATAGTCCGGTGCTGCGCACAAGGCTGTCGATGTCGATGGGAGCAGGGCCTAGGGCAGAAAGCACGCGCCCTCGGTCATCGTCCGTGACGGTGGGCGGCAAGCCTGGTTGTGCGTCCGGAGTGTCGCTTTCCCCCGGTTCTTCGCGCAGACCCAGAGGTGGCTGATGGGTCAGAGGCGCGAGCGCGGCAAGCACATCGTCCGGCTCGGTGACGAGCGTCGCCCCCGATTTCAAAAGGCGGTTCGTCCCCTCCGCGCGCGGATCGAGCGGGTGCCCCGGCACGGCAAACACTTCGCGCCCCTGCTCGGCGGCGAGGCGCGCCGTGACGAGACTGCCGGAGCGGCGGGCAGCTTCGACCACGAGAACGCCGAGCGACAGCCCCGAAATGATTCGATTGCGGCGCGGAAACGATTGCGCCCGGGGCGTGAAGCCGAAAGGCATTTCGGCGACGAGGCACCCGCGTTCGCCGACAGTGCGCTGCAACTGGTCGTGCTCGGGCGGGTAGACGATGTCGAGCCCGCCGCCCAGCACCGCGACCGTACCCGTTTCGAGCGACGCCGCATGGGCGGCCGCATCGATACCCCGCGCAAGGCCGGAAACGATGACGAAGCCGCCACGGCCGATCGCAGCGGCAAAATGCTTGCCGAGCTTGATGCCGGCCGCCGAGCACGCCCGCGCGCCGACGATGGCGACGCAGTGGCGCTGCAGCAGCCCCGCATCGCCCTTCACGTAGATGACAGGTGGCGGCGCTTCGAGCGCTGCGAGAGCCACAGGATAATCGCGCTCGCCGACGATGAGCACCCGCGCGCCGAAATCGCGCGCGCGTTTCAGCTCGGCCTCCGCGTCGGAGCGCGGGCAGATGCGCACGTTCGCGCGATATCCGCCGCGGCGCGAAAGTTCCGGCAACTGTTCGAGCGCAGCCTCGGCGCTACCACAGTGGCGAAGCAGCTCGCGAAAGGTTACGGGACCGACATTCTCGGAGCGGGCGAGCCGCAGCGCGGCGAGGCGTTCGCTGCTGTCCATCGCGCGCTAGAGCTCGGCTGCCGCCGCAGGCATCGTCATGCCTTGGCACCGATCCGCGGTTCTTCACCCGCGGCGAGCCGGCGGATGTTTGCGCGGTGCTTGTAGATCAGCATCAGCGAAAGCGCGGCGGCGAGCACCCCCGTGGCGCTCTCACCGATCGCGAGAAGACCGACGGGCACGGCGAGCGCGGCAACGAGCGCGGATAGCGAGGAATAGCGGGTCAGAGCGGCGACGAGCAGCCAGACGACACAGAACCCGAGAGCTGCGCGCCAATCGATCCCGAGCAGCACACCGATGTAGGTGGCGACACCCTTCCCGCCGCGGAAGCCCAGCCAGACGGGGAAGATATGGCCCAGAAACGCCGCGAGACCCGCGAGCAGAGAAGCGAGAATGGCAACGCCGCCGAGCGCGCCGATCCAATGGCCGACCAGAACCGCCGCCGTGCCCTTCAGCGCATCGAGCACGAGGGTAAGCGCTGCAAGCCCCTTGTGGCCCGTGCGCAGCACGTTCGTTGCCCCGATATTGCCGGAGCCGATGCTGCGCACGTCGCCCAATCCAGCCGCGCGCGTCAGCAGCAGGCCGAACGGTATCGAGCCGAGGAGGTAGCCGGCCGCCACTGCAAGCAGCGTGTGCGGATTTAGAAATGCTTCCATGGGCGCGCGAAGGTCCTCCGTGGAAACCTGTTCTCCACGGCGGCGCAGCGTACTTGTTGGAGGTAGCGCCCGCAACCGGCGCGCGTGGCCGTGTCGGGCGCGAGGGTCCCGGGCGGTTGCGCTTCCGCAGGCCCGAACCGCCTTTTCGCTAGCGGGCGCGGTCGGGCAAAATGGCCGGTTCCGTACACGATAGAATGTCGGGCATGGATATCCCGCCCCGCCCGTCAGGCTACGGCGCGTACTGATAGACCGTTTCACCCGCCACGAGCGTGCGCAGCACACGGCCCTGCATCTTGCTCTCGTCGAACGGTGAGTTCTTCGAGCGCGAGCGCAGCATGTCTTTATTGACGACCCAGGGCTCGTCGGGATCGAAGAGGATGATGTCAGCCACGGCGCCCTTGGCAAGGCGGCCCGAATGCAGGCCCAGCAGCTTCGCCGGGTTGATGGTCATCGCGCGCAGAACGCTCATCAGCGGCAGCTCGCCGGAATGGTAGAGCCGCAGCGCCGCCGGCAGCAGCGTCTCGAGCCCCACGGCGCCATCGGTCGCCTCGGCGAACGGCCGGCGTTTGTCGTCGGCGTCCTGCGGATCATGGCTCGATACGATGATGTCGATGTCGCCCGCCGCAAGCCCGCGCACCATTGCAGCCCGATCATCGTCCGAGCGCAGGGGCGGCCGGATCTTGAAGAAGGTGCGATAGGGGCCGATGTCGTTCTCGTTGAGCGTCAGATGGTTGATCGAGACGCCGCACGTGACGGGCAGGTTGCGCGCCTTCGCGGCGCGGATCACATCGAGGCTTTCCGCGCTCGAGATCGTCGCGGCGTGATAGCGCCCGCGCGTCATCTCCACGAGACGCACGTCGCGCTCGAGCATGATCGTCTCCGACGCCTTGTGCGTCCCCGGCAGGCCGAGCCGCGCGGCGATCTCGCCGGAGTTCATCGCGCCGCTAGAGGCGAGATAAGGGTCTTCGGTATGGTGGACGATCAGCGCACCGAAGTCGCGCCCGTAGAGCAGCACGTTGCGCATCACGCGTGTGTTGGCAACTGACGTCTTGCCATTGGAGAAGGCGATGGCGCCGGCCCGCTTCAAAAGGCCGATCTCCGTCATTTCCTCGCCCTTGAGGCCCTTCGTCATCGCGGCCATGGTGTGGACGTGCACGATGGCGTTGTCCCGGGCGCGGCGCTGGATGAAGTCGACGAGCGCGACCTGATCGATGACGGGGTTCGTCTCCGGCATGACCACCATCGTGGTGACGCCACCTGCGGCCGCCGCATGGCTCGCCGTTTTCAGGGTCTCGCGGTGCTCGAAGCCCGGCTCCCCCGTGAAGACCTGCGCATCGATGAGGCCGGGAGCGAGAACGCGTCCCTTGCAGTCGATGACCGTGACGCCTTCCGGCGAATTGCGCCGCAGGTGCGGGCCGACATCCGCGATCAGCCCGTCGCGCACCACGAGCCCGCCCGGCTCGTCGCGGTTTGCGGCCGGATCGACGATGCGCGCGTTGATGAAAGCTGTTGCCGTCGCGGATTTGCTCTCGCGGGGCGGGCGTTTGGTCGTGCTGCTCGTTGCGTTCATCGCTTCGCCAGGTTGCGGGCCAGCGCCTCGAGCACCGCCATGCGCACGGCAACGCCCATCTCCACCTGCTCGCGGATGACGCTGGAGGAATGGTCGGCGACGGTCGAGGCGATCTCGACGCCGCGGTTCATCGGGCCTGGATGCATGACGATGGCATCCGGCTTCGCGCGGGCGAGCTTCTCGTGGTCGAGCCCGAAGAAGTGGAAGTATTCGCGCGTGGAAGGCACGTACGATCCCTCCATGCGCTCGCGCTGCAGGCGCAGCATCATGACGACGTCCGCGCCCTCGACCGCTTTCCACATATCGGTAAAGACCTCCGCGCCCATGCGCTCCGGCGCGGCGGGAAGCAGCGTCGAAGGCGCGGCGATGCGCACCCGCGCGCCGAGCGCGTTGAGCAGCATGATGTTGGAACGCGCCACGCGGCTGTGCAGGATATCGCCGCAGATCGCCACCGTGAGCCCCGCGATGCGCCCCTTGGCGCGGCGGATGGTGAGCGCGTCGAGCAGCGCCTGGGTGGGATGCTGGTGCGAGCCATCGCCGGCGTTGATCACCGAGCAGTCCACCTTCTGCGCCAGCAGTTCCACCGCGCCCGCCGAATGGTGCCGCACCACGATCATGTCGGGCTGCATGGCGTTCAGCGTCACGGCGGTATCGATGAGGGTTTCGCCCTTCTGCACCGAGGAGGTCGATACGTTCATATTCATGACGTCGGCGCCGAGGCGCTTGGCCGCCATCTCGAACGAGGCCTGGGTGCGGGTCGAGTTCTCGAAGAAGAGGTTGATCAGCATGCGCCCGCGCAGCACATCGCGGCGATTTCCAACCTGTCGGTTGGCATCCGCGTTGCTGTCGGCGAGGTCGAGGAGAAAATTGATCTCTTGAGCGCCGAGCCCCTCCACGGTGAGGAGGTGGCGGTGCGGAAAGTGAAGCGGCTCGACTTTGGCTACTGCATTGGTCATCAAAGGCGTTTGTATAGGGAGACTCAGGGACCTCGGCAACTGCGTTGAAGCGACGCTCGCAGATCAGCTGGGGAATACGTTAAGGGCTGGTAGCGACCGCGCCGCACCTCTCGCGCTAAACTGCAGAAATGGCTGCACCAACCGATACGCATCAAGTCCTCAACCAGACGCCTCCCTTCGAGGACGTCAACCTTTTCACGTCCGATGCAGCGCTGGGCGAGGCGATCGAGCGCGAAGGCGGCGGATATGCTGTCCGCGCGCTGGGCGCGTTCGGCCTGCTCGCAGGGAGTGCGGAGGGGCAGGAGCGCGCCCGCCTCGCCAATGAGCATAAGCCGCAGCTCGCCACCCACGACCGATTCGGCAACCGGCGCGACACCGTAACGTTCCATCCGGCCTATCACGCGCTGATGAGTGCGAGCTGTACCGAAGGCCTGCACAGCTCCGCTTGGAGCCATCTGGCGCAAAGGGGTGGTGTTCGCAGGCCGGGCGCCCATGTGGCGCGCGCCGGGGCTTTCTACATGGCCGCGCAGATGGAGGCGGGGCATTGCTGCCCCATTACGATGACGAGCGCGGCCGTGCCGGTGCTGCTGCAGCAACCCGAGATCGCCACCGAGTGGATCCCGAGGATTCTACCGTTCAGCTACGACCCGAGCTTTGCGCCGGTCGGCGCCAAGACCGCGATCACCCTCGGCATGGGGATGACGGAGAAGCAGGGCGGCACCGACGTGCGCGCGTCCACCACCGTTGCCGAGCCGGTGGATGGCGGCGGTCCGGGCGGCGAATATCGGCTCACGGGCCACAAGTGGTTCATGTCGGCGCCCATGTCGGACGCGTTCCTCGTGCTCGCGCAGGCGCCCGGCGGCCTCACGTGCTTTCTGTTGCCGCGCTTTCTGCCCGACGGCACGGTGAACGCCATCCACCTCCAGCGCCTGAAGGACAAGCTCGGCAACCGTTCCAATGCCTCGGCGGAGGTCGAGTTTCACGGCGCCTATGCGCGCGCCATCGGCGAGGAGGGCAGGGGCGTAGCGGATATCATCGAGATGGTCACGCACACGCGCTTAGATTGCGCCGTGTCATCCGCGGGCTTGATGCGCTCCGCCCTCGCCAACGCGATCCACCACGCCGAGCACCGCACGGTATTCCAGAAAAAGCTCGTCGATCAGCCGGTGATGCAGCAGGTGCTCGCCGATATGGCGCTCGACGTCGAAGCCGCCACCGCGCTTGCATTCCGCCTCGCGCGCGCCTTCGACCGGGCCCATGACCCGCGTGCCGCGGCATGGCGCCGCCTGATGACGCCGATAACGAAGTATTGGGTGTGCAAGCTCGCCCCGCCGCTGGTGGGCGAGGCGATGGAGTGCCTCGGCGGCAACGGCTACGTCGAGGAAGCCCCGCTCGCCCGGCTTTATCGCGAGGTGCCAGTCAACTCCATCTGGGAAGGCTCTGGCAACGTGATGGCGCTCGATGTCGCCCGCGTGCTGCAGCGCGAGCCGGCAGCGGTGCAGGTGGTAATGGACGAGCTTGCGGCGGGCGCCGCGGACGACCAGCACCTGCGCCGCGCCCATGCGCGCATCGAAGGCATGCTGCAGGAGCCGAAGCTTCTCGATGCGCGGGGCCGCACCCTGGTGGAAGGGTTCGCGGTGCTTGCCGCGGCGACGATCCTGCGTGCGCACGCGCCAGCCGCCGTTGCAGACGCCTTCATCGCCACGCGCATTTTCGGCGATCCCCGCCAGACCTACGGCCAGGGACTGGAGCACGCCAACGTGCGCGCGCTCATCGAGCGTGCCTCACCCAACCAAAGCTGACAGATGACGCCTGGCCGCTCGCGCGCCCTTGGATCTACGTGAAGAGCCAGGAGGAGACACCGCCGCGGCGCGCGAGCTCCGACATCTCCGCATTCAATTCGTCGAACACGGTCTGCGTCGCCGCTTCAGGCAGCCAAGGCGCGCCGCCGGTACGCTTGCGATAGGGCGCCATGAGCTGGCCCCATGCGTCGTTGTCGAACTGACGCTCCGGCGACGAGCGCGTGGGGAGCCGCCGCAATCCGCTCTGCGCCGCAAGCCAGGCATAAGCGGCTTGCCACACGTCGAGCGGCGCCGCGAGGTTGTGCCGCCCTTTGAGCTGCGTGATCGCGAGCATACCCGCTTCGCGCGCGTGCGGGCCGACCTCCAGTGTCGCCACATGCTGGCGCTCGCGCCGGATCGAGAACAGACGGCAGCGGTCGTTGGCGAGGCGCTCTGCGTACTGATCGGCGCAATTCTGCATCGCCCGCGCCTCGGCGAGAATTTCCGTGCGGTCGAGCAGCGGCACGAAGGTGTAGCCGCGCACCAGCCCGCCGGACAGCCAGGGATCGGTGATGGCGCCGGGGCCAAGTTGCAGCGTGAGACGCATGCGGTTGAGCCAGCTCTTCGCCGCGCAAAGGGCGGTATCGAACGCGATCTCCGGCCGCCATGGCACCACGATGAGGCTATGCGGGCGTGTTTGCGTTGCACGCGAATGCCAGGCGTATGCAGCAAGAACGCCGAACATCTTTTCCGGAATTCCTACCTCCGCGTAAATGGGCTGGTCGGCGAGCCAGAGCGCGAAATCTTCGTTGCAGGCGCGCGCACCGAAGGCGACCGACCGCAGCCACAGCGCGCAGTGGCTCGGCGAGGCGGGCATGCGCGTTGCGATGCGGCGGGTGAAATTTTCGCTGGACGGCACTGGGCCGACCGCGTCCTCGAACGCCTCGGGCGGCAGCCGGCGCAGCCACAGCGGCAGATCGAGCGTGCGTGCGACCGCGCGCAACGGAGCACCATCCTCGACGAGGGCAATCGCCGCATCGCGCGTTTCGGACGAACACTGGCGCGCCGCCAATGTGTACATCGCGCCGGGAAAAACGATGGCGAGATCGGCGAGGCGCGAGGAGGAGCGCATCAGCTTGCGAACTTCGCGCCGCGCGGGATAGGTGAAGCGCGCCGCATAACTCTCCCGCTCGTCCGACAGCGGAGACAGCGGCGCGCCGCTGGGGACTTCAATGCGCCGACCGAGGAGTTTCGTTGCGTGCGACATGTACTGATCCACCTCGCCATCTGGCAAAAGCCAAAGCGATGGCGTGATGGAAAAGTTGCAGGCCATTGCGGCGCGCGTTGGACGGGCAGCTTGTAATCGCTCCAAACACGCCGGTGATGTCGTGCAGAGTTAATGAAAGCCGAGCCGCCGTTTCAGCGCGCAAGCATGCGCATGCGGTCGAGAGCGCCCTGCAAGATGATCGTAGCTGCCAGCTTATCGATCACCTGCGCGCGCCGCCGCCGGCTGGTATCGGCTTCGAGCAGCGTGCGCTCGGCCGCGGCCGTCGACAGACGCTCGTCCCACA
Source organism: Hyphomicrobium sp. (assembly GCA_035687305.1). GTDB lineage: Bacteria > Pseudomonadota > Alphaproteobacteria > Rhizobiales > Hyphomicrobiaceae > Hyphomicrobium_A. The sequence goes on along the minus strand of DASRYA010000093.1, from coordinate 487 downwards.
ACAGGATCGGCAGGGGGCTCAGCGCGTTTACGTTACGCGCGAACGCCCGGGTGGCCTGCACCCGGGGGCCGGCCGTGCCGTCAAGGTTCGTCGGCAGGCCGAGCACGAACCCCCCGATGCGGTGCTCGGCCGCAAGGCGCAGGAGCTCGGCGGCGTCTTCCTTGAACTTTGTCCGTCGTATGACCGTGAGGGGAGACGCAATCGTGCGTGTGATGTCCGACAGGGCAAGTCCAAGGGTCTTGGTGCCCGCATCGATACCGATGAGCGGGGCCCGCATCTGAAGGCCCGCAGCGAAAGCCGCGATGTCCTCGGTGGTTGCCCCCGGCTCGCGCTTGACGGTCAGATTTTCCATAAGGGTCGCCTGCCCGTTGTTGCCGCACCCGGCTCCCTTATACTCCCCCGCCTGGGAATGCCAGTTTCGCCGTAATATGCGGGTTAGACCATGATCGCTTCCGACCCTATCAGTCCGAAGCGTGAATCATCGGTC
>DASRYA010000092.1:0-34469 GCA_035687305.1 Hyphomicrobium sp. | reverse complement strand
GATAGCGCCTTCGGTGGAACCGATGGATCGGCTGCTTCCGATATCTGCGGGCCGGCGTGCTTGCTATAGCTCCACGCGAGCAGTGCCAGCACCAATTGCTCGGCGGCGAGGGTGGATGCGTCGTCCTCGACGCGCAGATCGAGCAGGGCTCGCGCGTAGGAGAGGCTGCTCGTATCGAGGGCAATCTCCTCGTCGCCCAGCGGGTCACCTTCAGCACCCCGCATGAGGAAGCGCGAGACCTGGCAGGTTGGACCGCGCGGACATCCGATACACCAAGACTGCGGAAAGAAAATCAGAGCGGCGAGGCACGCAGATGCGCCGACGTCGATCCATCGCGCGGGGGCCCCCTCGGGCTGGCGCAGGATGTGCAGCACCTGGGGCTTGCAGATGTAGCGGTTGCGAGGCTCTGCATCGCTGCCGATGACGGGGCGGCCGGAAACGCTGACGATAAAGTGCGTGCCGCCGCCCGCGAGAGGCACGCACCGCGCGTGCCCCGGACGCACCGCGCTTATCTCGAGTCCGCCGCGCAATGACATCGAAACGAGCGCGTGGGCCTGCCAAGCCGGTGGCGGGTGGATGTAACTGGCCTCATCCGCAAGGCACTCTGTGCTCGAACTCATTGCTCGCCCTACCGTGCTCAGTCGCCCTTATTGTGTACTCTACGAGTAATAAAGTACAGCGGGCGCATACTGTCGCGCATCGCTCACCGCCGCCGAGCGCCATGCTGCGGCTGATCTCGATCAGTCTTTCGATGAGCGAGCGCCTGTTGGCTCCGCCGCAGCGCACCACGGGCCATCTTCGCTTGGTGGTGCGACCTCGTGCACGGCGGGATCAGCCCGGCGAGATGTCACGGAGAACAATTGACTTTCGTTATGTGCGCCGCAGGACCGCCAGCCTAGCTAAAGCGGTGAGGATCACCGGGGGCGGACGGGCGTGGAAACTTCGTTAGGCAGAAGCATCAAGACTGTAGTTTCCGCGCGCTTTGACGGCGCGTTCCGCAAGCTCGGCGCGGGCGTCTTTGGCGAGCCGCGAGCGGAAGCGCGGACCCGATGGCGGAAGGCACTTGGCGCTGCCTACGGCGGTTGCGGCATGGCTTCCGCCATCTGCTATGCGCTCCTTGCCTCTCCACCCGTCGTACCCCTGACCACGCAGCAATCCCAGGTGACGAACGGCGAGGACGATGACGCCGCGAAGGCTGCCCGCGCGCAATTGTTGGAACGGGTGCGGTACCGCGGCGGCGAGTATCTTTTCGCGGCCTATGGCGGCAGCCCTTATACCTATGCCAGCGATCTGCGCATCGAGCGTGGCGGCGCCGAGATGACCGTTCACGGCGTGGACTGGCAGGGGAAGGCGTTCGACGATCCCATCTACTATGGCATCCGCATCGCGCGTTGGCTTCCCGGCCGCTCCGATGGCGTCATGCTGGATTTCATGCATTCTAAAGCCTATGCGCCACTCGATCAGCGCGTGAAGCTTTCCGGCGGGCTGGATGGAGAGAAGCTACCTTCCGAAGCGGCGATCGGGGATGTTTTCCATAAGCTCGAGTTCACCCATGGGCACAATCTGCTCACCCTGAACTGGCTGCGGCGTCTGCCGTCTCTCGGCGCCACTTTCAGCCCCTATGTGGGCGGTGGCCTGGGCGTGGCGCTGCCGCACACGGAGGTGCAGATGAAAGGCCTGCAGGGGCGCACCTACGCCTACCAATACGCGGGCCCTGCCATGCAGCTCGTGGTGGGATTGGAAATCCGCGTTCCACGTCTTTCCTATTTCGTGGAGTACAAGTTCACGTCCGCGGACTATCGCGTGCCGTTGCAGAATTTCGACGGAAGCGCGTTGCCGTTCGACCTGTGGGCGCAGTTTACAGCATGGCTGCACGGCGAGCAGCCCGTGCGCGGGTGGGCGTCGACGCGGCTGACGAGCCATCAGCTCATCGCTGGCATGGGCGTGCGCACAGTGCCCCAAGGCGTGGCGGCACCCTGAGTGCATACCGCGCTACGGCGCGCCGATGACCAGCGCCGCGTTCTGCCCGCCGAAGCCAAACGAGTTCGACAATACCGTTTCGACGCGCGCTGGGCGGGCCGCGTTCGGTACGACGTCCAGCGGGATTTCGGGATCGGCAACGTCGTAGTTGATGGTGGGCGGCAGCATCCCGTTGCGGATGGTGAGCAACGAGATCACCGCCTCGATCGCGCCCGCGGCGGACAGCGTGTGCCCGATCATCGACTTGCTGGAGCTGATCGGCGTTGTCGTGAGATGCTCGCCGAGCACCTGCTTGAGTGCCAGATATTCCATCTTGTCATTTTCCGGCGTACTGGTGCCGTGCGCGTTGACGTAGTCGATTTTGGTGGCCGGGATGCAGGCATCGGTGATTGCATTTGCGATTGCGCCGACGATGGCGGAGGCGTCCGGCTTCGAGCGCGTACGGTGATAGTTGTCGGCGCGCTCGCCACAGCCGCGTACGAAGCCCAGCACCGTCGCGCCGCGGGCCTTCGCCGCTGCATAGGATTCAAGGACCAGCGCGGCCGCGCCTTCGCCCATGACAAATCCATCGCGGTCCTTGGAAAATGGCCGGGAGGCATGCTCCGGCTGATCGTTGCGTGTCGAGAGCGCCGAGAGCAGCGAGAAGCGGATCAGCGCTTCAATCTGAACCGACGCATCGGTGCCGACGCAGAGCGCAGCGTCGGCTTCCCCACGGCGGATCGCTTCAACACCGAGCTGGATCGCGGTGGCGCCCGATGCGCACGCGGTCGACACGGAGACGGGAATGCCCCGGGTCCCAAATCGTTGCGCAAGATGCTCGCCGACGCTCGCGAACTGGAATAGGGAATTCATCTCGTCCCAGTCGCCTTCGCGGGCGGCATCGACAAGGCGCTGATAGCCGGTCAGCCCCGAATTGCGCCCCGCATGGTAGAGAGCCTTCCGTTGCGGCCATTCGAGCTCGGCGGGCGGCGTGGCGAGGAACAGGGGGCCCGGGAAGCGGCCCTCTGCACCGATCGTAGCCTCGCGGATCGCTTCGTCGGCGGCGTGCCTGGCCAGCTCGATGGTGAGCGCGGGGGCAGGCGAAGCCTCGCCGGTGAGAAAATCGACCGTGGCGGCAAAGTTGGTGCGCAGCCCGTCCGTCGGAAATCGCCCGATGCGCTTAATGCCGGATCGCCCCGTGGTGAGCGCCGCCCAGTTCTCAGCCTTGTCGCGGCCGAGCGAGGTGACAATTCCCGCTCCGGTGATGGCGACGAGCGGACGTCCCATTGCATCTCGATGATCGTTCATCATGGATTCCTCAGGCGGCCTCAATCAGCGCCAGACCTTCGCCGCGCCAGTGACCGACGCAGGTCACGAGCGCGTTGGAGGTCGAGCCGGTGAATGGCCGCTCGATTTCGGCGTTGCCCGTCGCCTTCGGCGTGAGCTTGTGGCGGGTGGCGAGAGCCGCTAGCGCCAGCCCGGTGGGGAAGTGCGCCTCTACGCCGTGTCCGAAGGTGCTGCCGAACGCTCGCACGATGGGTTCTGCCCCGTGCGACGGCAGAGATTCGATGAAGGCGATCTCCTCGGCCGTCGCGGGAGCAGCCCCGCTCGCTCCGCTGAGAACCGTGAGCGGACCTGTGGGTTTGTCGCGTAAGCCCCCGTAGAGCTCTGCCAAGGCACGCTGGGTGGCACCGCCGGTGCGATCGCAGCGGCCGGTGGCGACATCGACAATTCGGGCGTAGGGTTCGATATTGCGCGCCGTCGCGTGCGCACGGGCTTCGAGCACGAGAAAAGCCCCCATGCCGCCCGGGATAAAGCCGCCACCGGCTCCCGCGCGGTCCCAGACGGAAGCGTAGCTTCCCTTCCACAGGTTGTGGCCGAGCTCATACCCCAGCAGCAGATCTTCGCGCTCGGCGTTGAGCGCCCCGCCGACAATGGCGATGTCGATCTGCCCGGCCGCGATCCTGCGGAAGGCGTTCTCGATCGCCGCGAGCCCGGCGATCTCTTCGCCCATGAAGGTCCGCGATGACGCGGTGACTCCATGCACGATGGAAATATTTCCGGCCAGCATGTTGGAAAGCTGGGCGAGGAACAGCGTGGGGCGAAGTGCGCTCGGCAGCACCTGTTTCGCTAGCGCGGTGCTGTCGTCAGTCTGGCTGAGCTTGTCGAGCACATCGCAGTCGACGCCGATATCCCGCTCGCCGCTGCCGGCAGCAACGACGAGGTGCGTGCGCTGCAGCAACTCGGCATCGCCGGCGATGCCGGCATCGGAAAGGGCGAGCCCGGCGGCATAGACGCCGATGCGCTGCCACGCTTCCATCTGCTTGAGATCGCTTTTCTTGGGGATCTGCTGGGCAAAATCGAGCTGCGAGAGCGGGTGCACGCAGTAAGGCGCAAAGCGCTGCTCGTCGACCGCGTAGGCGTTTGCGCCGTTGCACAAATGCGCAACGTGCTCGCCGGTATCCTTGCCGAGCGAGCTCACCAGCCCTACGCCGGTGATCAGCACGTCCCTGCCATCATCGTGCATGCCGGGCATCCTTGGTCAGAGAGTTACGATGATCTTGCCGAACACATCGCGCCGCTCGAGGCGGTCCAACCCGGTTTCGACGCTTTCGAGGGGAAGGACAGTATCGATGACGGGAAAAGCCTGTCCGTCGGCAAGCTTCTGCATCACGGTGCGCATATTCTCGATGCGGCAGCCGAAACTGCCGATCAGGCGCAACTGCTGCTGGAACAGCATGTAAAGGTTCGTCTTGGCGGCGACGCCGGTCGTCGAGCCGCAGGTAACGAGGCGGCCGCCGCGCTTGAGGGACAGCAGGCTGTCCTCCCATGTGGCGGACCCGACATGCTCGAAGACGACATCGACGCCCTGGCCATCGGTCAGCTTGCGGACGCGCCGGCCGAAGCGCTCATCGTTGTAGTTGATGACATGATCGGCGCCGAGCTTCGCAGCCATGGCCGCCTTGCGCTCGCTTCCGACCGTGGTGATGACCTGTGCCCCCGCGGCCTTCGCAAGCTGGATTGCAGCGCTGCCGATGCCGCTGCCACCGGCATGGACGAGAACGGTCTCTCCGCTTTGGAGCTTGGCGTTGTCGAACAGCATATGCTCGACGGTGCCGAACGTGATGGGTGCGAACGCGGCCAGGGTGGCGTCGAGGCCAGCGGGCGCTTTCACCGCAAGCCGCGCGGGAATGTTCACGCGCTCGCGTAGGAAGCCGTCGATGTGAAAGCCGTACATGGCGGAAAGATCGGTGCAGAAATTATCGCGCCCTTCGCGGCATGGGATACACACTCCGCATGTTCGCGCGCCGTAAAGCGATACGATATCGCCGACGGCGAGGTGGTCGACGCTCGCGCCGACCGCGACAACCTCACCGGCTGCCTCCGCGCCGAGTGTGAGGGGAAGCGCACGCTTGGCGAATGCCATGCCGCGCCAGCTCCAGACGTCGATATGGTTGAGCGCCACGGCGCGTATCCGGACTTGGACCTCATCGGCATATGGAGCGGGCGGAGCATCGATCTCGGCGATCTCCACGCAGCGCTCGCGCACGAGTTGGGCTGCATGCATGCGTCCATCTCCCGTTTTGCTGGAGGATGGGCGCGTCGCGAGTTGTGCTTGATCTGTCATAGGAGGTCCCGGGAAAAGACGACACACACGTTCTGGCCACCAAAGCCAAAGGAGTTCGACAGCGCGACGCGCACGTCGGCCGTGCGGCTCACGTTGGGAACGGCATCGATGGCTAAGGCGGGGTCGGGATCGTCGTAGTTGATGGTTGGCGGAATGACGCCCGTCTGCAGCGTCTGCACGGTGAACACTGCTTCGACGGAGCCGGCGGCAATCAGCGTGTGTCCGACCATGGACTTGTTGGAGCTGATCGGTACGTGCGGTAAGCGTTCGCCGAATATCGCCGCGAGGGAGAAGCACTCCATCTTGTCGTTCTCGGGCGTGCTCGTGCCGTGTGCGTTGACGTAGTCGATCTCGCCGGGCTCGGTGTCAGCGTCGGCGAGGGTCCTGCGCAGAGCGCCGATCATCGCGCGCCCGTCGGGGTGCGAGCGGGTACGGTGGTAGGCGTCTGCTTTTTCGCCGCAACCGCGCACGATACCGAGAATCGTGGCGCCGCGGGCTTTGGCCGCAGCATAGCTTTCGAGCACGAGCGCACCGGCGCCTTCCGCCATCACGAAGCCGTCACGGGATTTGCAGAATGGGCGCGACGCCTTCTGCGGAGGATCGTTGCGCGTCGAAAGGGCGGACAGAAGGGAGAAGCGCACGAGGCCTTCCGGGTGCACCGTCGCGTCCGTGCCGACGCAGAGCGCGGCGTCCGTTTTTCCGTAGCGTATGGCTTCGACGCCGAGCTGGATCGTGGTGGAGCCCGATGCACAGGCGGTGCATATCGTGAGCGGTGTCCCGCGCGTGCCGAAGCGCTCCATGAGCCTGTCCGCGATGGCGGCAAAACGGATATGGCTCGCCAGGGCGCCGAACTGACCTTGGCGCGCCGCTGCCAGGAGCCGCGCATAGCCGCTGAGCTCAGGGTCGCCCGCGTTATGGATGTCCCGGAGCTGCGGCCATTCGAGCTCCGATGGTGGCGTCGCGATGATGAGCGCGCCGGGAAAATCGCGGTGCCCGCCGATGCGCGCCTGGTCGACAGCCTCGGCTGCCGCGATCTCGGCCATTGTCGATGCAAGCTCGTAAGCCGAGTAGGGCTCGACGCCGAGATCGTCCACCGTGCCTGCAATCGTCGTCTTGAGACCGTCGGTTGGAAAACGCGTTATGGGGCGAATCCCCGATTGCCCGGCAACAAGCCTTTCCCAGTTCTGTTTCTTGCCCACGCCGAGCGACGTGACGACACCGGCGCCGGTGATGGCGACAAGGGGGCGGCCTCTGCTGTCCACATAGGAGCGGTTCACGGCACGGTTCTCACTCTGCACGCGCGAGGATGCCCGCGGCTTCTCCGCGCCAGCTTCCCAAGGTCGTCACGAGGACATGCTCCGGCCGCACGTCGTCGCGGTCTTCCGGCGATGCTGGGCTGAATGGCGGATAGAACCCACCTTTGGCGATCGCGATGGTGGCGAGCGCCACGCCCGCCAGGAAGTGCGCTTCGCGGGCATGGCCGAGCACACTGCCGAATGCGCGCACGACGGGGCGGATGGCGGATGTACGTAGCTGTGCAATGAACGCACGCTCTTCGCTTGTCACCGGCTCGATGCCGCTCGCCCCGCTCAAGACGGCGAGGGTGCTGTCCGGCGGAATGGCGAATGCCTCGAAGATCCGCGCCATGGCCGCTGTCGCCTCGGCGGGGCACCGCCGCGTCCAGTCCGATCGGACAGCACCGATCTGCGCATAGGGATTGCGGCCGCGCGCGCGCGCATGGGATGCGGACTCGATGACGAGAAACGCGCCAACAGAGCCGAGCACGGCGCCTCCGCCGTGCTCGCGCCGCTCCCAAACGGACTTGTACGGGGCATTGCGGTAGAGGGAGCCTTCGAGCTCGCAAGCCAAAAGGATATCCTCGCGTTCCGCGTTGAATGCGCCCCCTACGAGCACAAGATCGGCTTCGCCACTCTCGATGCGCGCTGTCGCATTCTCGACGGCGGAGACACCGGCCATCTCCTCGCCCTTGAAAGTCCGTGACGCTCCGGTCGCGCCGTGGACGATCGAGATGTTGGCGGCCAGAAGATTGGAGAGCTGACCGAGATAGAGCGTCGGCCTCAGGCCCGTCATCAGCTGCTTGTTCAGCGCGGCTTCGAACTCCGCGCTGCGATCGGACCTCGCGAGAACCTGCTCGTCGAACGTGATGTCGCGCTCGCCGTTGCCGGCGGCGATACTGAGATCGGTACGGTCGAGCAGCTCCTGATCGCCGGCGATCCCGGCATCAGCGAGTGCGAGACCCGCGGCGTAGGTGCCGATCCGCTGCCAGCGCTCCATCTGGCGCTGGTCCGTCGTCCGCGGAATCTGCTGCGCGAACGCCACCGGCGCGAGGGGATGAACGGGGTAGGGAGAAAAACGCTTCTCATCGATCTCGGGGGTAGCTGTCAGCGGATTTGAGAGCCGTTCCCAATGCGCTTCGATGCCTTCTCCCAGCGAGCTGACGAGCCCTATACCGGTAATGCAGGCGCGCCGGGACCCATCGCTCATGCGACCCTCGAATCCAAGAGGCCGAGCCGCCGTCCTTCGCTCCAAACGTGCTGCTGCAGTGCTTCCGACGGAAAGATGACATTGCGCATCGTGAGCTGCGCGTCGCACACCACTTCACCGGCGCGCTCGACCGTCGCCGACATCACCGCGTAGCCGGATCCATCGTGGATGCGGCGAACGGAGACGGTGAGGTCCGTACTGGGGCGCACGAAGGAGCGGAAGTTGGCGGACTTCACGTTGGCGAAAAATGGCATCCGCGAGAAGCCATTCATTGCCAGAATGAGATAGCCCGATGCCTGCGCCATAACCTCGAGCAGCAGCACGCCCGGCATGAGGGACTCACCCGGGAAGTGTCCCTCGAAGACCGGGCTTTCGGCGGGAACGGCGGCTCGGGCTCTGAGTATCGCCTGCTGGCTATCGAAATGCTCGATCTCGTCGAGCATCTGAAAATATTCAAGCCGCATAATTTGGAACGCCTCTAGGCTGCCGCGGTGGTGGCGCGAATGGCGTCGATCTGGGAACAGAGGTTCGAGAGGATGAAATAATCGTCGCCGCTACGCTTTCCCTCGTTGACCGCGGTCAGCCACTCGTCGACCGGAAGCTGAATCGTGAACGCGCGGTCGATTTCGAACGTGATATCTAGGAAGGCGAGACTGTCGACGGACAGGTCTTTCATAACGTGGCTCTGGGGTGTGATCTGATCACGCGGCACATCGCTTACGGAAGAAATGATGTTGGCCACGGTCTCGAAAGTCGACGCCATCCTGCTGTCTCCTGATCAGCCTCTTGCGGTGCACGAGATCGGCTCGTCAGTCGCCAAGTGGTATGATGATGTTCGGCGTTTTAGCGCTCGCCGGCAGGACGCGGCTTAACCGAAGTCAACTTGTCTATCGACTTTGGCCGCTAACGCTGTGCCCCGATGAGCAACATCAGTGAGCCCGCCATGACGCCGCCGCTCGACCGGTTGTTGGAGCTGCGCGTCGGCCAAAAGGAATGCCTGTCGCGTACCATCACGGCGGAGGATGTGGCGGCTTTTGCTCGTCTTTCCGGCGATTACAACGCGCTGCATCTCGATGATGAATTCGCGGCGCGCACCGAGTTCGCGCAGCGCGTTGTCCATGGCTTTCTGAGTGCGAGCCTGCTCTCGACCCTCGTGGGGATGAAGGTGCCGGGCCGTGGCGCGCTGTATTTGTCGCAGCGCATCGACTTCACCAAGCCGGTCTACATCGGAGACACGGTCGAGGCCTGCGCGACGATCGAGAAGATCGACGTCGATACGCGGATCATCTCGTTGCGGACGGAAATCATTCGCGCGCCGCACGATATCGTGTTGCGGGGGGAGGCGAAGGTCAAGGTGCTGCGCCTTCAGGAGCAGCTGGCGCCGAGACCCAGCGTGGGGGCATCCGACGGCCGGTTGCTGGCGGGACGGACCGCGCTCGTTACCGGTGGCTCGCGCGGTATCGGGCGAGCGGTTGCGTATCTGTTCGCCCAGCACGGCGCCAAAGTTTGGATCAATTACAATAGGAGCCAGAGCGCAGCCGAGAACGTCGTGCGCGACATCGAGGCCAGCGGCGGTTGGTGCCGCGGTATAAAAGCCGACGTTACGAAAAAGGATCAGGTCGACGCCCTCATCGGAGAGGTTACGTCGAACGGCAATCTCGACATTCTCGTGAATAACGCGGGGCCGAAGATCAAATCGGGCGCTTTCGAGAGCTTTTCCTTCGAGGACATCGTCGGCGCCTTCGAGGACATCGTCGGCAGTGCGTTTCACGTTACCAAGGCGGCGCTTCCCGCGCTGCGCCGCACGCAAGGCAACGTGATCACGATTCTTTCCTCGGCCGCGCTGGGCAGGACCGCGCACGGCTGGATGCCCTACGTCGTCGGCAAAAGTGCGCTTTTGGGGCTGTGTAAGAACCTGGCGCAGGAGGTCGGGCCCCACGGCGTCAGGGTCAATGTCATTTCTCCATCCATGGCCGAGACGGATCTGGTCGCCAATGTTCCAGATCGCGTCCGGCAGATGATGGTGTCGCGAACGCCACTGCGGAGATTGGCAACGCCGGAGGATATTGCGGGTGCGGCCCTGATGCTGGCATCGCCCTATGCCGCCTTCATCACCGGCGACAACCTGCTCGTCACCGGTGGCGAGACGATGATCTGAGGGGGGTGCCGTTGTCTTCGCCATCATCACCTACATCTTTGCAGCAGCGTGGCGCATCCGGGTGGAGCGACGGCAATTCCGGAGGCAGCGCGGTCGACAGAATTATCGACATGGCGATCGAGGCCGCGCCCGAATGCGCGCACCGCCGCGCGATACTGCCGTCCGTGGATTGGGCGGCCGTGGCATCTGAAAAAGTCGCAGCTATGCTCGGTGCCTTCGAGCAGGCCGGCGTTCCGTGCCCCCTATGGCTGGCGAAGGCCGTTCTGGTCGCAGGACACGACATCACGGGAAAGTTCGAGCTGCCCACGCATCTCCGCGTGCTGCAGCGGGTCAACCGCTTCGTGCGCGACGGTGAAGGCGGCGCCGAGATCGACGCGCTCGTCGCGGCGCTGATGGACGACGACCCCATCGAGGCAGACATCGTCGCCGCCATGATCAAGCGCCTGCTTGAAAGCTCCCCTTCTGATGTCGTCCGCAGGCTCGCGTTGGCCCATGCGCACCGGACACACGACCTGCAACGCCTCGCTGCCTCCCATCTTCAAGATAGCGTGGGTGCGCTGCCGGCGGTGCGCCTGCGGCTCGCTGGCTTCTCGACGACGCAGCTCTTCGGCGATCCGCTCGCCCTCGCTTTTGCCGCCGCGGGCTGGCGGGGAAGCATTTCGCAAGCGGAGTACGGAACAGCCCTCGCCGAACTCTCCAATCCGACGCAAGAGCACGACGCGGTCATTCTCGTGTCGGACCTTGCCGGCTTTGCTCCCTTGGATTGGCGCAATCCGCCGGACGAAGAGGCGCAACGGCTCAGCGAACGGGTGGATCTTCTCGGCAGCGCTCTGATGGCCTTTGCGGAGCGCTCCCGGGTGCCGCTGTTGATCAATACGATCCCGTGCACGGGGGCGCCCGGCGCGGGCTTGCTGGATGGCTGGCACGCGGTCGGCATTCGTCGCGCCATCGAACAGATCAACAGGCGCATCTTCGAGGTCGCTGCAGCGAGCGCCAACATCATCGCCGTCGATTCCGACATCGCCCTCGCGGAGCTGCCGGTCGCGCGCCATGTCGATCACAAGCTTTGGTACTATGGCCGCATCGCTTACTCGGCCGATGCAACACGCGCGCTGGCGCGGGCCTTTGCGCACGCCTGGCAATTGCTGCGCCGCGGGCCGATCAAGGTATTGGCGATCGATTTCGACAATACGCTGTGGGGCGGTGTCTACGGTGACGACGGCGTCGAGCGGCTGCAATGCGGGCACGACTTCCCCGGCAATGCATTCAGGGCGCTGCAACAGGAGTGCCTGCGGCTCCGCAGCCAGGGCATCCTGCTCGCCGCGTTGAGCAAGAATAACGCCGACGCGATGACCGTCTTCGAGCGCCACCCGGAGATGGTGTTGAAAAAGTCCGATTTTGCCGCCACGGCAGTGAACTGGGATCCCAAGCCGCAGAACATTCGTGAGGTAGCGGCTGAATTGAACGTGGGGCTGGATAGCTTTCTGTTTATCGACGATAGCCCGCAAGAGCGCGATGCGATGCGCAGGGCATGTCCCGAGGTGCGCGTTCCGGAGATGCCGGGTGATCCGGCGGAGCGTCCAGTTTGGCTACGGCGCCAGGTTGCAACCTGGCCGGTCCGGTTGACGGGGGAGGACGGCGCGCGGCAGTCGTACTACGCTGCCGCGCGCAGCGCCACGGAGTGGAAGGCGTCCGCCGGCGACCACACGGACTTTTTGCGCGGGCTGGAGCAGAAGCTTGTCGTCAGTCCTCTCGACGCTAGCACCGTGGCGCGCATTGCGCAGATGCACCAGCGCACCAACCAGTTCAACCTGACGACCCTGCGCAGCACGGAAGCCGAGATCGCGGCCATCGCGGCCGATGGCGCCTCGGGGCTCGTTCTCCATGGGCGCGTGAGTGACCGGTTCGGCGACCATGGCATCGTGATTACGGCGGTGAGCGAGATCAACGGCGCTGACGCAGTGCTGCGATCGTTCCTGATGAGCTGCCGTGTTATCGGCCGTGAGGTCGAGCGCGCGTTCCTGGGCGAGGTGTTGAAATCGCTCGCGAGCCGCGGCGTCAGCCGTGTCTTCGGCTCATATATCCCAACAGCCAAGAACGCGCTCGTGCGCGACTTCTATCAATCCTGCGGGTTTGCGGAAGTGGAAAGTGGCGAGGCGTCCGGTACGCGTTGGGTCTTTGAAATATTCGGCACCGAGTTTCCCGGTTCGCCGTTTGTAAAAATCGTGCAGGAGCAGTGAATGGACGTTGAGATCTCGACGCGCGTGCCGTCCTACCCGGAAATCGCAGCGATATTCGATGACGTGTTCCAGTATACCGAGCCGTTGACGGCCTCGACATCGCCGAGGGACGTCGAGCGGTGGGACTCGCTGCAGCACATCGCGCTCGTTCAGGCGATCGAGACGACGTTTGATATCAAGCTGTCGATGGACGAGATGATGGAGATTCAAAGTGTGGGCGACATCGAGCGGATTCTGCACCGCTACGGCGTCTAGCGGGGGTCGCCAGGGCGCTTTTGCAGGAGGAACTGCGGATAGAACGACACGACGCACGTACCCGCCTGATTGATCCCTTCCGTTCCGAGAACGAGCATACCCCACTCTTTCGTTATGCCGGCGCCCACCTTGTGATCGACCCAGCTCGTGAAGGTGATGCAGTCGCCTTCGTAAACGGGTGCGTGCCAGCTGAGGCTGCGCACGCCGATGGCGGGTCCGAGCAGGGGAATGGGCTGGGCATTCAGCGAGAGCCATTCGGATTCGGTGTGGTAGTAGTCGACCATCTGGCGCGTCCATCTCGCAATGGGATGCCAGTCGCACACCCTGCGCGGGCGAAGCGCCTCGGACGGCGGTTCGATATCGGTGGCGTGATCGCCGACGATGGTGCGGTACGTTTGCATCGATGCCGCATCGAAGCAGCGAGGCCGGAAAGTGATCTCATCGCCGACGAGCACGTCCTCGAAGTACCGGACGAGGTGACCGCCGGTACGCCGGCGAACGGTGGATGTCCGCCGATAGATGTCGGCGCAGTCCGCCGTGCCGGCCGGTGATAAGCTTTTGGTGCTGAGAAGAAGCGCGCAGTTGATGCGTACCGCGAGCGCGCCGTTCGATTTCGTTACGGTAATCGTTGCGGCGCGGGCCCCATGCGCCGCGCATGCCCCTAAGCTACGTGCCGGGCTCCAGAGCAGCTCAACCGAGGCGCTCTCACCGGGACGCAGCGGCTGCAGCCACCGGATCTCCTCGATGGCGAGAATCTGCGGCCGTACCGAAAGCCGTGAAAAGAACCGTTCTATCTGGCGCATGGCAAGGATGCACGTATGCCATCCCGATGGCGACAGTCCCTGCAGTGGCGTGAGCCTGGCAGCTGCGTCATCGAGGTGCTGCGCCTGCGGATCATATTCGGAGGCGAAGCGCGCGATGTCTTCCGGGCCTATTTCGAACGTGCCGATGTCGCACAGGGCGCCATGCTTGAAGTCGACGGGAGAGTTCATAGCGCCAGCCCGCGGTCGAGGTCGCGTGATGCAGGTATTGAGCGTCTGCCGCAGGTTGTTTTTTGCGGTGTACGGCACCTGAAGGCCGCATCGCTCGCTGGCTTCATGTGCGATCTCCGGCTGCGATCTGACTAGCAGCGGAGATACCTCGCCCGTCGGCGGGTCACCTTAACCTCAGTTAAAAGGTTTCCTCGATGGCGGGTGCGCCAATTATGCGCGGTAAACGCTTGCGTTAGATCAAGTTCTCGGACTCGCGGGAGGATCAGAGTGCCGCAGCGCAAAGCGGTACTTCACATGGATGTCAACGACCACGATGCCATCGCGATGACGCCCCTCTTCCGCGGGTTGACGCCGCAGATGTCACGGGCGCTCGTCGGAAAATCACTGCCGCGCAGCTACGACAAGGGCGCGATCCTCTTCCACCAGGGTGAGCCGGCATCGGCATTTTTCATCATCCTGGAAGGGTGGGTGAAAATCTACCGCACCACGCCGGACGGCCTCGAGGTCGTGCTGCACGTCTTCAAGCGCGGGGAATCCTTCGCCGAGGTCGCCATGTTCCTGGGCGGCCGCTATCCGGCCAGCGCCGAAACGGTTGCGCCCTCGCGCCTGCTGAAGATCGATGGGGAGCTTTTTCGCGCGCGCATCAACGAACGGCCGCAGCTCGCGATGTCGATGCTCGCTTCCGCCTCGTATCAGCTCAAGATGCTCGTGGAGCAGATCGAGCAGATCAAGGTGAGGTCCGCTCCGCAGCGGATCGCGGACTTTTTAATCAGAATTACTCCAACCCAGGAGGGGGCAGCCGTTGTCGAGCTTCCGTTCGAGAAGGGGCTGCTCGCGAACCGCCTTGGGATGAAGCCGGAGAGTTTCTCCCGTGCGCTGGGCCGGTTGCGCGCTTACGGCGTTGCCGTCGAGCGCGAGGTCATACGCATCGACGACGTGGGCCGGCTGCGCCGCCTTGTCGAATATGTCGATGAAGACGGCCACGACTGATCTGCGGATTCGATCAAGTTGATGTGAGGTCCGGTGATGGGCCGCAAGGCACCGGCGTTGCTCGGTTAAGAGCAAGCCGCAAGTGCGCGTAATCACACACACTTTTTCGACCTTCGATTTCGGTCGGCACACCGCGGAAGCCGTCCGTGCGGCACCGACCCTCTTTAACGAAAGTCAATCGAGCAAAGGGTCCGTGCGGCGATAGTCGACGCCTGCGAGTACATGCTCGCTTCGCTCAAAATAGGAGGAAAGATCATGAGGTATCTCGAGCCCGCTTCGTTCGGCGGCGTCGTGGTGAAGAAATGGGTCGAGCCTGCGTACTGCGATGTGCGCCTCGGCTTTGAAGTGACCGCCTACGTCTACGTGCGGTGATGGATGGGGAGCGTCGCTCCCTAATCGTGGAGGAGCATATGGAAGCTGAAAGGCCGTTGCGGTTCGAGGATGTGGTCGAGTTAAATCCTAACTACCACTTCCGGTGGGAAGAGCCCCAGCAGTCCCATGTGCTCCTCTACCCCGAAGGGATCGTGAAGCTCAATCCGACGGCAGCTTCGATCCTCGAGCGGTGTACGGACGGACGGACGATCGACGAAGTCGCCGGCGCACTCTCGTACGTGTACGCGGGCGCAAATCTGCGCAAGGACGTTCTGAAATTTTTGGAGGTGGCTCATGCCAAAGGCTGGGTCCGGGTTAAGCCTTGATGGCCTCGGCATGCCGCTGTGGCTCGTGCTGGAGTTGACCTACAAGTGTCCGCTCAAATGTCCGTGGTGCAGCAATCCCGTCGATTTCAACCGCTATCGCAATGAGCTGAGCACCGAGGAGTGGAAAGACGTGCTCCGGCAGGGGCGGCGGCTCGGTTCGGTGCAATTGGGCTTCTCCGGGGGCGAGCCGATGCTGCGCCGGGATCTCGAGGAGCTCGTCGAGGAAGCGGACCGCCTTGGCTACTATACCAACCTGATCACCTCCGGCGTCGGGCTCAACAAGGAACGCCTGCGGGATCTCAAGAAGGCTGGCCTCAAGCAGGTTCAGTTGAGCATCCAGGCCTGCGACCAGGAGCTCAACGAGAAGCTGGTCGGCGTCGACGTGTTCGACCATAAGGTGGAGATCGCGCACGCGATAAAGGCCGAAGGGCTGCCGATGGTGCTGAATGTGCCCGTCAGCCGCTACAACATCGACCAGACGGAGCGGCTGATCGAATTGGCCGCTGAAATCGGCGTCGAGTATGTCGAATTCGCGAACCTGCAGTACTACAACTGGGCGCTGCTCAACCGCTCCGAGCTGCTTCCGACGCGCGAGCAGCTCGCCCGCTCGGAAGCCGCGGTCAATGCGGCGCGCGAACGCCTCGGAAAGCGTTTGACGATCTTCTTCGTCGTCCCCGACTACTACGATAAGCGCCCGAAAGCCTGCATGAACGGCTGGGGTTCCATCCATCTCACCATCGCGCCCGACGGAACAGCGCTTCCCTGCCAGGAGGCGCGGCTCATCAAGAGCATCGAGTTCGCAAACGTGCGCAATCACTCGCTGGAGTGGATATGGAAGGAATCGCCCTCCTTCAACGCGTTCCGCGGCGATGGCTGGATGAAGGAGCCGTGCCGGAGCTGCAGCGAGAAGGAGCGGGATTTCGGCGGCTGCCGTTGCCAGGCTTATCTCTTCACCGGTGATGCGGCGAACACCGACCCTGTGTGTTCCAAGTCGCAGCACCGGCACGTCATCGACAAGTTGATCGGTCGCGCGGAGGAGCGGGGCGCCAAGGAGCAGAACAAGCTGGTGATGCGTGAGCGCGGCGTCGCCCCGCCGGAAGATGCGAACAGATGCTAACGGCGGGCGTGCAGGTTGGGCAGAGTGAAAGCGCTAAATGGAACTGACAATCTTTGATCTTGCCGCACGCTGGCTGCATATCTCGGGCGTGATCATCTGGATCGGACACAACTGGGTCAACGTGGTCAACAACCCGGTGTTCCGCAAGGTTCTGCCGGCCGATCCTCCAGAAGCGGCGCGTGAAGTCTTCATTGCCGCGTCGAAGCGAGAGCACGGAATATTTCGTCATGCATCGCTCGTCGTGTGGGCGACGGGAATCTTTCTGCTATGGCGTCGCGGCGATTTGCTCGACGCGCTCACGCTTACGCACTCTTCGGCCATCATTGGCTGCGGCGCGTGGATCGGCATGCTCATGGTCGCGAACCTGTGGCTGGTGCTGTGGCCGCACCAGAAGAAAGTTCTGGGCTTTGTGGAGGCCGACGTTTCGGAACGGCTGCGCTGCGCGCGCATCACGTTCCTGTCTTCCCGCGTCAACACGGTGCTTTCGCTCGTTACGCTCACGCTGATGATCGCGGGCGCACACGGCGGAAGCATCTTCTGAGGCGCAATGGCAACGCGCGTCTTCAGTTTTGCGGCCGGTTCCTGCCCATTACCGCCGAGGGTGAAGGAGCAGATCGCGCGCGACGTTATCGACTGGGAAGGACGCGGCATCTCCGCGCTCGAGATCCCGTTCACGAGCGCGGAATTCGAAGCGGTCCTGACAGCAGCCAAAAACGACCTGCGGCTTCTGTTGGGAATACCGCGGTCCTACGAGGTGCTCTTCCTGCAAGGTGGGGCGACGGCACAGTTTGGAATGCTGCCGCTGAATTTGCGCGGCTCGGCGAGCCACTGCGAATATGTCGAGAGCGGATATTGGTCGCGGCGGGCGATCGCAGAAGCGCAAGGAGGATGCAGTGGCGGTGGTAACGGCGCATGCCACGTGCGCGTCGTTGCCACGGGCACCGCGACCCGACCGCCGAGCCCCGGCACGTGGCGCCATAAGCGGGGCGCCGCCTATTGCCATTTCACCAGCAACGAGTCGGCCAACGGGCTTCAGTTCCGCGATTTCCCCGATGGTGGCGAAGGGCCGCTGGTGGTCGATATGACCGGCGACTTCCTCACCCGCCCGGTTCCGGTGAAACGCTTCGGGCTCATTTATGCGAGCGCGCAAAAATCCCTCGGCGCGACCGGTCTGACGATCGTGATCGTGCGGGCGGATCTACTGGACCGGGCACGTGCCGACATACCGGTGCCGTTCAACTTTGCTCTGCAGGCCGCCGCGAGATCGAAGGTCAATACGCCGCCGACGCTCGCGATCATTGTCGCGGCCCGTATGCTGCGGTGGCTGGTCGAGAGCGGCGGCCTTCAGTTTGCGTCTGCGCGAGCCCTGGAGAGAAGCACGAAGCTTTACGCGGCAATCGATGGAAGCGGGTTCTACCGATCTCCCGTCGCGTGCGATGCGCGCTCGGCGGTGAATGTCTGCTTCCATCTTCCCAACGAGCGGCTCGAAGAAGCCTTCGCGCGCGAGGCCGATGCGCATGGGCTCCTGCACCTGCGCGGCCATGTGCGCGTGGGCGGACTGCGTGCATCCATCTTCAACGCAACGCCGGATGAAGCCATCGAGGCGTTGCTCGCGTTCATGGATGAATTTCGGGCGCGCAACAGCTGATGGCGGCGGATGAGACACCGCAGCTCGTGCCCGAGGCCCAGCGGGCAGCGACCTCTATGCACAGCGATGTGCCGCTTGTCCGCCCCGTAGCTGCTATGGGGCTTCAGTTTCGGAACCCCTTGGGTCTCGCCGCCGGCTTCGATCGGACCGGCAGGCGCCTTCCGGCATTGGTGCGGTTAGGATTTGGTCACATCGAGATCGGCACGCTAACGCCAGAGCATGGGCACGTGTGTCCGGCCGTTTCGGCGGAAGCGAACGTCCAAATCGGTATCAGTATCGGCAGCGCCCGAAAGGGCATAAGCCAGCCGGTCATCGATGACTACGTAGCCATGCTTGCGAACGTCTGGGAGAGCGCAAGCTACGTCGTCGCCAATCTCAGCTCGCCATTCCACGGGCGAACCTGTGAAACGCCGGGCGTGGAAGGCCTTCTTGAGCAACTGGCAACGCGGTGGCTCGATCTCGACCGGCAGACGGAGTGCTACGTACCGCTGCTTGTGAAGCTCTCCTATGCATCCGATACCGCGCCAACGCGAGCCATCGATGCCGTACGCGAAGCCGGGCTTTCCGGTGTCGTTCTGTCTTCAGCGACGCTGCAGCAGCTCGCGGCGGCGCGTTCCAAGTTCGGAAGCGGCACCGTAATATCGGTGGGCGGCATCGCATCTGCCGCGGACGTGAAGGTGAGGCTCTCGGCGGGCGCCTCGCTGGTGCAGATCCATACCGCCCTCGTCCGTGGAGGCGCAGGTACGGCGCGCCGTATCCTCACTGAACTAGGCGGCGGCGATTAGCGCAGGCGCGATGACCCGCGGATCACGCCGTCACGAAGCGTGCACCGACGTCGCCATGGATAAAGCCGTTGGAAAAATCGACGTCGGGGCAAATAGCGCGCAATGCGGTCAGCGCGGATTGAGGTTCGCGACGCCGGTCTGCGACATCCCGGAAAAGCTGCGCGATCGCAACCATGTCGACCGTGTGCGGCGATAGCCGTAGCGATGCCGCGCCGACATCCGCGAGCGCGGCAACCTCGTTCAGCAAACAGCAATAGGTGTGCGAGAGCGTCTGGACGCCATTGACGGTGAGAAATTTCTGGTCGTCGACCGTCGCGACGGGGAGCCCATCCGGGTCTTGGTCGCAGACGAACTGGCAGGAATCCTTCATGCGCCCATGGAGGCGCGCATGGTAGCAGCGCGCGGATATAGCGAGCGGAGCGCGGCCGAAGGCCCACACCTCGACGGCGGTCTCGGGGATAGCCTTCGCAATCGCTTCAATCGAGGCGAGGGGAAGCTCCGGCGGAAGACAGATCCGTGCGGCCCCGTGCGCTGCGAGGAACTGGGCCGTACGTTCATTGTAGACATTGACGAGCGGCCCGATGGCGTGGGGGCGGGGCCGGAGCAAGCGCAGCATCGAGATGTCGTTGGCTTCGATCATCTGGGAGCTTTCGCGCAACGCGCTCTCGGAGCGCAGCTCGCGGTCGAGCGTCGGCAGCGCGAGCGAGCTGAGGAGAACGGTCTTGCCCGCCCGTTCCAGCCTCTCGACGACATCGGCGATGACGCCGTTGTAGAACGGTTGCCGGCGCGAGCAGACGACCTCGCCGACGCAGACGTGCTCGACGGGCGCCTCATCCGCAATTCGGAAATAGAAGTCGCGCCATTGCTCGGCGGGCCAGTTGAACAGCACCGGTCCCATGGTGAGGGTAATCGCTCTTGGCATCATGGGCGTCGCACCGGTTATCGCCACGTCTTCAAGTATCCGCCGCAAGTCGCGCTCTGCCCCTCGGTAAGGGCCGTAAGAGCCCCGCTCGGCGCGGCCTCGCCCCGCTCCAACGCATCGACGGCCTCGCGGAAGGTTTTGACAACGGCGCTGACATAGGCACGTCCGCGCTGGCGCCCTTCGATCTTGAGAGCTTTCACGCCGGCGTCACGCAGCGCGGGCAGCAGCACGCGCGCATCGAGGCTGACCGGATCTTCGAAAATATGGGCCGCGCCGAATTTCGTCTTGAACCGCCCCTTGCAGAGCGTGGGGTAGCCGACAGACTGATCGCTGGGCACACGATTGATAGTGAAGTCGCCAAGGCGCGAGACGAGAGACCCACCTTCCTCTTTATAGCTCACGTGGCTCGCGGGCGAGCAAACGCCGTGCATATTGGGAGACTTGCCGCTGGCGTAGGAGGAAAGCGAACAGCGCCCTTCCTCCATGACGCAAAGACCACCGAACACGAAGACCTCGGTTTCGCATGGTACGGCCCGCGTCATCTTCGCAATTTCAGGGACGCTCAGCACGCGGGGAAGCACGACGCGCTTGACCGAGAATGCTTCCACATAGAAGGCAATGGCTTCCGCATTGGCCGCGCCCGCCTGGACGGAGAGGTGAAGGCGAAGGTTGGGGTGCTTTTCTGCGGCATAGGCCAGTAGCCCAAGGTCGGCCAATATGACGGCGTCGGCATTGAACGCAGCAGCGTCATCTACCGCCCGGAGCCACGGCCCGGTATCGCCGGCCCGCGGGAAGGTGTTGATCGCGACCAGCACCTTCGCGCCTTTATAGTGCGCAAACATGATGGCCTGGCGCAGCTCGTCCCGGCTGAAGTTCAGCCCGGGAAAATTCCGCGCATTGGTCTCGTCGCGAAAGCCGCAATAAACCGCGTCGGCACCGCTTTCGATGGCTGCGCGCAGCGCGGCTGGTGTCCCGGCGGGGCAAACGAGCTCCAGCGCGCCTTCCGATGCACCCATGGACATAACCTCGCCGTTCACGTGCGTTGTGAGAAGAGTTTGTGTTTGAGGGACCCGAGAGGTTCGCTCGCGACGCTGACCGCGTGGGTCGCCAGTGGCCCTATGCTCGCGGCGATCTCGTCGACAAAGTCGATTTGTGCGTCGTCTATGGCGTTGCGTAGGGCGACGACGGCGCCGATATCCCCTTCGACGGAGATGTCGCGCGAGAAAAACAGCGCATCGCCATCATACGTGCCGTCCGCCAGGCCAAGCAGCGCGAGGAGGGGGCCGTGAATGGTTGCAACGACCGAGCTGGATTGGAGATGGCGGCCGACGTGCAGCGCGATATCGCCGGCGCGGGGCTCGATGATGATCGCAAACGGCGCATCGGTCGGCGCGATCCTGATGCCGCAATCGCGGTAGGCTTCGAGGCGCTCGGCGAGTTGCGGGTGCCGGCGCGCGATGCTCGCCGAAAGCCGCTGCAAGGAAAGCCGCAGCGGAAGCAACGGGAGCTGCCGCATCGCCCATACGACAATCGCTGGCAGCGCATGCGGTGATGTCTGCGATGTCTGGCTCATACCTCCGTTTAGGCCAGGGCGTTCAAAGTGGCCTAACCGAAATCAATTCGGGGGCAAAAAGGTGAGCCATAGTCGCGTGAGAATGGCAGGGGAAGCGCAATGCGCGATCTACCGCGATTTCGCGATCTGCGCGCATTTCTCGGCTACCTCGAGCTGAATCGCCAGCTTGTGCGGATTCGGACGCCGGTTTCGACCGTGCATGAAATGACCGAAATACATAGGCGCACGCTTTGCGCAGGCGGACCTGCGCTCTGTTTCGAAAGAGCCGTGCATGCCGATGGGCGCGCGTCCGACGTGCCCGTTATCGTCAACCTGTTCGGCTCTGCCGAGCGCGTGGCTTGGGGGCTCGGCGTCGAAGTCGATGGGCTTCGCACCCTCGGTGAGCGGCTGGCGGCGTTGCGGAACATGAGGCCCGTAGACGGCGTCGGCGGCGTGCTCGGCCGCTGGCCGCTCGTGAAGGCTGCCTACGCGACGATGCCGACTACCGTTGCACGGGCGCCGGTGCAGCAACGGGTTTACCGGGGCGGCGAAATCGATCTTTCGACCTTGCCCATTCAAACCTGCTGGCCGCACGAGCCGGCGCCACTGATTACGTGGCCACTCGTCATCACGAAGCCACCCGGAGACGAAGCGAACCGCGACGTCAACATGGGCGTCTACCGCATGCAGGTGCTGGGGCCAAAGCGTGCGATCGTGCGATGGCTTCCCCACCGCGGGGGCGCGGGCCACCATCGGCGCTGGGCCGCAGCGGGCCAGGATATGCCGGTTGCCGTCGTAATCGGCGCCGATCCGGCGACGATGCTGTCGGCGGTGTTGCCGCTGCCCGAGGGCATATCGGAGCTGGGGTTCTCCGGGGTCCTGCGTGGAGAACGGCCGCGGCTGACGCAGTGCCTGACCGTGCCGCTCACCGTACCAGCCGATGCGGAGATGGTGATCGAGGGGTTCGTATCCGCGCGCGAGACCGCGCCGGAAGGTCCCTACGGCGATCACACCGGCTATTACAACTCGGTTGCCGATTTCCCGGTCATGGAGGTGAGCGCAATCACGACGCGGGAGGCGCCGTTTTACGTTTCGACGTTCACCGGCCGCCCGCCCGACGAGCCATCGGTGATCGGGACGGTGCTCAACGAGCTTTTTGTGCCGGTCCTGCGCAGCCAGCTGCCGGAAGTCGTGGACTGCTGGTTTCCGCCCGACGCCTGCTCATATCGTATCGCGATAGTTTCTATCCGCAAGACCTATGCGGGGCAAGCACGCCGTATTATGATGGGGCTATGGGGGATGCTGCCGCAGTTCTCCTACACGAAGCTGATCATAGTCGTCGACGATGACATCAACGTACGTGACTGGGCCGACGTATCCTGGGCGCTGGCCACCCGAATGGATCCCTCACGCGACGCGATGCACATTCACAACACGCCCATAGACTACCTGGATTTTGCGTCGCCTGCGGAGGGTATCGGCGGCAAGCTCGGCCTCGACGCGACCAACAAGCTGGACAGCGAGACGACCCGGGAGTGGGGACGTAAGCTCGGCATGGATTCCAGCGTAGCGAAGCGGGTCGATGCGCTGTGGCATGAGCTTGGCCTCGATCTCCCCGCGGGAGCCGGCAGCGGAGCGGCCCTCGCATGACATCCCACCGCATCGTGCTCGGCATCAGTGGCGCATCGGGTGCCGGCATAGGTGTGCGCATTGCCGAGCTGCTCAATGCCGTCGGCAGCGCGGAGGTGCACCTCGTCGTTTCGCCGGCGGGCGAGCGGACGCTGGCGCACGAGGTCGGTGCGGACGCGCTGGATCGCCTCAGGGAGTACGCGACACGCTATTACGAGGTGAACGATATCGGGGCTGCTATCGCCAGCGGCTCGTTCGCCACGGGCGGCATGATCATCGCTCCATGCTCGATGAGGACGCTCGCCTGCGTGGCAAGCGGCGTTACCGATAACCTGCTCACGCGCGCCGCGGACGTGCACCTCAAGGAGCGGCGGCGACTAGTGCTCATCGCGCGCGAAAGCCCGCTGCATCTGGGGCATCTTCGCGCCATGGTGGCCGTAACGGAGTGCGGTGCGATCATCGCTCCGCCGGTTCCCAGCTTCTATCTCATGCCGCGCTCCGCCGCGGATATCATCGATCAGATCGCGCGCCGCGCAGTCGATCTATTGGACATCGTCACGCCGCGGCTCTCCTCGGCGTGGGATGGAACCGAGGGCATTCGCCCCGCCGCGACCAGCGCCCAACCCGCTTTGACCAAAACAGCGTCACTGTCACTGAATGGGGCAAGCCAATGCTCGTAGATACCTCACACCCTGAGCATGTCTTCCATCGTCTGCGCCGCGTTCTGTCGTCCCTTTACCAGCACTGCGATTGCCGGGAAAAGATCAGCGGTGCGCTCGACCGCTTCGAAGATCTCGAGCAGATGCGCGAGTTGAGAGCTGCACTGGCGGAGGCGCGGCGGCAACGGGATTGGATCGGAGCGCAACTGAGCTTTCTCTCCGAGCTCGACGACATCAACGAGCACGAAACAGACAAGACCGCTTTTGAGGAAATGGCGATGCTTTTCGATGAGGTGGCGGATGCTGCGACGCGCGCTGCAAAGATGGTTCGCACCGCGGCGTCCGATGTCGATGGCTGATAGCGGTGCTATCGGCGTCGCGCCTTGCCGCGGTTATGCGGCAACGATGCGCGCGCAGAGCTACTCCGTTGCATCGGGGCGCAGCTCCGGCGCCAGCGCGCCGAGCCTGTAAATGGCTCTATTCGCAAGCTCCTGGGCGCAGCTGAGCACGTTTCCGTCTTGCGACACCTCGGCGAGACGCAAGTACGCCTCCGCCAGATACTCCATGAGGGCGCCGACTTCGCGCGGCCCATCGGAGGGAAGCGGCGGCGCTGAAAATTCAATCGCTTCCCTTGCGTGCAGCGCGTCCAGCTTCGAGGCAGAGCTGCGTGCGGCAGCCGTAAGCGACGAAGTCAACACGCGCCGCGACGGCGAAGAGACGTCGCTCTCGATGAGGCCTGCCAAGTGCCGCTCGCATGCGGCAAGCGCGGCGAGGGTAACCGGCACCTCGCCGGCCGGCTCTCCGCTGGCGCGGCCCGCATGGAACGCCTTGCGGCGCTCACGGCGCAGAAGGCTGACATGCTCGAGCTCCTCCAGAGCCATCCGTTCCGCCGCATCCTTGACGTCGGGTGACTCGGCATGCGCGGCGACATAGGTCCAGAATGCGAACGATCGCTGCTCGTGACGTACCGCGGATGCAAGCGCCTGATAGGGCGTCAGGAGGCTTGTGCCCGCCATCTCGTCGGGAGTTGCATCAAATGTATCGGGGAGTTCCCAAGGTGGCGTCGCGTCCGCCGGTGTGTGCTCGTGGCTCGCCCAATCATCGACTTGCCGGATGTGGCCGCGCTCCGTCTCGGCAAGCTCGTCGAACAGGTTCGCCAGGGCGGTTTCACCCTGCATGCGAAGCTGTCGCGATGTCTCGGTGTAGCGCGTTGCCGCATCCAGCTCCATCGCGTGGGCGATCGAAAAAAACTCTTCCATCGAGCGGACTTGGCCAGCGGGCTCGTCTTTCAAGGATGTCATGGCACCACGATTCTCAAGGAACGACAGCCGACCCTATGCATGAGGGTGCTTTCCTTCTTGAGCGAGGTCAATGCGAATATGACTATGCATGTTGGATTGTCTGTCTGTGACTGAAGAGGTGTTGTTTTGGCCGCGAAACTCGCGCGTTGGATCTTTCTCGTCGTGGCCCTCTCAATCCTGCAGTGCGCGGCGGTTGTGCCGGCATCCGCGCAATCGCGGCTTGCGACCTACATAGGAAAGGTCACTCCGCAAGATTTCTTCCCGCAGGCGACACGTTTCGGAGAGCCCCAGGGCGAGCCGCCTATTGTTCCGGTTTTCTCCGCCAGCGAGCAGATCGGCTTCGTCTATTTGAATTCCGATTTCACGGGCTCAGTAGGCTATTCCGGCAAGCCGATACACATCCTCATCGGTATCGACATGCAGGGTGTTCTCACCGGCTTCAAGCTGATGGAGCATAAAGAGCCGATCGTTCTCGTCGGGGTGCCGGAGAAGCATGTCGTCGAAGCGATGAACAAGCTCATCGGCACGAAGATCGGGCCGATCGCGGCGGGAGCGGAGCGCGCGCCCCAGCCCGACATCGTCAGTGGAGCAACGGTCACTGTTCTCGTCATGGCCGACAGCATCGTGCGCTCGGCGGTACGCCTGATCCGGACGGGACGGATCGCGGCCGGAGAGGCGGGCGCGTCGGCTGCCGGTGGCGCCGCTCCTGCGAAGATGATGGCCATCAATATGGATGCGCCAGGCGGACGGGACTGGCAGAGCCTCCTCGGTGACGGATCGGTCCGCCGGCTCAAATTGACCGTCGGCGACATCAATGCCGCGTTCGAACGGTCGGGTAACAAGGGGGCAATCGCCAACCCGGAGAAGGGTGATCCCGAAGATACCTTCATAGACCTCTATGCCGCGCTCGTGAGCGTGCCGGCAATCGGCAAGAGCCTGCTCGGAGAAGCGGGCTATGCGCGCCTGAAAGATCGCCTCAAGCCGGGGCAGCAAGCCATCCTGGTTGCCGGTGAGGGCCATTACTCCTTCAAAGGCTCCGGCTATGTGCGCGGTGGCATCTTCGATCGCATCGAGCTGCAGCAGGATGGATCCGGCACGCGTTTCCGCGACCGCAACCATGAGCGGTTGGGCGCCATCGAGGCGGCAGGCGCGCCTGCGCTGCGGGAGATCAGCCTTTTCGTCGTCCCCGAGGACTTCGCCTTCGATCCGACGGAGCCGTGGACGCTCGATCTCATGGTCCAGCGCCTGACGGGACCCCGCGACAAGGCATTCCTCAATTTCGAACTGGCGTACACGCTGCCGCCCGACTTGCTCGTCGAGAAAAAGGCGCCACCCCAGGCAAGCGTACCTGCAGTTCCAGCGACGTCCCCCCATGCCACTCCGCCAGTCGAGGGCGCTGACGCCGGTGCGATGGAGGATGATCCGCTCTGGAAACAGATGTGGCGGCGCGAAGCGGTGTCCGTCGCCATCACGGCCCTCGCCATCATCGTTCTTACCGGGATTTTTTTCTTTCAGAACGCGCTCGTACGCAGACCAGCCATTTACACCTGGGTGCGCCGCGCCTTCCTCGTGTTCACACTGGTCTGGCTCGGCTGGTATGTGAACGCGCAGCTCTCCGTCGTGAACGTGCTGACGTTTTCCAACGCGCTGCTGACCGGCTTCAGCTGGGAGTATTTCCTGACGGCGCCGTTGATCTTCATCCTCTGGTCGTCGGTCGCCGTATCGCTGCTGTTCTGGGGGCGCGGTCCATTCTGCGGCTGGCTCTGTCCGTTCGGCGCCCTGCAGGAGTTGACGAACTCGATCGCCAAGGCACTCGGCGTGCCGCAGTTCCGCGTCGCCTGGGATCTGCATGAGCGCCTGTGGCCGATCAAGTACGTGATCTTTCTCGGGCTCTTCGGCATGTCGCTCTATTCATTCTCGGCGGCCGAGCATCTCGCCGAGGTCGAACCGTTCAAGACGGCGATCATCCTGAAATTCGTGCGCGACTGGCCATTCGTGGTGTTCGCGCTGGCGCTTCTCACTGCCGGGCTCTTCATCGAGCGTTTCTTCTGTCGCTACCTGTGCCCGCTCGGAGCGGCGCTGGCCATTCCGGGTCGCCTGCGGATGTTCGAGTGGCTTCGGCGCTGGCCCGAATGCGGCTCTCCCTGCCAGCGTTGCGCAAACGAATGCCCGGTGCAGTCGATCCATCCGAACGGGCGCATCAACGTCAACGAGTGCATCTACTGCATGCATTGCCAGGAGCTCTACTGGGACGATCACCGGTGCCCGCACATGATCCAGATACGGCTGAAGCGCGAGAAGCGCGACGCTCTATCGCCGACCCCGGAAGGCACGCTACCGCAGCCCAATCGCCCGCTCATCACCTACTTCGGCAAGGTCATTCACGAACCGGCGAAATTTCGCCAAGCAAAGAAGAGTTCTACAGGAGGTTCTCATGCACGATGACGAGCAGAAAAAGCCGACCCTGACGCGGCGTGACATGCTCAATCGGACGACCGCCGCGGCTGCTACGGCGGGCGTCGTCGGTGCTGCGGGTGGGTTGAGTATCGCCGGTCTCGTCGATACGGCCGTTCCGACGGCTGCGGCCGCCGCCAGCAGCGCGGCCGGCCATGCCTCGGTCGCTCCCGGCGAGCTCGACGAATACTATGTATTCACGTCGAGCGGACAGAGCGGGGAGATGCGGATTCTCGGTCTGCCCTCGATGCGCGAGCTGATGCGGGTTCCCGTGTTCAACCGCTGCAGCGCCACCGGTTGGGGCCAGACGAATGAAAGCCTCAAGGTGCTGACCGAACACCTGACGCCGGAGTCGCGCGAGTTTCTGAAGACCCGCGGCGGCAGCTATGTCAATGGCGACTTGCACCATCCGCATCTGTCATTCACCGACGGCACCTATGACGGCCGCTACGTATACGCCAACGACAAGGCCAACACGCGCGTGTGCCGCATCCGGCTCGACGTCATGAAATGCGACAAGATCATTCAGCTGCCGAACCAGTCGACGGTGCATGGTCTGCGCGTACAGAAGTATCCGAAGACCGGCTACGTTTTCTGCAACGGCGAGGATCGCGTGCCGGTGCCGAACGACGGTACAGTCCTCGACGATCCGACGAAATACATGTCGCTGTTCACGGCCGTCGACGGCGAGACGATGGAGGTCGCTTGGCAGATCCGCGTCGATGGCAACCTCGACAACGTGGATTGCGACTATCAGGGCAAATACGCCTGGTCCACCTGCTACAACTCGGAAGAGGGTGTGACCCTCGCGGAGATGATGGCCAAGGAGCAGGACTGGGTCGTCATCTTCGACCTGAAGCGCATCGAGGAAGCGGTCAAGAAGGGCGATTACCAGAAGATCGGCGGCGTGCCGGTTCTCGATGGCCGCCATGGCTCGCCCTACACGCGCTACGTGCCGGTTGCGAACAGCCCGCACGGCATCAACACGGCACCGGACGGCATTCACTTCATCGCCAACGGAAAGCTCTCGCCGACGTGCACCGTCTTTGACGCGCGCAAGCTTCCGGATCTGTTCGACGACAAGATTCAGCCTCGCGACGTCGTGGTGGCCGAGCCCGAGTTGGGTCTCGGGCCGCTCCACACCGCCTACGACGGCAAAGGCAACGCCTATACGACGTTGTTCCTCGATAGCCAGGTGGTGAAGTGGAACATCGATCTGGCAAAGCGCGCCCACAAGGGTGAGGCGGTGAACCCGATCCTGCAGAAGCTCGACGTTCAGTACCAGCCGGGCCACAACCACTCGTCCATGGGGCAGACGAAGGAAGCCGACGGGAAGTGGCTGATCTCTCTGAACAAGTTCTCGAAGGACCGGTTCCTCAATGTCGGTCCGCTGAAGCCCGAGAACGACCAGCTCATCGACATCTCCGGCGACCAGATGGTGATCGTCCACGACGGGCCGTCTTTCGCCGAGCCGCACGATGCGACCATCGTGCATCGCTCGAAGATCAATCCGCTGCATGTGTGGAAGCGGGACGACCCGTTCTTCGCCGATACCGTGAAGCAGGCCGCTGCGGACGGCATCAAGCTGGAGGAGGACAACAAGGTCATCCGTGACGGCAACAAAGTGCGCGTCTACATGACCTCGGCGGCTCCCGCCTACGGTCTCGACAAGTTCACCGTCAAGCAGGGTGACGAGGTGACCGTCTGCGTCACCAACGTCGACGACGTGGAGGATCTGACGCACGGCTTCTGCATCGTGAACTACGGCGTCAACATGGAGATCAGCCCGCAGCAAACTTCGTCGGTGACGTTCAGAGCCGATAAAGCCGGCGTGCACTGGTACTATTGCAGCTGGTTCTGCCATGCCATGCACATGGAGATGCAGGGCCGGATGCTGGTCGAGCCGCAGGGCACCTAACCCGAGGTAGACTTGGTGAACCTACGCGCACGGACAATCCGGGGGGCTGCCGCTTTGGCGGCCCTCCTCGCCACGCCGGCGCTCGCCGAGCGCGTGACCGTGCCGCCGGGGAGCGCAGCACAGCCTGCGCTCGACCGCGCGGCTGCGGGTGACGTTGTGGTTCTTGCGCGCGGCATCCATCGCGGACCGGTCCAGGTCGGCGCCAATGTCACCCTCGAAGGTGAGCCCGGCGCCGTCGTCGAAGGGCCGGGGCAGGGCAGCGTGGTGACCATTTCCGGGCCGGGCGGCATCGTACGCGGTCTCACGATACGCGGCTCCGGCCGCGATCTCGGAACTATGGACGCCGGCGTATTCGTCAAGAAGGGCGCGGCCGGCGCCGTCGTCGAAGGTAACCGGCTGGAGGGCAATCTCTACGGCATCTACCTGCATGGCGCCGAGAACTCGCTCGCGCGCGGCAATGTGATCATCGGCATCGAGGAAGGGCGGCTCAACGAGGCGGGCAACGGCATCTCGGTGTGGAGCGCGTCCGGTGCACGCGTCGAAGATAACGACATCAGCTTTGGCCGCGACGGCATCTTTTCCGTTGCAAGCAAACGGAACGTGTTCCGCGGCAACCGCTTTAGCAAGCTCCGCTTCGCCGTTCACTACATGTACACCGACGACAGCGAAATCGCAGACAACGTCTCTACCGGCAATACCGTGGGTTTCGCCATCATGTTCTCGCACCGCCTTCGCGTGCGGAACAACGTCTCGGATGGCGATCTCAACCACGGCTTCCTGTTCAACTTCGCCAACAACTCCGAGATTACGGGTAACACGGTCAAAGGGCGTATGCTGCCGGCCATCCGCTGGGTGACGAGAGGCTTCCGCGGCAGCAAGGGCGATACGCGCGAGCATGGCCTCCCCGCGGCGGAAGAGGCCTCCTCGACGGAGACTTCAGGATTTCGGAATGCGCCGGAGAAGTGCGTCTTCATCTACAACGCAAACAAGAACAAGTTCCGCAACAACTGGTTCGAGGGATGCGACATCGGCGTGCACTTCACCGCCGGATCGGAGGGTAACGAGATCACCGGCAACGCGTTCGTTCAAAATCGCAACCAGGTGAAGTATGTCGGCACGCGGTATCTCGATTGGTCGAAGGACGGTCGCGGCAACTTCTGGAGCGACAACCCGGCTTTCGACCTCAACGGCGATGGCATCGCCGATACGGCGTACCGGCCCAACGACATCATCGATAAAGTGCTTTGGACTGCGCCGCAGGCAAAGGTGCTCGTCAACAGCCCCGCGATGCAGATCATCCGCTGGGCGCAGGCGCAGTTTCCAGCGTTGCTGCCCGGCGGTGTCGTCGACAGCCGTCCGCTGATGGCGCCGGCCGTCGTTCCAAGCTCCGATGGAAGCGCGAGGTCGCAGTGACGTCCCTGGTCGAGATTTCTCACGTCACGAAGCGCTACGGCGCGGTCGATGGCGTGCCCGACATATCGTTCGCGCTCCAGCCGGGCCAGACGGTCGCCCTCGTGGGCCACAACGGTGCGGGCAAGACGACGCTCATCAAGCTGATGCTCGGCCTTCTGCGCCCGAACGAGGGCAATATCCGCGTCCTCGGAGAGGATCCCGCAGCGGGCAGCACGGAAGCCCGCCGCAAGCTCGGCTATCTGCCGGAGAGCGTCTCCTTCAATACTGCGCTGACGGGGCGGGAGGTCCTGGCGTTCTACGCGCGCCTCAAGTCGGAGCCGGTGGATTGCACCGGGCCGTTGCTCGACCGCGTCGGATTGGCCAAAGCCGCGGATCGGCGGATCGGCACCTATTCGAAAGGCATGCGCCAGCGCCTCGGCCTCGCACAGGCGCTCATCGGCTCGCCCCGGCTGTTGCTGCTCGACGAGCCGACCACGGGTCTCGATCCCGGCCTGCGCATGGAGTTCTACGAGATCATCGGCGAGCTTCGCGCTCGCGGCACGACGGTCGTGCTGTCCTCCCATGTGCTCACCGAGCTCGAGGAGCGCACCGAACGCGTTATCATCATCAGCCGCAGCCGCCTCGTGGCGGATGGCACGCTCGATGAGCTGCGGCGCATTGCCAAGCTGCCGGCGAGGATCCGTTTTTCCGTCACCCAAGGCGGTACGGAAAAGCTGCGCGAGGTGATGGGAGCGGCGGCAACGACGGGCACGTTCAACGGCCATCGCGCGGAGTTCGACGTCACGCCTGCCCAGAAGATCGAGGTTCTGCGCCGCGCCGCTACCGCCGGCGACCTCATCGACGATATCGATGTCATTCCGCCGTCCCTCGACGAGCTGTACGCCCACTTCCTGCGTGGAGGCGCGGCATGAGAAACATCTACCTGATTGCCGCGAAGGAGATTCAAGAGAGCCTGCGCAATCGATGGGTTCTCCTGATGACGGCGCTGCTCGCCGCCCTTGCTCTGTCGTTGACGTTCCTCGGCAGCGCGCCGGTGGGAACCGTCGGCGCGCGCACCCTCGACGTCGTGATCGTCAGCCTGTCGAGCCTGACAATTTTCCTGGTGCCGCTGCTTGCGCTCCTGATATCGCACGATGCCATCGTCGGCGAGACGGAGCGGGGAACCATGCTTCTCCTCCTCAGCTATCCGGTGAGCCGCGGGCAGGTGCTCATCGGCAAGTTTGCGGGCCATTTGGCGATACTCGCGTTTGCGACCGTGCTCGGGTACGGCACCGCGGCGGTGACGCTCTCCGCGACGGGGTCGACGATCACCGCGCAAAGCTGGATCGCGTTCGCCGCCATGATCGGCACCTCGATCTTGCTGGGCGCCGCCTTTATCGCCATCGGTTATCTGGTGAGCGTGCTCGTGCGTGAGCGCGCAACCGCGGCCGGCATCGCCATCGGCGTTTGGCTGCTGCTCGTCATCGTGTTCGACATGGGGCTTCTCGGCGTGCTCGTGGTCGATCAGGGCCGGTTGATCTCGTCGACGGCGCTCAGCGGCCTGCTGCTCCTCAACCCCACCGACGTCTATCGCCTTTTGAATCTCGCCGGGACCGCGAACGTCAGCAGCTTCTCGGGCATGTCCGGCCTCGCCGGAACGGTTACCCTGAGCCCTGCGCTTCTGCTGGGGGCACTCGCGGCCTGGACGCTCGTGCCGCTCGCGTTCGCCGCCATGATATTTTCCAGGAGGGAGTTATGAAGAGCATACCGTCCTTCGTCGCGCTCCTCTTCGCCGTCTTCTCGGTAGCCGGCTGCGATGCGGAGAAGGCCACCGAGACGCCGCCGCCCCAGACGCTCACGTCGGAGGCCATCGGCCATTACTGCGGCATGGATCTCATGGAGCACACGGGCCCCAAAGGGCAGATCATCCTGGCGAGCCAGAAGGTGCCGGTCTGGTTCTCCTCCGCGCGGGATGCGTTCTCCTATACGATGCTCGACGAGGAGGCGAAGGACATCCGCGCCATCTACGTGTCCGATATGGGCAAGGCGCCGAGCTGGGAGCACCCGGGCGCCGATAACTGGATCGAAGCCCGCAGCGCGCTGTTCGTCATCGACAGCCGCAAACAGGGCGGCATGGGCGCGCCCGAGACGGTCCCATTTTCAAGCCGCGCCGACGCGGAGAAGTTCGTGGCGGAAAACGGCGGCCGGATCGTCGCTTTTGCCGATGTCCCGAAGGACTACGTCTTGAGTTCGGAGCCCGCGCCCGAAAACACCGATACCGCAAACCCGCACAGTCATGGCGCGGGTGGCGAGCACTAGAGCGTCTTCCGATGGAATCGGATCGGACGCCCTAGATTTTGATTGGTCGCATTTTCTCGCGACGAACCGGCATCCACTTCGTCGGAAAATGCTCTAGGAAAAGCTATGCGGACATCCCTCGATCGACGGAAAGTTATCGCCCTCTGCGCTGCCATGGGCGGCGCCGCGCTCGTGCCGCTGGGGGCCTCGCCGCGCCGAGGCGCCGAACCGCTGATCGAATGGACCGGCGTCATGCTCGGTGCCGTCGCAACCCTCCGCCTCAGCCATCCCGACCGCCGCGCGGGCGAGGAGCTGTTACGCCGCGCCGTCGCGGAAGCCCGCCGCCTCGAAGCGATCTTCAGCATCTACCGCGACGACACGGCGCTCGCCGAGCTCAACCGTCATGGTGTTCTCGCCGCGCCTCCCGTGGAGCTCGTCGAGCTTTTCCGTGTATGCGATGACGTTTGGCGCGCGACGGACGGTGCGTTCGACCCGACTGTCCAGCCCCTGTGGCGGTGCTATGCCGATCACTTCGCCGCCCCTGACGCCGACCCCGCGGGACCGTCACCGGAGGCGCTCGCTGCGGCTGTGAAGCTCGTCGGCTGGTCCAACGTCAGCTTCAATCGCGACCGCGTCGTGCTCGCACGCCGCGGTATGGGGCTGACACTCAACGGAATCGCGCAGGGCTACATCACCGACCGCGTCGTCGATCTCCTGCGTCGGGAAGGAATAGCCAGCTCGCTGGTCGACATGGGCGAGATTCGCACCGTCGGCCATCGTCCCGACGGCGGCGCATGGCAAGTGGCTATCGAGACGGCGAAGCCGCCGCGCACATTCGATCTCGTCGACAAGGCCGTCGCCACCACGGGCGCCAACGGGTTTCAGTTCAATGCGGACGGCCGCTGCAATCACCTCTTCAACCCGGCAACGGGCCGGTGCGCCAAGCCCGCGACCAATCTGAGCGTGGTCACGTCCACCGCGGCACTGGCCGATGGGCTCTCTACGGCTTTCGCGCTCATGGACGAGGGTACGCGGCCTCGCGTCCTCGCGCGGCTTCCCGGCACCCAGCTCTACGTTAATACGGTCAAGAGCGGCCGTTTAACGTAGATGCAAGCCGGGCGTCTCTGAGTCGTCGTCGGCGTATTCTGCCGGAGGTAGGGCGGCCTATCCTGGTCGCGGTAAGCAAGAGCAACCTGCCATTGCGCGCTGGTAGTGCCCGCGACGCCGATTGGATCGGATTGAGATCGGGGGAGCGATCGCGGTGGCGCAAAAGCAAGAAGCCGCCCGGGTGGGCGGCTTCCGCTGTCTTCAGGTGAGTGTCGGTGGCTCAGAAGTTGATGAGCGCGCCGGCCTTCACGTACTGGAAGTC
>DASRYA010000091.1:0-5356 GCA_035687305.1 Hyphomicrobium sp. | reverse complement strand
ATCTGCTTGGTGCCGAGAACGGCCGCCGCCCGCGGGCCGGCGCCCATGACGCGGTGACGGGCGATGTTCTCGATCACGACGATGGCGTCGTCGACGACGAGGCCGGTGGCGACGACGAGCGCCAGCAGCGTGATCACGTTGATCGAGAAGCCGGCGGCCCACACCGCAGCGAGCGTGCCGACGAGCGAAACGGGGATCGAGATCGCGGGCGCCAGGGTGGCGCGGAACGAGCGCAGGAAGGCGAGAATGATGAGGATGACGATGATGTTCGCGAGGATGAGGCTGATGACGACCTCGCGCACGGATTCACGGATGAACACGGCATCGTCGGACGTGATGTTGATCTCGACCCCGGCGGGCAGCGACTTGCGCAGATCCTCGACCGCCGCTTTGATGCCCTCGGAAATATCGATGGTATTGGCCTGCGCCTGGCGGATGATGTCGATACCGATCGACGTCCTGCCGTTGAGGCGGGTGAGGGCGGTCGCCTCCTGAAATCCCCAGCGGACGAAGGCGACATCCTTCACCTTCGTCTGCGGGTTGATCTCGAGGTCGCCGACATCCTCCGGCGTGGCGACCGGAGCCTCGGCACGCACCAGCAACTGTTGCGTGGCGTTCTCGAGCGCACCCGAAGGGGCCGTAACCGCCGCCTTGGAAATGGCGCTGGTCAGCTCGGCGAGGCTGATGCCACGCGCGGCGAGCGCAGTCTGATTGACGCGCACCTCGATCGTCTTCGTTCGAAGCCCGTAGGAATTCGCAGCCGCGACGCCTTCGACGGCGGCGAGCTTGTCCTCGATGACGTTCTGCACGAGATCGGTCAGCTCGCCCTCGGAGAGCTTCTCGGCCGAGACCGAGAGCTGCATGATGGGCGTGGCGTCGGCGTCGGCTTTGACGACCTTCGGCTCGTCTTCCATGTCCTTGGGCAGCTGGTTGACGATGCCCGCGACGGCATCGCGCACGTCCATAGCCGCGGTGTCGAGGTTCGTCTTGCTGGAGAACTCGATCGTGATGCGCGCCGAGCCGTAGGACGAGCTGGACGAGATGCCCGTCACGCCCTGCACGCGCGACACGGCGCTTTCGATGACGGCGGTGATCTGGGAATCGATACTTTCCGGTGTCGCGCCGGCGTACGTTGCGCGCACCGTCACGACGGGCCGGTCGACATCCGGCAGCTCGCGCACCTCGATGCCCTGGAAAGCCGCGATACCCGCGATGATCACCAGGAGGTTGAGCACCAGCGCCAGGATTGGCCGCCGCACGAAGATGCCAACCCAGCCGCCGTCGTCGCCGCCGTGCTGAGCCGGAGCTCCGGCTGCGTTGTCTAGTTTTTGTTCCACGTCGGACATCTCCCGGTGCGGCTGCTCAAGAGCCTTCCTGCACGCGAACGGTCTGCCCGTCCCGCAGGAAGCTGCCGCCTTCGACGACGATCCTGTCGCCGGCCTTCAAATCGGCATCGACGTTCACGCGATCGCCCTCGCGCGCCAGGATGGCGACATTGACGCGCTCGACCGCCTCTTTGTCCGTGAGCCGCCAGACGAAGGCGCCGTTGCGATCCCACTGGATGGCGAGAGCGGGCACGACGGGCCGGTCCTCGCCCGGGAGCTGGATCGAGATGGAAAAGGTCGAGCCGGGAATGAGCTTCAGATCGGGATTGGGAATCTCAGCCCGTACGGCGAGGGTGCGCGTCACCGGATCGATACGGGTGCCGACGGCGGCAAGCTTTCCTGTGTAGGGCTCGCCCGGGCGCGTCACGAGCGTCGCCCTCACCGGCAGCCCGACTTTCATGGAGCCGGCAACCGCTTCGGGCACGGTAAACTCGATGAGCAGCGTCGAACGGTCGTCGATCGGAGCGATGGGGCTGCCGACGGCGAGATAGTCGCCCGCATCGAGGTTCGACAATCCCATGATGCCCTTGAACGGGGCCTTGATCGTCATGCGGTCGAGTTCGTCCTTCGCCCTGCGCAGCGCGGCGTCGGCGACCTTCAGCGCCGTATCCGCCTGCGCGATGGCAACCCGCGTGACCGTACCCTCGTTGAGCTGCTTGTAGCGCTCCACCGTATCGGCGGCCTCCTGGCGCTGCGCGGCGGCGGTCTCGACGGCGATGCGCTCCGGTTCGGCATTCAGCTCGACCAGCGGCTGGTTGGCCTCGACGAGCTGGCCACCCTCGAACAACACTTTCTCGATGACACCGGCTACGCGGGTGGTGAGCGTGACCTGCTGGCGGGCCCGGGCCGAGCCGACGGCCGCGACCCGCTCGTTGATCCGCTCGATCTTGACGTCGGTGATGGTGACCGCCGTGAGAACATTCGCTCCGCGCCCGCCCGCGCGCTGGGCCAGGGCCTGCGGTGCGATGCCCGCGGCTACGGCGCACGCAAGCGCGAGGGCGACGCCCGCGCAACCCCGCAAAGGATTGAAAAATCGGGCCGATCCGGTGGTCTCGCCCATGGGTCCCCCTGTCTCGCGGTTGGCCGAACGCGTTCGCTAGTGGCCGTTCTAAGCAATTCTAAGTCAGAACTGCCGCAGCCCCGGAAATCCGTCGGCCTCAATCGCGAAGAGCTAGGATCGTGAGGATCTCTTGGATGCCGGAGCAGGGCGCGAGCGTAACGCGCTTCCCGCAATCAGGCCGCGTATTCCCGGCCTGGCGCACGTTGCCACGCATCAGCACGTTCATCCAAGCGCTCTGCGCCATCGGCGGCGCCCCCGGGGGCGCCGAGGAGCGCGGCGCATCGATGGATTATTCGCGCGTATCGACGCCGCGCGGAGCCGGGGATGTTGAACTGCAAAATGCCCGGGAAATTCCCGTGCGCGCCGGCGCTTGATGCGCTTGCGCGACATCGAGCTTCACGACGCCGGAGTAGCAGGTCAACCGATCCGCTCGTGCGTCACGGTGCACTCGGTGGTATCGCTGCCGATGCTGCGCAACTCGGCGGTGACCATGGAAAGCTTGCTTCGCAAGGCCTCGCTCGGCCCTTCATAGAACCACGACAGCACCACGCGGCGGTCCTGCGCGAGATCGACGAAGCGTCCGCTCAGCACATACGGCTGCCCGTTGGCGTGCCGCGCCGAAAGACGAAACTGTCCGCCCTTGCGGCATTCGCTGATGGCCGACGTGACGGTATCGCTCTCCGGGACCAGCCAGCGGGCGAGCAGCTGCGGCTCCGTCCAGGCGGCATATACGCGATGCGGCGCGGAGCGAAATTTGCGCACGATCGTCACGGATACCGGGGCGGCGAAAGTCGCGAGGTTGGTGGCTGTCTCTACGAGCTCTGCAAACATGACATCCGTAGGCTGACTGCCAGCGGCACCGCCGATTTCATAAGAGGTCATGCACCGCTGCACCTGGCTGCACTTGCCTTCCCTACGGATAGCTGCAAACTGGAATATCCAGAACGGCCAGTTGTCCGGAATATTGATGGTCCAGACCGAGAGGCGAAAAGCCAGGCGCCGCACCGCCATGGGCGCCCGGCAGATATATGAGGTCATGCGCGACCAGATTCTCGGCGGCGCGTATGAGCAAGATGGCCTGTTGCCGTCCTCGCGCGCGCATGCCGCCGAGCTGGCGGTTTCGCGCACCACGGTGACCGCCGCCTACGAGCAGCTGGCCGCGGAAGGCTTCATCGACATTCGCCCCGGCGCGCGCCCGCGCGTTGCGTCCTCGATATTGCGACAGGCGCCGAGCACCGACACACAGACGCCGCCCGGCCCGGTACGCCTCGCGGCTTACGGCCAGCGCCTGGCGAATTTTCCCCGGCGCGCGCGTGAGCCTTCCCGCAAGCTCGTCGCCGACTTCCACTACGGCGATCTGGCGTCGTCGGATTTTCCGACGCTTGCCTGGAAGCGTGCCGTCATCGCAGCCATCACGCGGCGCGGCATGCCGCTCGCCTACGACCATCCCTGCGGATTGCGGCCGCTTCGCGCAGCCCTGCAACGCTACCTCTGGCGTGCGCGCATGCTGCATTGCGAGCTCGACCAGATCGTGATCGTCAACGGATCCCAGCAGGGGCTCGATCTGTGCGCGCGGCTGCTGCTCGATCCGGGCGACCGCTTCGTGATTGAAGATCCCTGCTACGGGATGGCGCGCAGGATATTCGCCGCCACCGGTGCAAACCCCATTTCCATCGAGGTGGATGGCGGCGGCCTCAACACCGAGCGCCTGGGGAAGACGAAGGCGCAGCTCGCCTATGTCACGCCCTCGCATCAGTTTCCCATGGGCGCGGTGATGCCGATGGGCCGTCGGCATCAGCTTCTCGCCTGGGCGCACCGCTCGAGCGCCTATGTCATCGAGGACGACTATGACAGCGAGTATCGCTACGACATCAATCCCATCCCGCCGCTCTACGGCCTGGGTGATGCCGGCAACGTGATTTATCTCGGCACGGTGTCGAAGACCCTCTCGCCGACGCTGCGCATCGGATATCTGGTCGTGCCGCCGCAGCTCGTCGATGTGTTCGCCGCCGCCAAGCAGCTCATGGACCGCCACACGCCCGTATTCGACCAGGAGGCGCTGGCGAGCCTCATCGAAAGCGGCGTCTACGAGCGGCACATTCGCGCCGTCCGTCGCAGAAACGGCCAGCGCCGCGCGACGCTCCTCAAGGCGCTCGCGCGCGAGTTCGGCGATCAGGTCGCCATCGAAGGCGCCGATGCGGGTTTGCACATCGTGGTCTGGCTGAAGACGGTGCCGCACGCCATGGAGAGCGCCATCATCAAGCGTGCCCGCACCATGGGGCTGGGCATCTATCCGGTATCGCCCCTGTTCGATCCCCAGTCCGACGCGCCGAGACCCGACAGGGTGGGCCTGCTCATGGGCTACGCCAGCCTCGACGAGCGCCAGATCGAACGGGGCATCCAGCTCCTCAGGCGCTGCGTGCGTGCGGCCAACCCCTCGGATTGAAGCGGTTTTGTTTAGGTCCTCGCACCGGCTTTCTTCCTGGCGGGGACTGAAAATCTCCGCGCCGCTGCTTAGGTAACGGGCAACGCCCCGCATCCGCTGATGGATGCACACGAGACCATGATCGCTTCGGACCCTATCCGTCCGAAGCGTGAATCAGCTGGAGCCGCATCGCGCTTCGAAGAAAAGCGATCGTGCTCTAAGGAGTTGGGAATGAAAATTGTACCATCTATGGCTCTCGCGGCGGCGGCAGTCTTCGTCATGGCGCCGACAACCGTCTCGGCGGATTCCTATTGGGAGGTCGAAGCGGCGCGGGCCAATGCCCGGGCGGGCGGCCCGACGAATGCGCGCGACGCCGAGTTGCTGGAACGCTACGGCTGTCTGAGCGGAACCCGTAGCGGGTTCTGCGAACGCCTCGACCACGGCGGCCGGCGCGCCTATCGGGCCCCCTACCGCGCCAAGAGGCAC
>DASRYA010000090.1:0-3044 GCA_035687305.1 Hyphomicrobium sp. | reverse complement strand
TCAGGAGCCGGAACCCAACCGGTACGGGAGTAAGGCACCCGCAATCGGACGGCCGCGCCACTCTGCGCGACGGGGCGTGAAAGCGCCGCATAAAAACTAAAATGACGCGGTGCCTTTACGCCCCGTCTCCCCCGCTCTTTGCATGCCTCGGCGCCAGCGGCCCGCGAGGGCAACGGCGTATGCGGTATGCAGCTAACGCCGCCCGAACAGCCGCTCGATATCGGCGAGCTTCAACTCCACGTACGTCGGCCGCCCGTGATTGCACTGCCCCGAGTAGGGCGTCGCCTCCATCTCGCGCAGCAGCGCGTTCATCTCTTCCGGCGTCAGCCGCCGGCCCGACCGCACGCTGCCGTGACAGGCGATGGTGGCGCAGATGGAGAGCAGCCTGTCCTTCAGCGCGGTGCTCATCCCTTCGCGCACGATGTCGGCGGCGAGATCGCGCACGAGCCCGGTGACATCGCCGTCGCCCAGCAGCGCCGGGACTTCGCGCACGACGACCGCCCCCGCGCCGAACGCTTCGAGCACGAGGCCCAGCTCCTCCAGCTCGCTGGCCTTCTCCGTGAGCGCAGCGGCTTCGTCCGCATCGAGATCGATCACCACCGGCACGAGCAGCCCCTGCCGCGAGACGCCCCCGGCGCTCAGCATCCCCTTGAGACGCTCATAGACGAGGCGCTCGTGCGCGGCGTGCTGATCGACGATGACGACGCCATCGCGCGTCTGCGCCACGATATAGTTTTCGTGTAGTTGTGCGCGCGCTGCGCCCAGCGGACGATCCTGCAACACCTCGGGAGCTGGCGCGGTGAAGGCGCGTGCGTCTGCGCTCGGGCCATCCATCACGTCGAGCGGCGCCTGCACCGCTTCCGCGAGCCCCGCGCCCGCAAAACTTCGCGCGGGATAAACGGGACGCGAGGACGGCGGCGGGAATCCCGAGGTGAACGGCACCACGTTGGGGCGCAGCTCATGCAGCGTCGCCGCACCGTTGGCCGCCGATGCGCGATGGCCTTCGGCATGCAGCGCGGCCGCGAGCGCGTTGACGATCAGCGAACGCACCGTGCCGGAATCGCGGAAGCGGACTTCCGTCTTCGCGGGATGCACGTTGACGTCCACCTCCGCGGGCGGCAGCTCCAGGAATAGCGCGAGCAGCGGCTGGCGCCCGCGCGGAATGAGGTCGCCATAGGCGGCACGCACCGCGCCGATCAGCAGCTTGTCGCGCACCGGGCGCCCGTTGACGAACAGGAACTGCTGCGCCGCATCCGGGCGGTGCAATGTGGGCAATCCCGCAAAGCCGCTCAGCGACACGTTCTCCCGCGTTCCCGCAACCCGCACCGCATCGTCGATGAACGGCCGACCCATGATGCGGCCGAGGCGCTGCAGCAGACCGTCGGGCCCTTCCGCCTCGCGTGGCAGACGCAGGCTCGCGCGCTCCCCCATCGTCAGCGTGAAACCGACGGTGGGATGCGCCATGGCGAGGCGCTTCACCACCTCGCTCACGGCCATGTTCTCGGCCCGCTCCGATTTCATGAACTTGAGCCGCGCGGGCACGCTGGAAAACAGATCGCGTACCTCGATGCACGTGCCGGCATTGCCGGCCGTGGGACGCACCGGTCCCTTCGCGCCGCGATCGACCGTCAACGCGAAGGCATCCTCGCCCCCCTGCGCCCGCGATAGGATCGTGAGATGCGCGATCGATCCGATGGATGGCAGTGCCTCGCCCCGGAACCCCAGCGTGCTGATGGCGAACAGGTCTTCCTCGGAAAGCTTCGAGGTGGCGTGCCGCTCCACCGCCAGGGCGAGATCCTCCGGCGGCATGCCGCAGCCGTCGTCGGTGACGCGGATGAGCGCGAGCCCGCCCGACGCGGTAACCACCTCGATCTCGCGCGCGCCGGCGTCGAGAGCGTTTTCGACCAGCTCCTTCACCACGCTCGCCGGCCGCTCGACCACCTCGCCGGCGGCGATGCGATTGATCGTCTGTGGCGAAAGTTGGCGGATAGCCATTCGTCTCCCCCTCGCCGGCAACCCCGCGCTCGGCACAGCCCGCCATGCACGCGAGGCATGGCCCCCGCGTTTCGTGGCCTGCCCACCTCATCCGGAACACAGCGAGGCAGTCCCCGGCACTGCGAGCCTGTGCTACACTTCGGGCGCTACGCTTTGAGAACCAGGGTATCGCCCGATTCGCCTGTCGCGGGCGCGGATAGGTTGCCTATCCCCAGCAGATCCCGGCTGGCACCCCGGCGTTGGACGAAAAGCCGAGACGCCTGCCCCCGGGTGCGCGGCCATTTGCTCGCCGCTGCGACGCGCGCGGGACTGTTCAGCAGCGCTCACTTCGTCCATCAGTGAGCCGGGCCGCACGGGCGGCCGTCAACCATGTGGAGAACTGATGCGCCTCGACGCCATCGCGATCGGATTGAACCCGCCCCTCGACATCAACGTCGTCGTCGAGGTGCCCGTGGGCGGTGAGCCCATCAAGTACGAGCTCGACAAGGCATCGGGCACGCTGGTGGTGGACCGCTTCCTCTACACGCCGATGCGCTACCCCGGAAATTACGGGTTCGTGCCGCACACGCTTTCAGCCGACGGCGATCCCATCGACGTGCTCGTTTGCAACACGCGCGCCATCTTCCCCGGCGCAATCATCAACTGCCGGCCGGTGGGCGTGCTGGTGATGCAGGACGAGGGCGGCGGCGATGAGAAGATCATCGCGGTGCCGAGCAGCCGCACGACGATGCGCTACGACAAAGTGGCGAACTACACCGACCTGCCGCACATCACGACGCAGCAGATCGAGCACTTCTTCGCTCACTATAAGGATCTCGAGCCCGGCAAGTGGTCGAAGATCGACCACTGGGGCGATTCAGCGGAAGCGCGCCGGCTGATCACCGAAGCGATCGACCGCGCGAAAAAGAGCAACCGCTGACCGAGGCGGCGCGCTCCGCAGCGGATGCGGGTCACCCGCTTCACGCCTATCCGGAATCAAAAAGGCGTCCCGCGATAAATCGAGGGACGCCTTTTGCTTTGTAAAATGCCGCTGCGATTCAACGAAACGC
>DASRYA010000089.1:0-37806 GCA_035687305.1 Hyphomicrobium sp. | reverse complement strand
AGCTTGCGCGTCTTGCGCTTTTCGACGACCACAGACTTCGAACGGCCGTGGCTGAAATTCTGCCGGACATGGCCGCTCTCGACCGTCCGCTGCAGCGACAACGGCTTGCGCGCGCCTCCGCGGAGAGTCTTGTCGGTGGTGTCCTTGGTCTCTGTCATGCTGTGCTCGTTCAACTCCGAAGATCCGCACCCTGCCTTCAGGATGCGCTAATGCCAGACCGATAGCGCCTCAAGCGCTCGGCCTGGCTGAGAAACCTTTTCGTGGCTCCGCCTTGTATGAGGCCAGCATGTACCACATTTGACCGGCCCATGGCCAAGCTCAATTGTTCGATGGTGAGCCAATCAACAATAGGCGCGGGCTTATCCTTATCCCGTTGAATGGCCGTGAACTTGGCGCTGAGCTTCCGCCGCCCCTCGGCACTTCCGTCCGCCCCGTGCAAAAGCACCACGGCCCGCCCGCCGTCGAGAAGCTTCTCGACTTTCTCGGCCCCGGTAACGACGAGGCCCGCTTTATTAGCCAGTGACAGGGCGTTGAGGAGACGGTCTACAAATAGGAACTCGATCCGGTCCGGCAAGTCCGCCGGCACGCTCACCTGCCGTTTCAGGCCCTTGGCGAAGGCATTGGTTTTAACGGCTTTCTCGACCGCAGAGCGCTCACCCGACACCCACACGCCCCGCCCCGGCAGCTTGCGGGTGATGTCGGGAACGATGGTGCCGGACGGGTCGGCGACGAAGCGGATCAGGTCGTCGGGCGGCAGCTCGCGTCGCGTGACGACACAGCGGCGCTCTG
Organism: Hyphomicrobium sp.; assembly: GCA_035687305.1. GTDB lineage: Bacteria > Pseudomonadota > Alphaproteobacteria > Rhizobiales > Hyphomicrobiaceae > Hyphomicrobium_A. The sequence continues at coordinate 37,017 of DASRYA010000089.1, read as the reverse complement.
AGCCCCGCACGTCGTCGTCATCCGCATCTTCAAGCGCCGTGACACCCAATCTTCTGCTCCTTTCGCCGACATTCCCCGATCAGCCTTGGACGGCTTCGTCGCCGGCGGGCTCTTCACCCTCGGCAGCGTCGTCGCCCTCGACAGCGTCCTCGCCCTCGACCGCCGGAGGCGCAAGATCCTCCTCCGTGATCCAGCCGGCAAGCACGCGCGCCGACATGATCATATCCTCGGCCTCCTTGCGGCCCACGTCGAAGCCCTCCAGCACGCCCTTGTGACGTACGGGCTCGGCGTCCTTTTCCTTCTTGCGCTCGGTCCAGCCGACGAGATCGTCGGTGGCGCAGTCGGCGAGATCCTCGAGCGACTTGATGCCGTTCTCGCCCATCGCCACCATCATCGCGGTGGTGACACCCCGCACCTTGGCGATCTCATCGGCGACGCCCAGCTCCCGGCGGCGCGCATCGCGATCCGCCTCCTGCTTTTCGAGGTACTCGCGGGCACGCGTCTGAATTTCTTCCGCGGTGCTCTCATCGAAGCCCTCGATGTGCGCGATCTCGGACGGATCCACGTACGCGACTTCCTCGATGGAGGCAAAGCCTTCGGTGACGAGCAGCTGCGCGATCACCTCGTCGACGTCGAGCGCTTCCATGAGCATGGTCGAACGCTCGGAGAATTCTTTCTGGCGGCGCTCCGACTCTTCCTGCTCGGTCAGGATGTCGATGTCCCAGCCGGTGAGCTGCGAGGCCAGGCGCACGTTCTGGCCGCGGCGGCCGATGGCGAGCGAGAGCTGGCTCTCGGGCACCACGACCTCGATGCGGTTGGAATCTTCGTCGAGCACCACCTTCGTCACTTCGGCCGGCGCGAGCGCATTCACGATGAAGCTCGCCGCATCCGGATTCCACTGGATGATGTCGACTTTTTCGCCCTGCAGCTCGTTCACCACCGCCTGCACGCGGCTGCCGCGCATACCGACGCACGCGCCGACGGGATCGATCGAGCTGTCCTTGGAGATGACGGCGATCTTCGCGCGGCTGCCCGGATCGCGCGCAACCGATTTGATCTCCACGACGCCGTCGTAGATCTCCGGCACTTCCTGCGCGAACAACTTCGACATGAACTCAGGGCGCGCGCGAGAGAGGAAAATCTGCGGGCCGCGCGGCTCGCGGGAGACGTTGTAGATGTAGGCGCGGATGCGGTCGCCGTAGCGCACGTTCTCGCGCGGGATCATCTCGTCGCGCCGGATGATGCCTTCCGCGCGGCCGAGATCGACAATCACATTGCCGTATTCGACGCGCTTCACCGTGCCGTTGACGATCTCGCCGATGCGATCCTTGTATTCGTTGTAATGGCGCTCCCGCTCGGCTTCGCGCACCTTCTGCACGATCACCTGCTTGGCGTTCTGCGCGGCGACGCGGCCGAAATCCAACGGCGGCAGCGGCTCGGCGATGAGATCGCCGATCTTCGCTTCCCCATTGCGGCGCTGCGCATCCTCCAGCGTGATTTCCGTGGAGTCGTTCTCCACGTTCTCGACCACAGCCAGCACGCGCGACAGCCGCGCCTCGCCCGTCTTCGGGTCGATCTCGCAACGGATGTCGTTCTCCGCGCCGTAACGCGACTTCGCCGCCTTCTGGATGGCGTCTTCCATCGCCTCGATGACGATCTTGCGGTCGATCGCCTTCTCTCGCGCGACCGCGTCGGCGATCTGCAGGAGTTCCAGTCTGTTTGCGCTGATGCCGGCCATTGCCATGGTTCTTATTCCTCCTCGGCGTCCGTCAGCGGCGGCGCCTCGGCGCCGTCGGAGAGTGCCTTGCCCTTCTTTGCGCGGCTCAAGGCCTCGCGGATCAATTCGTCCGTCAACACGAGGCGCGCCTCGGCGATGAGATCGACGGGAATGCCGATGATGGTTGGCCCGGCATCCTTGAGATCGATCTCGATGCGTGCCTCGCCGTCCTCGAAACCTTCGAGCGTGCCGCGAAAGCGCCGGCGCCCGTCGACAAGCTCCTTCACCTCGATCTTGGCCTCATGGCCCGCCCAGTCTTCGAAATCCGAAGGGCGCACCAGCGGCCGGTCGATACCCGGCGAGGAAACCTCAAGGCGATAAGCGCCCGCGATCGGATCGTGCACGTCGAGCAGCGGCGAGACTTCCTTTGAGATAGCCTCGCAGTCCTCGATCGTCATCGTGCCATCCGCGCGCTCGGCCATGATCTGCAGCGTCTTGCCGTCCTGCCCGGTGACGCTGACGCGCACGAGTCGGAAGCCGCGGTCCTTGAGGACCGGCTCGACGAGCTCGGCAACGCGCGCGGCGACACCGCTCTCCACGATGAACCGGTCGCCCAGGGCGCTTTCGTCGCCTGCATGCATATTCAAAGAATTATCGGACAGCTTCGCTAGATCCGTGATGCCAATACAAAAAGAGCGGACCCGGGGGCCCACTCGTGACAGTTGAGATGATCATGAGCGAAGGAATATTACGGGATCGCGGCCAGCCTTGCAAGTGGGCCAGCGGCGAGCCCATCGGCCAGAGGCGCCATTACCAGTGATTTCTCTGGCGCGCCTCGGGAGCGCCTCAGCCTTCGTCGGCGCGGGTAAATCTTAAGAAATAGCTGCGCCTGCCCTCGCGCACGGCCTTGGCCTCGTACCGGGTTCCCGGCCAATCGGCGCCCCGCTCGCGCCAGTCCCCGGGTCCGGCCGCCTGCCAGGCAAAGGCGGGATGGCCGTGAAACGCCATCAGCAACGTCCGCAGATAATCGCCGATGTCGGTCGCAATGCGCAGTTCGCCCCCGGGCCGCATCACCCGCGCCAACTCGTCCAGCAGCGCCCTGTTGATCAGCCGCCGCTTCACGTGTCGCCGTTTCGGCCACGGATCGGGAAAGAGAATGAACACCCGATCGAGGGAAGCCGCTGGCAACCAGCGCAGCACCCCCCGTGCGTCCTCGTTGCTGATGCGTACGTTCTCGAGCCCGCCCGTTTCGATCGCCGACAGCAGCTTGACGACGCCGTCCTCGAAGACCTCGCAGCCGATGATGCCAGCCTGCGGGTTGGCCTGCGCCTGCCAGGCGAGGTGCTCGCCGCCCCCGAACCCGATTTCGAGCCAGACGGCCGTCTGCTGCGTCGAAAAGAGGCTCGCCACGTCGGCCGGGCAGGCTTCCCCCAAGGGAAGCGCAACCCGCGGCAAGACGACATCGAGCAAATGCTGCTGGCGTGCGCTGAGCGCGCGCCCGCGCCGCCGCCCGAACGAGCGCAGCTCCACCTGGGACACTTGCAGCGATTTTGCTCCGGCTTCGCTCATGGTGATTTCGCCAACGCGCGTTTGCTCATGACAGAAAATGCATAGCCTGCGCAGGATCCCCTTGCGCGTCTCGCAACAGAAACGTCATGGCCGCTTGCGCGGCCATAGCGGAAATAGGACGTCGAGGCGCCAAAAAGCAAACGGCCGCATCAACGTGCGGCCGGCTGCCCATATTGGCTATGGCTCTTCGCCTCGGACGACGGCGTCAGACAGCCTTCTTGATCGCGTCGGCAAGGTCGGTCTTCTCCCAGGAGAACCCGCCATCCGCCTCCGGTGGCCGGCCGAAATGGCCGTAGGCGGAGGTACGCGCATAGATCGGCTTGTTGAGATCGAGATGGGTGCGGATGCCGCGCGGCGACAGATCCATCACCTCTCCCAGAGCCTGCTCGAGCTTCGCCTCGTCCACCTTTCCGGTGCCGTGCGTGTCGACATAGATCGACAGCGGTTGCGCAACGCCGATGGCATAGGAGAGCTGGATGGTGCAGCGGTCGGCAAGACCGGCCGCGACGACGTTCTTGGCGAGATAGCGCGCTGCGTACGCCGCCGAGCGGTCCACCTTGGTGGAGTCCTTGCCCGAGAACGCACCGCCACCATGCGGAGCGGCACCGCCGTAGGTATCGACGATGATCTTGCGGCCGGTGAGGCCGCAGTCGCCGTCCGGACCGCCGATGAAGAACTTGCCCGTCGGATTGATGTGCCAGACGGTATCGGCCTTGATCCACTCCGACGGCAGCGCCCGGCGCACGTACGGCTCGATGATGTCGCGGATCTGGCGCGAGGACAGATCCTCCTTGACGTGCTGATGAGAGACGACGATCTGCGTCACGCCGACGGGCTTGCCGTCCTCATAGCGCACCGTGACCTGGCTCTTGGAATCCGGACCAAGCAGCGCTGCGTCGCCTTCCTTCTTGTGGCGCGCCGTCGCGAGGTCCTGCAGGATCTTGTGTGCGTAATAGATCGGCGCGGGCATCAGCTCGGGCGTTTCGTTGCACGCATAGCCGAACATGATGCCCTGATCGCCGGCACCCTCTTCCTTGTTGGTGCCCGGCTGCAGCGCATCGACGCCGGCTGCGATGTCCGCCGACTGCGGATGCAGCAGAACCTCGATGTCAGCCTTGTCCCAATGGAAGCCTTCCTGCTCGTAGCCGATGTCGCGGATGGCCATGCGCGCAACATGCGCGATCCAATCCTTCGTCACCGTCTCGGGGCCGCGCGTCTCGCCCGCGATCACCACCTTGTTCGTGGTCGCCAGCGTCTCGCATGCCGCGCGGATCGCCCACGGATCGATGCCCGCCTTGGGACCTTCGCGGAAGAACAGATCGACGATCTCATCGGAGATGCGATCGCACACCTTGTCGGGATGTCCCTCGGACACGGATTCGCTGGTGAAGAGATAGGATTTGCGTGTCACGTGAGGCTCCCGTGCGCTTTCGGCGTAAATGAAAAACGCCGGGTTTGTCTCAAGCTTTGGCTACGGGGTCAAGGACACCCGGGCACAAACACGCACCGCGCGGCCCGTTCGCACACAGCGAGAGTGCGAGTATTTCGCTATTCGAAATTTGCTTATTCGCTGGGCGTCGCTTCGCCGGCGAATGCGCGAACGAGATCGACGATGGAGCGGCGCACGCGCGGATCGGTGATGCGTGCAAAGGCCTTGTTCAGCTCCAATCCTTCGCGGCTGCCGAGGAACTCGGCCGCATAGCTTTCGCCGGGCCGCTCCGCGAAGCCCACAGCTTCCGGCTGTCCTACGGCCAGCTCTTCATAGAAGAACTGCACCGGAACCCCGAGAACTTGCGAGAGATCGAACAGACGGCTGGCGCCGATCCTGTTGATTCCCTTCTCGTACTTCTGAATTTGCTGGAATGTCAGACCGAGATGTTCGCCAAGTTTCTCTTGGCTCATACCGAGGAGCATACGGCGCAGGCGCACACGCGCACCAACATGGACGTCGATGGGATTGGCGCGCCGCGAAGCACCACGCTCCTCGATTTCAGCATCGTCCAACGCGTTTTCTCTCGACATTCCTGCTTACCTTATAGGCCGCCAGTCAACTTCGCGTCTGTTTGCTCGCGAACCGGCACAACGCACCTGACCGTCGTCAGCCTCACCCGAGCTCAGCCCACGACGGGATGCTTTATGACTGCTGTTATCTTGTGAAACAACAACCAAATTATCCCTAATTCGGTTACCGTAGCTTGAGCATAATCATCGCCAGTAGGAAGATGAGCGAAAGAGCTAGGAAAGTACAATCGCCGAACCTTGCATAAACAGGCGGCGAAATAGACGCCGGTACTGCGCTGTCGATAGCCCCCCGCACATTGAGTCCAAGCAACGCGACAACCCGTCCCCGCGCATCCACCACCGCCGAGATGCCGTTGTTGGCAGCCCGGATGAGCGGCACCCCTTCCTCCACGGCGCGCACCCGCGACTGGTGGAAGTGCTGATACGGTCCCGTCGTCTCGCCGAACCACCCGTCGTTCGTAATATTGACCAGTAACCCCGGCCGGCCGTCACCTTGCACTATGGCAGCGGGAAAGATCGCCTCATAGCAAATCAAGCCCGCAACCGGCGGTAAACCGGGGATTTCCAGGAGCGGACGCGGCTCGACACCCGTCGAGAAGCCACCACGCCACCGTGTCAGTTGTTCCAGGCCGATACTTTCGAGCAACGCCTGCATCGGCAGGTATTCGCCGAAAGGTACGAGGTGAATCTTGTCGTAAATCTGGCGCACGGCGCCCGCGTCACTGAACACCATCAGGCTGTTGTAGCCCTCGCGCGCGGCGCCCGGAGCGAAATGCCCCGGAGACTTGAGGCGTAGGGCCCCCGACAGGAGCTGAGTGCCTTCCGGGAGCATATCTCCGATCGCCGCCAGGGCCTCGGGATGCTCCAGCGGGAGGAAAGGCATCGCCGCTTCCGGCCAGATGAGATGCGTGACCCCCGCCAGATCGTCCACGCGCCCCGCGGCATCACGTCGCGACAGGTCGAGCTGATCGTCGAATATCTCGCGCTGCTTTTCCGGACGCCATTTGTCCCGCTGCGGAACGCTCGCCTGCACGATGCGGACTTTCACGCCCTCCAGCATGGTCGCCGGACCGTCCGCGAGCCGCCATGCCCCGAGACCGTAGAGCGCAACCAGTGGAACGACGGCGAGTAAAACTGCGCGCAGCACCCTGGACGCGGCATTCTGCGGTCGCGCCGTTGCGTCGGCGATCAGCACCAGCGGCCCGGCGAAGATGGCGACGCACAGCAGCGTCAGCCCGTAGATGCCGAAGACCGAAGCCGACTGCATCAGCTCCAGCGGCCAGGTAAGCGCATAGCCGAGCACATTCCAGGGAAAGCCGGTGAAGACGTGTCCGCGCAGCCATTCTGCGCCGCCGATGGCGAGCGCCAGCAGGAGGACGCGCGCGACGCCGGCCGGCCAGGCGAGCCGTGCCGCGCCCGTTGCGAGCGCCGTAAACAACGCCAGCCCCGCCGGCAACAGCACGACGGCAAACGGCATCAGCCAGGCGAACTTCTCCGCCTCGACGAGGAAGGCTTCGCCGATCCAGAACAGTCCCGGCAGGAAGTAGCCGAAGCCGAACCACCAGCCGGTCCACGCAGCGCGCTTCGCCGCGGCCCAGCGCGCAACGCCGGCCTCGCCCGCGCCGTCGATGAGCCACACGAGCACCGGAAGCGTGATGAAGAGGATCGGCGAGAAGTGAACCGGCGCCATCGCCAGCACCGACGCAGCGCCCGCCAGAAACGCCGCGCCAGAGCGCCGCCAGCCCGAGAGCTGCGCTACCCCGGCCGCAAGACGGCCGATGCCATCGGCAAAGCGCGCCAGCGTCGCGGAGCCTGGCCACGCCTCGCGCAATGATACCGCGCCCGATGTCACGCGGTACCTGGCTCGTCTCGCGGCGCCTCTGCGACACGCGGCTGATGGATCTTCACTTTTTTGAGGCGCCGCGCATCGGCGTCGAGCACCTCCAGCTCGAGGCCGCTGGGATGGCGAACGAGCTCGCCCCGTACGGGAACGCGGCCCAACAGCGCAAACATCAGGCCGCCGAGCGTATCGATATCCTCTTCCTCATCCGGCTTCAGCAGCTTGATACCGAGATGCTCCTCGAGCTGCTTTATCGGTGTGCGCGCGGAGGCGACGAGCCCCACCTTCGGATCGGTGACGATATGAGCGTCCTCGTCCACATCGTGCTCGTCCTCGATTTCGCCGACGATCTGCTCGACGAGATCCTCGATGGTGACGAGCCCGTCGGTGCCGCCGTATTCATCGACGACGAGGGCCATGTGGATGCGTGTCGACTGCATTCTTATCAGGAGGTTCATCGCCGGCATCGACGGCGGAACGTAGAGCACTTGGCGGCGAATCTTGGCCGATGTGATCGGACGCGAGAGATTGACGCTGCCGAAATCGAGCTGGGAGGGCACCGAGGTTTCGCCCTCGCCATCCTCTCCTTTGCCCTCGCCTTCCAGCGCAGCTTCGCCGTTGCTTTTCTCTGCGGACGGCGCAACCGCGATCCGCGTATTGACGGCGTCGTCCGCTGCCTCCTGCATCAGCCAGCGGAACAGATCCTTCACGTGAATCATGCCGCGCGGATCATCGAGCGTCTCGCTGAACAGCGGGATGCGCGACACGCCGGCCTCGCCGAACGTGCGCAGAAGCTCCGCGAGCGTGTCGCCCTCCTCCAGCGCGATGATGTCCGCGCGCGGCACCATGACGTCCTCGACCCGCAGACCGCCGAAGCGCAACAGACGCCGCAGCATCTCACGCTCTTCGGTTGAGAAGGCCGCCGCGTCGGCTTCCGCTTCGCCCTTGAGATCCGCCTCGAGCATCTCGCGCAGGCTCGGCGAACGCAGCCCGATGCGGCTCAGGAAAGCGTTGAGAATACTTTGAGCGCCGGAGCCGGGCTGATCGCCGTTGGCATTCGCCGAAGCGGCCGCATCAACCGGCTCCTTAGGTAAGTGTGCGTTGCTCATGGTGTCCGCGTGTCTAACTCCCGTTACGATTGATCAGCCGGCCTCGCCGGTAGCGGCGTAGGGGTCGGCAATGCCGAGGCGTGCGAGGATACGCACCTCCAAGGCTTCCATTTCCTGCGCTTCCTCATCGGTCTGATGATCATAGCCGAGAAGATGCAACAGTCCGTGCACGACCAAGTGCTGCATGTGATGACCGAGTGGCAGCCCGAGATCGGCCGCTTCGCGCTGCAGCGTCTCCAGCGCGAGCACGATGTCGCCGAAAAAGCGCGGCTCGCCTTCCACCGGAAGCATCGGCACTGCCGGAAAAGAAAGAACGTTGGTCGGTTGCGGCTTGCCGCGGTAGCTGCCGTTCAGTTCGGCAACCAATGCGTCGGTCGATAGCGCCAGGCAAACTTCGCCGCTTCCGATATCAAGCTCCGCCGCGAGCGCATCGGCCGCCTCGCGCACGAGCGTCTCCGCGGCCGGGAGGCAATCCCAGCCACCGTCCTCGTGCACGACGTCGATGTGAAGGCCTATCGGGGGATCATCGGCAGGCGCATCGTCGGGCCCGGTGACGGGAGGCGCGCCGCTGTCTGAAGCATATGGGGGCATGACGGTGGAGCTTACTTCTGCCGGTCGTAAGCTTCAACAATACGCGCAACGAGGTCGCGCCGGACCACGTCGGCCCCCGTAAACCGGATCGCTTCGATGCCGTTAACCCCGTCGAGGAGTGCAATCGCCTCGTCGAGGCCCGACTTCATGCCCGGCGGCAGGTCGATCTGGCTCGGATCGCCGGTGACGGTCATCTTCGAATTTTCACCGAGCCGCGTGAGGAACATCTTCATCTGCATGCTGGTGGTATTCTGCGCCTCGTCGAGGATCACGCAAGCGTTCGCCAGCGTACGGCCGCGCATGAATGCCAGCGGCGCAATCTCGATGACGCCGGTTTCGAGGTCCCGCTCCACCTTTTCGGGCGGCAGCACGTCATAGAGGGCATCATAGAGCGGGCGCAGGTAAGGATCGACCTTCTCGCGCATGTCGCCGGGCAGAAAGCCGAGCCGCTCGCCCGCTTCCACCGCGGGGCGCGAAAGGATGATGCGCTCGACGATGCCGCGCTCCAGGCAATGCGCAGCGTAAGCGACCGCGAGATAGGTTTTGCCGGTTCCCGCCGGGCCGACGCCGAACACGAGATCGGAGCGCCCCAACGCGCGAATGTAGGCGCTCTGCACCGGCGTGCGGGCCTTGATGACACGGCGGCGCGTAGCAATCTGCGCCTGGCCGTCGCCGGGAACTGCCGCCTCGCGCGCATGGCGGATGAGGCCGTCGAAGTCGCCGGCGCCGATCGGCTCGCCCGCGGCGGCGCGGTTATAGAGTTCCTGCAGCACGGTGCGCGCGATATCGCACGCATCTTCCGGCCCGGTGAGCGTCACGACGTTGCCGAGGGCATGGGCCTCGATCCCGAGCCTGTCCTCGATCAATGCCAGATGGCTGTCGTATTCACCAAGAAGCCTCGTGAGGTGACGATTGTCCTCGAAGGGGACCACGAGGCGTTTGTCGGCGGTAGCCCGCGTTTTCGGCGACCGCCCCGGTCCAGCGACCGGATTCCCGCGAAATGCTGCCAATCAGCGCTCCAGACGTCGTTCGCTGCGAATCGTCACTTGTGGTGACAAGTTAACATAAGGTCGCCCCGTGCCGAACCCGGGCCCTGCATAACGGCCCCGACAGTTACCGGATCATCACTCCGGCCGTATGACGCCCGCTAGACTATTGGGGCCGAAACCCGAAATTTCAACGGGAACGATGCGCCCGAGCATCTCGGCAGGCGCTTCCGCGTGCACCGACTGCAGATACGGCGAGCGGCCGATGAGCTGCCCGGGCCGCCGGCCGGGGCGCTCGAACAGCACCGGCAAGGTCCGGCCCACGCATTTCGCGGCGAATGCCGTCTGTTGCGCCTCGATGAGCTTCTGCAGGCGTGCGAGGCGCTCCGTCTTCACCGCCTCCGGAACCTGGTCGGCGAGCTTCTCGGCCGGAGTACCGGGCCGCGGGCTGTACTTGAAGGAGTAGGCCGCAGCAAAGCCGACTTCCGCGAACACGGAGAGCGTGTCCTCGAACTCTTCGTCCGTCTCGCCCGGAAAACCGACGATGACGTCCGTCGAGAGCGCAAGCTCGGGCTGGGCCGCACGGATGCGCGCGATGAGATCGATGTATTCGCGCGCGGTATGCTTGCGGTTCATCGCCGCGAGGATGCGGTCCGCGCCCGACTGAAACGGCAGATGTAGATAAGGCATCAGCTTCGGCTCATCCGCGTGCGCGGCGATGAGGTCGTCGTCCATGTCGCGGGGATGGCTGGTCGTATAGCGCAGGCGCTCGAGCCCCTCGATGCCGGAGAGATGGCGCAGGAGATCCGCCAGCGAATAGGTGCGACCCTCCGGCCCTTCACCGTGATAGCCGTTGACGTTCTGCCCCAGCAGCGTCACCTCGCGCACGCCGCTCGCAACCAATGCCCGCGCCTCGCGCTCGATATCCGCAACCGAGCGCGAATATTCCGAGCCCCGCGTGTAAGGCACCACGCAGAACGTGCAGAACTTGTCGCAGCCTTCCTGCACGGTCAGAAACGCCGTCACACCACGCGCCGGCGCACGCTGCGGCAGGTGGGCGAACTTCTCCTCTTCGGGGAACTGCGTCTCGACGAGCGAGCGGTTTTCCGCGCGTGTGCGTGCGATCAGTTCGCCCAGGCGATGATAGCTCTGCGGGCCGACGACGAGATCGACCACGGGCGCGCGGCGGACGATTTCCGCGCCCTCCGCCTGCGCGACGCATCCGACCACGGCGACGACGGTCTCGCTGCCGCCCTCCGCGCGTGCATCTTTCACCTGTCGGATTCGGCCGAGGTCCGAATAGACCTTCTCCGCGGCCTTCTCCCGGATGTGGCAGGTGTTGAGTATGACGAGATCGGCATCCTCGAGCGCGCCCGTTTCCGCGTAGCCCTGCGAGGACAACGCTTCGGTCATGCGCTCCGAATCATAGACGTTCATCTGACAGCCGAACGTGCGCACATAGACTTTGCGCGTGTTCGCGAGAACCGGCGCTTCGGCGGCGCCGGCAAGCGTGGAGCCCGCAAGGGCGCCGCGGCCTCGCTCTTCAGGTATCGTCCGATCGTCCATCGCTGCGCGCTGCCCGCCGTCCTGATCCGCCGGCCCGTTGCCTGGACCTGACCGCCACCCGCTGCCGGGGGCGCATCCGTTTCTACAAAGGGGTATCGGCTACGTCCACTTTTGCCCCGCCGGGGCGCCGACGCGGGCCCTTACGCCCGAAGGCGCCGCCTCGGGCTCGGTCACAGCGAGGGGCTCGTCCGCCGGCCGGCCCCGCAAAATGCGTATCACGTGCTCGCGCACCTGTGCCTCGCTGTGGCGGGCAAGCTGCTTCCGGTCGGCAAAGCTCGTTAACGGAACCGGCTCTCCCACCCGGATCTCGACGTCGAGCGGCCCGGCCTTCAGTAATGCCCAAGCGTGGCCCTTCATCTCCATATCGCCGTACCAGGCGACCGCCGGCCGGCCGGCACGCCCCAGCGGGATGCCGTGGAGCCGCGTATAGACGACCGACAGCGTCTGCACGACCGCATTGGAGGCCGGCATCCCGTTGGCCTCGCCCGAAGCCGGCTTCGCCGCCGCGAACAGCGAGGTCATGAACGGCAGCACGCGATTGCCGTCGCTCGAGGTGCCCTCAGCGAAAAGCACGATCGTGTCGCCATCGCCGAGCCGCTGCGCAATCTCGCCCGTCGTCTGTCCCACGGCGCTGCGCCGCGTGCGGTCGACGAAGACGGATCGCTGCAGGCGCGCGAGCGAGGATACGAACGGCCAGGTGCTCACCTCCCGCTTCGCGACGAACGACAGCGGTGCGACCGCCGACAGCACCGGAATGTCGAGCCACGTCGTGTGATTGGAGATCAGCAGCACCGGCCTGTCACGCACCACCTCGCCATCGATATGCAGGCGGATGCCGAGCAGCCGGCACACGCGCCTGTGATACCAATGGGGAAAGGTTCTGGCGCTCTTCGCCTTCATGCGAACGAGCAGGCTCTGCACCGGCATCAGCGGCACGGTGAGCGCAAAGAAGCCTGCAAGAACGGTACTGCCGCGGAACGCACCCATGACTGCTGCCGCCTCCTTCAGCCTGCGGCCAAAGTGCTTCCGGAAAAGTGGGAACCGGTTTTCCGACAAGAAGCACGATCCAACAAAAAGAATAGAAGCGTTCTGCGATCAGGCTAAGCCCAGAACGCTTCTTAGGCTTTCTTGGCCGGCTTCATCTTAACGCCATAGAGCTCCAGCCGGTGCCCCACGAGCTTGAAGCCCAGCTCCCGCGCGATCCTGTCCTGCAGCTCCTCGATCGCCTCGTTGCGGAACTCGATGACGCGACCTGTCTCCATGTCGATGAGGTGGTCGTGATGGCCCCGCCCGGCTTCCTCGTAGCGGCCGCGCTTGTGGCCGAAGTCGTGCCGCTCCAGGATGCCTTTTTCCGCGAACAGCTTCAGCGTGCGATAGACCGTCGACAGCGAGATGCGCCGGTCGATCCGGTTTGCGCGCTGGTAGACCTCCTCCACGTCCGGGTGATCCGTCGCGCTCGCCAGAACGCGCGCGATGACGCGGCGCTGGCCGGTCATGCGCAAGCCCTGCTCGGCGCAAAGGCGTTCGATGGCGCTGGTGGTCTGCTTTGATTGATCGGCCATGTCGCGGTGGTCGCTCCGCTCTCGCTCGATGAGCGCTTGCGGCGCAGTTTATAGGAAAGGCCCCCGCGGGCGTCCACCGCGGCGACCCAGTGTTGGAGCCGCAGTCCGCAGGGCTTTGACGCGCAGTGATCCGGTGCCGTGTATTATATATCGAGGGAAAGGATGATCGCGTCGACGTTTTCCCCGCCGGGGCGCTCGTAATAGCCCTTGCGCCGCCCCGCTTGCCTGAAGCCGAGACCTTCATAGAGCGCGATCGCAGCGGCGTTGTCGACCGCGACCTCCAGGAACACCCGCTTCACCTCCGCGCGCCTGGCCGCCCTCACGAGCCCCTCCGCCATACGCCGGGCAACCCCGCGCCGCTGCCATTCGGGCGCCACGCCGATAGAGAGGATCTCCGCCTCGTCGGCGGCGATGCGGCCGATGACGAACCCTGCCAAGGTCCGTGGCTCGCTCACCTGCGCAATGAACGAGGCCGATGTCGGATCCTCGATCGAGCATGCGATGCTCTCCGCATCCCAACCCTTGTCGAACAGCCGGCCATGCAAGGCTGAAATTTCTTCGGCGCGCTCGGGGCTCGCCCACAACAGGCTCAGATTTTTCGGATCGAGCGGAGTGGCGGCCGAGCCCATCGTCAAACCCTCGCGATCGCTTTGCCCTCCTGCGGCCGCGCATCCGGCGGGCGCAGGTAGAGCGGGAGCAGCGGTTCCTCCGATGGCGCGCCGGCAGCTGCAATGTGCGCCAGCGCCACCGCATCGGGCAGCAGATTGGACAAGCAAGCGTCGGCAGGCCGTCCAGCCGCGACGGCGGCCTCGGCAACGGCAGCAGCAGCCGATCCGGCGAACACGATGCGTTCCGAACCCCCCAGCACCGCCGCCTCGGACACCTTGAGAAGCTGTGGCGGCGACAGCGGCCACCGTCCTCCGTCGCGCCCGAAGAGCTGCGCGTAGACTTCGCCGCGCCGCGCATCGACGACCACTGCCATCAAATCGGCTGCAACCTCGCGGCGCGCGACCTCGGCCATCACCGCAAGGCTCGAATAGCCGCCCGTGCGCGCGCCCGTCGCCAGCGCGAACGACCGTGCCGCAGCGATGCCGATGCGGGTGCCGGTGAAGGTCCCAGGTCCGATCGTGACAGCGATTTCCTCGATGTCGGAGAAGGCCAGCCCCGCCCGCTCCATCACCTCGCCGATCATCGGCACGAGGCGCTCGGCGTGGCCGGTTTCAAAACGCTCCATCGCCGAGGCGAGCTCCGACACGCCGCCCCCTCGCCGCTGGGCGAGGCACACGGAGCAGCCGTCGAAACACGTATCAAAGGCGAGTAACGTCATGCGCGCACCCTATACGCAGAGTACGCCCGATCACCACCCGAAATTTGTGCGAAGCTCAGATGATCTGCGCGCAGTCAGCGAATGGAAGCCGCGGCAACCGCGCCTTCACTACGGATGCATCGCCGTAGCCGAGGTTGCAGAGGAAATTCGACCGAATGCCCGTGCCGGCGAAGAACGCCGCATCGACGCCCGCGTTGTCGAATCCGGACATCGGCCCGCAGTCCAATCCGAGCAGACGCGCCGCCATGATGAGATAGCCGCCCTGCAGCGTGCCGTTGCGGAACGCCGTATCGTGGATTTTCTGCGGCTGTCCTGCGAATGAGCCGCGCACGTCCTTGTGAGGAAAGAGCCGCGGCAGCTGCTCGTAGAAGTCCATGTCGTAGCCGATGATGGCGCAGACGGGTGCCTGCATCGTCTTGGCGCGATTGCTTTCGCTGAGCAGCGGCGCAAGCTTTTCCTTCGCCTCCTGCGAGCGCACGAACAGGTAGCGCGCGGGCTCGCAGTTGAGGCTCGTGGGCCCGAGATTCGCCATCTCGACAAGACGGTGCAGCAGGCTGTCCGGCACCTCCTTGGGCAGCCAGGCATTGTGCGTCCGCGCACCGTAGAACGCCTGACGCAGGACCGTCTCATCGACTTGCATGATCGCTTCCCGTTGTTCGCGTGGGGCCGCCTTCAAACGCGAAAACCCCGCCGGCTGGCGGGGTTTTCGAACAGCGTGATCGGATCAGACCGCCTCTACCGACTGAACTTCCGGACAGAAATGCCGGAGCAGGTTCTCGATGCCGTGGCGTAGCGTAGCAGTCGAGCTGGGGCAGCCCGAGCAGGCGCCACGCATGTGCAGGTAGACGATACCATCGCGGAATGCCGAGAAGGTGATGTCGCCGCCATCCTGGGCAACCGCGGGACGCACGCGCGTTTCGAGCAGCTCCTTGATGGTGGCGACGACCGCCTCGTCCTCGGGATCATAGGAGGTTGCGCCGGTATCGTCGTTCGCCGTCTCGGCAACGGTCGGCGAACCCGACATGTAATGCTCCATGATTGCGCC
The DNA here is from genome assembly GCA_035687305.1 of Hyphomicrobium sp. Classification (GTDB taxonomy): domain Bacteria; phylum Pseudomonadota; class Alphaproteobacteria; order Rhizobiales; family Hyphomicrobiaceae; genus Hyphomicrobium_A. Next base: position 21,683 of record DASRYA010000089.1, on the reverse strand, counting down.
GAGGATCATGGGCTTCAGGTGCTGCCATTCCTCGTCGCCCTTCGTCACGGAGATGAAGTCCGACCCCAGGAACACGCCCCTGACACCCTTGATATCGAACAGGCGCGAGGCGAGGGGAGAGGCCAGGGCCTCGCCCTTGTCGGTGAAATCAGCGGTGCCCTCGGCAAGCACGGCCTTGCCGGGGATGAACTTCAGCGTCGCCGGGTTGGGGGTCGCTTCGGTCTGGATAAACATGGGTTCTGGCCTTTCCGCATTTGCCATCGCCGCCGCTTCAAGGCCGGATTTCGGCGCGGCCGGTCGTGCTTCTGTTTAGAATGGCTCTAAGATAGGAGCCCTCGCAAGGGGTTTCGAGTGCCATGCGGCCCTTTTACGCCAACCCGACGACATCCTCCAGGGCCAGGGTGCCCGGCACGATGGTGATCGGAATGGGGAAACTGCCCATGGCCCCGCTCGTGGCCAGCGAGGACACCAGCGGCCCGGGGCCAGCCGCCTCCGCCGAGGCGCCCAGCACCAGCACGGCGATGTCCTCGTCCTCGTCGATGAGCTTGCGGATTTCCGCATCCGGCTCACCCTCGCGGATGATCTCCTCGCAGGCGACGTTATCGTAGCCCGCAAGGTTGAGCTTGCGCCGCATCAGGCGGAAAAGCGCCCTGGCCTTGGCGGTCTCCTCCTCGACCTGCTGCTGGCGCACGTTGATCCAGTGCTGAAATTCCTGCGGCACGATCACGTACAGGAGGACGAGCGAGCCGGACGAGCGCTGCATGCGGCTGGCGGCATAGAAAAGTGCGCTCTCCAGCTCCGGGCTCTCATCGACGACGACGAGAAACTTGCGGAAGCGGTCGGCTTCGAAGGAGCGGCGCTTCTTGACGGTGCTCATGACGTTATGCTGCCACGTGGCGGAGACCCGAACAACATGTTGCCTCGCCGATCCAAGAGACTCTTACCCTTTCGTCGCCGCAGGCGACGGGCGCCAGGATGCCCAGCACGAGTGTTGGCCATCAACTCGCTCAACGACGACGCATAGAAGCTTTTGCAGCCGCAAGCGTCAGATCAAGAGCGAACGAACCCGACGATATCCTTCACCTGATCCATGACAGGCGCCGTAATGGCGCGGGCGCGCGCGGAGCCGTCGGCCAGGATGCGATCGATCTCGGCGGGATCATCCATGAGGCGGAGAATCTCCGCCCGGATCGGCCCAAGCCGCTCCACGGCCACCTCCGTCAGCGCACGCTTCAAGCCGGTGAAGATGCTCGGACCCTCCTTGGAGGTATCGATCAGCAGCTTGAGGCCATCTTCCTTGGAGATGCCGGCGAGCGCGGCGTAGATGCCGACCAGATTGTCGATCTCGGGGCGCGCCCTCAGCTCTTCCATGTCGGCCGGCGGCGCCGGCTCCATGTCGGTCTTTGCCCGCTTGATCTTGTCGGCGATGACATCGACGTCATCCATCAGGTTGATGCGCGACATGTCCGACGGCTCGGACTTCGACATCTTCTTCGTCCCGTCGCGCAAGCTCATGACGCGCGTCGCCGGTCCGGTGATGACAGGCTCCGGCTGCGGGAAGAAAATGCCGTCCCCATAGCCCGCGGCGATGATCTCGTCGCGGAAATCGTTGTTGAATTTCTGCGCGATGTCGCGGGCAAGCTCGAGGTGCTGCTTCTGATCCTCGCCGACCGGCACGTGCGTCGCCTGATAGGCGAGGATGTCCGCCGCCATGAGGTTGGGATAGGCATAAAGGCCGACCGACGCGTTCTCGCGGTCCTTGCCCGCCTTCTCCTTGAACTGCGTCATGCGATTGAGCCAGCCGAGACGGGCGACGCAGTTGAAGATCCAGGCGAGCTCCGCGTGCGCGGCCACCTGGCTCTGATTGAAAACGATGCTCTTCTTCGGATCGAGCCCGGAAGCGATATACGCCGCGGTCACCTGCCGGATGGCGTTCTTCAGCTCCTTCGGGTCCTGCTTCACCGTGATCGCGTGCAGGTCGACGACGCAGTAGATGCACTCGTGCGTCTTCTGCATCTCGATCCATTGCACCATGGCCCCGAGATAGTTCCCGAGGTGCAAGCTGCCGGTCGGCTGCATGCCGGAGAAAACGCGCTCTTTGAATGCCATCTGAGCCCCTTCCGCGTAGGGCCGGGTTTATGGCGCGCCCGCGCGTAAGGCGCAAGACCGGCGGACTGGGAGCATCCACGCGGAGCCCCCCGCCCGAGCGGGCCTAGAGCGGCCCCGATGCCGGCGTGCGGCGCATGAGGAAGCCGCGGAGCTTGCGGGCATCGAGGGCGCCCGTGGCGAACACCGCCACGGCGTAGGCGAGGAGCCCCGATCCGACCAGCGCCATGAGTGCCATGGCCCGCGTCAGCTCCGAGGTGGGCGGCTGAAAATGGCCGCCGAGCGCATCCGCGACGAACCACAGCACGACACCCATGATCGCGCTTGCGAGGAAGATACGCGGCAGCGTGCGCTTCAGCCGCTTATCCGCCACGAAGAACCCGCGCCGCGCCAGCGTTGCATAGAGCAGGCCGGCGTTGAGGAAACCCCCGAGCGTCGTCGCCACCGCGATGCCGAGGTGCGGCATCAATCCGTAGGCACGGAACAGAAAGAAAAGCGCGATCGAGCCGAGCGTGTTCGCCGTGAGGCTGATGGTGGCGTAGATCATCGGCGTCTTGGTGTCCTCGCGCGCGAAATAGGAGGGCGAGAACACCTTGATCAGCACGAAGCTCGGCAGGCCGATGGCGAAGATGGCGAGCGCGTAGGCCGTCGCCGGGGTGTCGGCGGCGGTGAAGGCGCCACGCTCGAACAGCCCCGCAATGATCGGCCCCGGTACCACCGCCAGCGCGACGGCCGCCGGCATTGTCAGCAGCGCCGCGAACTCGAGCGAACGGTTCTGGCTGTCCATCACCGATTCATGGTTGCCCGCGCGCAGGTGGCGCGCCACGTCCGGCAGCAGCACCACACCGATGGCGATGCCGACGATGGCGAGCGGCAGCTCGTAAAGCCGGTCGGCGTAATAGAGATAGGAGACCGCGCCGTTCTGCATCGAGGCGATCACGGTCCCGATCACGATGTTGATCTGCGTGACGCCGCCCGCGATGACGCCCGGAATGCCCAGGCGAATGAGACGCCGCATGCCTTCCGTCATCCGCGGCCGGCGCAGCTTCAACAGGATGTTGTTGCGCCTCAGGCCGTCCATCAGCAGCCCGAGCTGGAAGATACCTGCGGCGAACACGCCCCAGGCCTGGATCACGCCCGCCATCGGCTCGTTCTGATAGCCGAGCCACATGCCGATCAGCGTCGCCACCATCATCACGCCGTTGAGCACGATGGAAACCGACGAGCTTTCGACGAACTTGCCGAACGAGTTCAGCACTCCCGACATCAGCGCCACGAGCGACATGCAGAGGAGATACGGCATCGTGATGCGCGTGAGCAGCACCGCGAGGTCAAACTTCTCCGGTGTCTCGCTGAAGCCCGGGGCGAGGCCGTACATCAGGAACGGCATCGTGATCTCGGCTATGATCGTGATCGCCAGGAGAATGAACACCAGCCCCGAGAGCGCTTCCTCGGCAAACGCGCGCGCAGCTTCCCGGCCTTCCCCTTCGAGGCGCTTTGCAAACAGCGGCACGAAGGCGGCGTTGAACGCGCCTTCACCGAACAAGCGGCGGAAAAGGTTGGGGAAACGGAAGGCGACGAAAAACGCGTCGGCAACTGCGCCGCTGCCCAGCACCGCCGCGATGAGGATATCGCGGACAAAGCCGAACACGCGGCTCAGCATCGTGAGCCCGCCGACGGTAGCGAATGAGCGGTAAAGCTGCATGGGCGCTGAGCGGTAGCCGAGGCGCAGCCGCAGGGCAAGCGCCGAGATGACCGGTCGCTAGCAGGGACATGCCGGGTGTGTTGCCGTTGACATCAGACCGGCTTTGCCGACAACCTGCCCGCAAAGGTGGAGAGACGGCCGATGTTCCCTCTGGGCGACGACAATTCCACGCGACTGACGACGCCCTTCGTCACTTACATCCTCATCGTCATAAACGTGCTCGTCTTCCTGCTGGAGTTGCAGAACGGAGACGCCTTCATCCAGCAGTGGGCCTTTGTCCCAGCCCGCTTCGGCGCCGATCCGGCCGGCAACCTTTCCACGCTCTTCACCGCCATGTTCATGCACGGCAGCTGGATGCACCTCGGCGGCAACATGCTCTACCTGTGGATTTTCGGTGACAACGTCGAGGATCGCTTCGGGCACGCCAAGTATCTCCTGTTCTACTTGCTGGCCGGCCTCGCCGCGACCTTTGCCCAATACCTCGTAATGCCGGACTCGAACGTTCCCAACGTGGGCGCGTCGGGCGCCATCGCGGGCGTGCTCGGCGCCTATATCCTCATGTTCCCGCAGGGACGCGTGAACGTATTGATGCGTGGCGGCGTGGTCGCGGTTCCGGCCATCATCGTGCTCGGCCTGTGGTTCGGCCTGCAGCTTTTTTCCAGCTTCGGATCGCTGGCGAACACCGGCCAGGGCGAGGAGCAGGGCGGCATAGCCTTCATGGCCCATGTGGGCGGCTTCGTCGCCGGGTTCCTGATGGCATTCCTGTTCCGTGGCAGGGGCGGCAACCCGCGCATCTCGGCATAGCCGCCCGTCCGCGACCGGGCACACAGGCTGACTGCCCCCCAACGGCCACGCGCCAATGGTTGCTGCTGCGCACTGCCAGGCGACGGCCTTGAACCGGATGCACAAATGCCGGAAACTCCGCCCCAAGAGGGCCGGGGGGTCCGCGCAGGGTCGAGTAAATGCTTCGCCTAGTTGTTCCGTTCATCCTGCTGCTGCTCTCGCTCTTCGGCGGAGCCGTGTGGCTGCTCGATAGCCATCTCAACCCGAAGGCTCCCGACGAGCAGGCTCGCACCGAAAAGCCCGCCGACGCATCCGCGACGAAAGATGCCGCCGCACAGCGGGCAACCGACGACATCAAGGATCTGCACGAGGCCCTCGCACCGGCCCGCAAGGACGGCGATGGCCCTGCGTTCGACATCGCGCGCATCGACCCGGAAGGGACGTCCGTGTTCGCCGGGCGTGCGGAGCCCAACACCCGCATCACCGTCACCGCCGATGGCCAGGAAGTCGGGACAGCCGAGGTCGACGAGAACGGCGAGTGGATGCTGACCACCGAGGCACGGATCGCAAATCCCGACGCCAAGCTCGCCCTGTTCAAGGCGGCACACGGGGCCGCACCCGCGACCACCGATCGCTCCGCCGCTCCAGTCGCCGGTGACGGCACGGAGAAGCCGGCTAGGGAACCCGTCGCGACTGCGAACGAATCGAGCACCCCCTCCACGCCACCATCGCCAGACAAAACGGCCGAAGCCGCAGCGGGCAGCGCACCGGCGACCGCAGCCGGCGTCGACGAGCCGCAGCCGAAATCCGCCAGCGCCGTCACGGCGAACATGCTGAAAAATCTCGAAGGCATGGTTGCGGATGCCCGTTCGGAAGCCCAGCAGCCGGGCGGGAATAGCGCTCCGGTCTCCGAATCCACCGCCGCCAACAGCGAGCCGCAGGCGACACAGCAGCGACCGCAGCAGCTGGCGAATATCCCGCAGACGCCGCAACAGCTTGCGGATACGCCGCCGCAGCACCTCGCGGAAGTCCCTGGAACCACGGGCGGGCAAGCCGCGAGCACGGGCGGCGCTGCGCCACTCCAGCAATCCGCGGCAACGCCGCCCGCAACGGTCGCGCCGGCCGAGACACCGCCATCCGCTAGCGCGCAACAGCTCGCGGCCCGAACGCCAACCCCGAGCATCTCCGTGCCGGTGCCCGTGACCTTCGTCTACAACGAGGCGACGCTCACTTCGGACGGCCGCAAGGCCGCGGCGCTCCTGCTGGAATACTTGCAGATCAAGCGCTTCCCCAGGGTCACGCTGACCGGGCACGCGGACGAGCGCGGCACGAACGAGCTCAACATGACCCTGTCGCGCGAGCGCCTCGAGACCGTCGCCCGCTTCCTGCGCGAAGGCGGATATACCGGTCAGCTCGAGCTCGTTCCCAAGGGCAAGACCGAGCCTTACCTCGGCGTCGTGCGCGGTGATTTCTCCCAAGAGGATCTCTGGCAGCTCGACCGGCGCGTGGAGCTTGTGGTGACGCGCTGAGCGCCCGCCGCGGCCCGCTCGCCATCCACTCAGGCCAGCGCTCCACCGCGCGCATCCTTATCGCCGCTTTCCAAAATGCTCAGCAGCCGCGCGCGAATGCCCTCTTGCCGCGTCTCGCTGTCGATCTTCTTGCCGGTCAGATCGGTCACGTAGAAGACGTCGACGGCTTTCTCGCCGAACGTGGTGACGTGCGCGGACGTGATGTCGAGCAGAAGGTTCGAGAGCGTGCTCGTGAGCTCGTGCAGAAGGCCGGGCCGGTCGCGCCCCGCCACCTCGATCACGGTGAACTGATCCGACAGCGCATTGTTGATGATTACGTCCGGCTCGACCGTGAACGCCAGAACGCGCCGCGGCGGCTGGCTTCGCTCGGCCAGAAGCGTATCGAGCCACGCATCGCCCCGCAGCAGCTTGCCGATGAGATCGCCGATCCGATGCCCGCGGCGCAACTCGTCCTCGTCGGTATCGAATGCACGGTTCAATAGGAACGTATCGAGCGCATAGCCATCGCGCGTCGTCATGATGTGCGCGCCCGCGATATTGGCGCCGGCCGCTGCACACGCGCCAGCGAACAGCGCCAGCAGCCGTGGATGGTTCGGCGCAACGACCGTCAGCTCCGTAACCGCCCTGAAGGCATCGGTGCGTGTATCCGTTGCGAATTGCTGTCCGCCCTTATGGGTATGGCGCAATAGCCGCGCATGCTCCACGCGTTGCGCGCTGTCCGTGCGCAGCCAGTAATCGGGATAGTGCCGGTCGATATAGCTGTCGATTTCCTCCGGCGCCCAATCGCTGAGCGCGTCGCGCAACGCTTCCTGCGCTTCCGCCATGCGCTGGCTGCGCTTCACCTGCGTATGCCCGCCCGCGACCAGCGGCTCCGTCTCATAGTAAAGCGTGCGCAGAAGCTGCCCCTTCCAGCCGTTCCACACACCGGGGCCGACGGCGCGAATGTCGGCAACCGTCAGCAGGAGCAGCAGCTTCAGCCGCTCCGGGCTCTGCACCACATCGGCGAAATCGCGAATGGTCTTGGGATCAGAAAGATCGCGGCTCTGCGCGATGTTGCTCATCGTGAGATGCTGCTCGATGAGCCACGCCGCCGTCTCTGTCTCTGCCGGCGTCATGCCGAAGCGCGGGCCGAGCTTGCGTGCAATGCGCGCGCCGACAACCGAGTGATCCTCCACCCGGCCCTTGCCGATGTCGTGCAGGAAGGCGGCAACATAAAGAGCGTGCCGGTTCTTCACCGTGCCGATGATCTCGGTCGCGAGCGGCAACTCCTCGCTCGGCCCGCCGGTCTCGATGTCGGCCAGTACGCCCACGGTACGCAACAGATGCTCGTCGACCGTATAGCTGTGGTACATGTTGAATTGCGTCATGCCCACCACACGGCCGAAATCCGGCACGAAGCGGCCCAGCACGCCGGCTTCGTTCATGCGCCGCAGCGACATCTCCGGATTGGTGTTCCCGGTGAGCAGCTCGATGAAGATACGGTTTGCCTCCGGGTCCGCGCGCAGCTTGTCGTCGATCAGCAGCTTCGACTGGCGCAGCAGCCGGATGGCGTCCGGATGCAGAAACGAGTTGGAAAGATGCGCCTCCGCAAAGAAGCGAATGAGGTTCGTCGGATCGCGCTTGAAGACATCCGGGTCCGCAACGTTGAGGCGATCGTTGTCGATGCGAAAATCGGTGCGCGTGCGTAGCTGACGCCGCTGCTTCCAGCTCGACGGCCGCAGATAATGGCTGATGCCCGGCGCCGCCTTCAGCTGCTGCATCTCCAGCGCCGAGCACAGGATCGTCGTCAGATCGCCGACATCCTTCGCGACCAGAAAGTAATGCTTCATGAAGCGTTCGACACCGAGCAACCCGCCGCGATCGTTGTAGCCGAGCCGCTCGGCGAGCCACGGCTGCATGTCGAAGGTCAGCATCTCCTCCGCGCGCCCGCTGCCGAAGTGCAGGAAGCAGCGCACCGTCCAGAGGAAGTCTTCGCAACGGCGGAACGTTGCCACCTCGTTCGGGCGAAAAATTCCGGCAGCGACCGTCGCCGCGCCGACGCCCTGGCCATAGATGTATTTCGAGAGCCAGTGCAGCGTGTGCAGGTCGCGCAGCCCGCCCTTGCCATCCTTCACGTTCGGCTCGACCTTGTAGCGGCTTTCGCCGGCGATCCGGTGGCGCGCATCGTGCTCGGCCATCTTCGCATCGATGAACGCGCGCGCAGTGCCCTCCACCACTTCCGTGCGGAAACGCTCCTCGAATGCACCGTAGAGCTGCCGGTCGCCGTGGATGAGGCGCGCATCGAGCAGCGCCGTGCGGATGGTGATGTCGGCGCTCAGCTTCACGCACTGATCGATGGTGCGCGTCGCGTGCCCCACCTTCAGCCCCAGGTCCCACAGCACATAGAGGATGTATTCGGCGACGCTCTCGCCCCATGCTGTCTGCTTGTAGGGGAGCAGGAAAAGCAGATCGATATCGGAGCCGGGCGCCAGCAGTCCGCGTCCGTAGCCGCCCGTCGCGACGACGGCCATGCGTTCCGCATCGGATGGATTCGTCGCCCGGTAGACATGCGCCACCGCGTAGTCGTAGACGACGCGGATCAGCTCGTCCTGAAAGTGCGACAGCCCCGCCGCGCACCGCCGTCCGCTATGATCGGTTTCGAGCCCGAGCCGCGCCGCGGCGCGCGCATCCGTGGCGAGCTGCTTCAGGCGCTCCACCATGCCGGGGCGCGCCCTGTCCGCATCGTCACCGCTGGCGTGGAAATGAGCGGTTAGCTCCGCGCGCAGCTCCCCTGCATCAAAATAGGGCGCTTTCTGTTGGATGGCTTTGTCCATACGGCTCTCAGCGCCAATCCTTCTCGAGCTTCAGCGGCATCGTCGTTTAGTGGCCCTTGTCTCCACCCTGACGCAACGCCTTCAACCGATATATGGCATCGAGCGCCGCCCGCGGCGTCATCTCGTCCGGGCTCATACTATCCAGTGCGGCTTCGACCGGAGATGGTCCAGCACGCTCCTGCTGGGCTGCCGGGCGGCTGACCGCAAACAACGGCAGCTCGTCGAGGCCGCCGTTTCGCGCATTCTTTCCCCGCTCGGCCTTCTCCAGCAATGCGAGAACTTCGCGCGCACGCCCGACGACATGGTCGGGCAGCCCGGCAAGCTTAGCGACTTGGATACCATAGGAGCGATCTGCGGCACCCGGCTTCACCTTGTGCAGAAAGACGATGTCGTCCTGCCACTCCCGCACGTCGATGGTGACATTGAAAACGCCATCGAGGCGGCGGGCAAGTGCGGTCAGCTCGTGATAGTGGGTGGCGAACAGGGCGCGCGCGCCCAGCACGTCGTGAAGGTATTCGACCGTCGCCCATGCGATGGAAAGACCATCGAACGTGGCCGTACCGCGGCCGATCTCATCGAGGATGACGAGCGAGTGGGCGGTCGCCTGATTGAGGATGGCCGCCGTCTCCACCATCTCCACCATGAAGGTGGAGCGGCCGCGCGCAAGGTCGTCCGAGGCGCCGACGCGGCTGAACAGCCGGTCCAGCACGCCGATGGTGGCGGCGCGCGCCGGCACGAAAGAGCCCATCTGCGCCAGCACCGCGATCAGCGCGTTCTGGCGCAGGAAGGTGGACTTGCCCGCCATGTTCGGTCCGGTGACGAGCCAGATATGCCCGTCGCGCCGGGCGTGCTCTACGGTATCGCCGGGTCCCTGCGATGCAGCAGCGCCAGCGGCATCACCCGCCGCCAGCACGCAATCGTTTTCGATGAACGGCCCGGCCTTCGCCGCCCGTAGCGCCTGCTCGACGACCGGATGCCGGCCGCCGCGGATTTCGAACACGCGGCTACCGTCGATCACCGGGCGCGTATAGCCCTCGATGCGGGCCAGCTCCGCCAGAGATTGAGTTGCATCGAGTTCGGCAAGCGCGGCGGCGACACGGCCGAGGCCGCGTGTTTCGCGCGCGATCGCCTCCGCCAGTTCGGTGAACACCTCCTGCTCGATGCTCAGCGCCCGCTCGCTCGCCGACGCGATGCGTCCCTCGATGTCGATCAGCTCCGCCGTCGAAAAGCGCACCGCATTCGCCATCGTCTGGCGGTGCCGGAACTCGGCGGCCAGCGGCTCTTCGAGCAGCGGCTTGGCATTGCCCTGCGTCACCTCGATGTAGAAGCCGAGGATGTTGTTGTGGCGCACCTTCAGCGATTTGACGCCCGTGCGCTCGACGTACTTTGCTTCGAGCCCGGCCATCACGCCGCGTCCGTCCTCCTTCAGGCGTCGCGCCTCGTCCAGCTCCGGCCGATACCCCGCGCGCACGAAACCGCCGTCGCGTTTGAGGTGCGGTGGATCATCGACGATCGCCGCATCGAGCGCGGCGCAAAGCTCCGGGCCCACCGCGCGCAATTCGTTCGCAATGCGCGACAGCTCCTCCGGCAATCCCATGCCGGAAGCTTCGTTCGCCAGGAGATCGGCGCACCGGGCCGCGCTCGCGAGCCCCTCGCGCACCGCCGCGAGATCCCGTGGCGATCCGCGCCCGAAGCTGAGGCGCGAGGTGGCGCGGGCAAGGTCGGGCGCGGAGCCAAGACTGGCGCGCAAATCGGCGCGCAGGTTCTCCTGCTCCATCAGGAAGCCGACGGCGTCGAGCCTGCCGTTGATCCGGACGGCGTCGCGCAGCGGGCTCGCAAGCCGCGCCGCCAGCTCGCGCGCGCCCGCCCCCGTCACCGTGCGGTCGATCGCAGAAAGAAGACTGCCCTGCCGTTCCCCCGACGCCGAGCGCACGAGCTCCAGGCTGGCGCGACTGGCCGCATCGATGAGCAGGATGGACTCCGAGCCGGTCCGCTTCGGCGGTCGCAGTGCCGGCTGCTGCCCCACCTGCGTCAGCTCGATGTACTTCAGCATCGCCCCGATGGCGGCAAGCTCGGCGCGCGTGAAGCTGCCGAATCCGCCGAGCTCCGCCACCTTCAGATGCTTCTTGAGATTTGCCTCACCCGCGAGACTGTCGAAGTAGGCGCCGGGAACGGGCGTAGCCGCCGCCCCGAGCCGCTCGACCCAGCCACGCACGTCCCCATCGGCGAAAAGCACGTCGGACGCGATCACCTCCCCGGGCGCAAGACGCGCCAGCTCACCGGGAAGGTCCGCAGCGGAAACCTCACCGACCTCGATCTCGCCGGTGGAAATGTCGACGGAAGCCAGCGCCAGAATACCCCCGCCATGGGCGGAATCCGCGGCGCCCTGTGCGGCCGGGCGGAACAGCGCGGTCAAATAGTTGCGCACCCTTGCGTCGAGCAGCGCCTCCTCGGTGAGTGTCCCCGGGGTCACGACGCGTACGACGTCGCGCCGCACCACCGCCTTCGAGCCGCGCTTGCGCGCCTCCGCCGGATCTTCGAGCTGCTCGGCCACGGCGACGCGATGGCCGGCACGGATCAGCCGCTGCAGGTATTCGTCCGCGCGGTGGATCGGCACGCCGCACATCGGAATGTCCTGCCCGATATGCTTGCCGCGCTTCGTCAGCACGATGCCGAGACACGCCGAGGCGATCACCGCATCCTCGAAGAACAGCTCGTAGAAATCGCCCATGCGATACCAGAGCAGGCAATCGGGATTGGCCGCCTTGATCTCCAGGAACTGAGCCATGGAAGGAGATGCCTCTCCGGCAACCGCGGCCACGCCGAGAGGAGCAGCCAAGCCCCTTGCGCCACCGTCGACGGCCTGCTCGGCAAACCCAGCCACATCCGACGCCTCCGACGGCAGAGCGCCAGCGCCCTCGGCCCCGCCGCGCGCGCCCGTCACCTCCGGCTCCCGCTGCGCCTGACGCTTCATCCCTGTCCGCTTACCCGCCATCGGCGGCATTCCCCCACAGTAATGACGTTGTCCCGCGCGGCACTGCCGGACTCGCCGCCCCGAACGATATGGGCTCCCGCTGCGCGACATCAGCGAGCACCGCCGTTCTGTAAAAGCTTGGCCGCTGCGATTGTTTAAGTGCTTTCAGGAGCCTATGTTGCCCGCCTTTTCAACCGCATCGCCTCGGATTGACCGCTCGCCCATGTCCACCCCGCGCAATTCCAAAGCCGCCGAAGCCCGCTTTACGGATCAGGAAGCCCTGCAATTCCACGCCCAGGGCAAACCCGGCAAGCTGGAGATCATGCCAACCAAGCCGCTGACGACCCAGCGGGATCTCTCCTTGGCGTATTCGCCGGGCGTCGCCGTGCCCGTGAACGCGATCGCGCAGGATCCGCACGCCGCCTACGACTATACCAACAAGGGCAACCTCGTCGCCGTGGTCTCCAACGGCACCGCCATCCTCGGCCTCGGCAATCTCGGTGCGCTCGCCGCCAAGCCGGTGATGGAGGGCAAAGGCGCGCTGTTCAAGCGCTTCGCCGACATCGACGCCATCGACCTGTTGGTGGACACCCAGGATCCCGAGGAATTCATCAACGCGGTGCGCTATCTCGGCCCCTCGTTTGGCGGCATCAACCTCGAGGACATCCGCGCACCGGACTGCTTCATTATCGAGCAGCGCCTGAAAGAGCTGCTCGACATTCCTGTTTTCCACGACGACCAGCACGGCACCGCGATCATCGCCGCTGCGGGCCTGATCAACGCCGCCGAGCTGACGAGCCGCAAGCTCGAGGACCTGAAACTCGTCGTCAACGGCGCGGGCTCGGCGGGCATCGCCTGCCTGGAGCTGGCCGTGGCGCTCGGCATCCCGAAGCAGAACGTGATCCTCTGCGACACCAAGGGCGTCGTCTACCAGGGCCGCAAGGAAGGCATGAACCAGTGGAAGTCGGCGTATGCGGCCAAGACCAAGGCGCGCACGCTGGCCGACGCACTCCAGGGCGCTGATGTGTTCTTCGGCCTCTCGGCCAAAGGCGCCATGACGCAGGACATGGTGCGGTCGATGGCGCCCAACCCCATCATCTTCGCGATGGCCAACCCCGATCCCGAGATCACGCCAGAAGAGGTCGCCGCGGTCCGCGACGACGCGATCGTGGCGACGGGCCGCTCCGATTATCCCAACCAGATCAACAACGTGCTCGGCTTCCCGTTCATCTTCCGGGGAGCCCTGGACGTGCGCGCCTCGACCATCAACGAGCCGATGAAGGTCGCCGCCGCCCATGCCCTGGCCGAGCTTGCCCGCGCCGAGGTTCCCGATCAGGTCGCCGCGGCGTTCTACGGCCGCCGGGCCATGTTCGGCACCGAATACATCATCCCGGCGCCGTTCGATCCGCGCCTTATCTCTACGGTGCCGGTGGCCGTCGCCAAGGCGGCAATGGATTCCGGCGTCGCGCGCCAGCCGATCGTCGACATGGACGCCTACATCGCGCGGCTGGAAGGGCGGCTCGATCCGACCGCGAGCTGGCTGCAGTCCACTTTCAGTGCCGTGCGCGAAAATCCCAAGCGCATCGTCTTCGCCGAAGGCGAGGAGCCCGCGGTGATCCGTGCGGCCCACAGTTATTTCGCGCAAGGCTTCGGTATTCCGGTGCTGGTGGGAACGGAGGCGGTGATCCGCGACCGCTTCCGCGAGCTCGGCATTCCTTTGCGGACCGAATACGAGATCGTCGATACGCGCAAGAATGCCTACACCGAGGAATTCACTGCGTTTCTTTATGCGCGCCTGCAGCGCCGCGGCTACCTGAAGCGCGACTGCCAGCGTCTCGTCACCAACGAGCGTAACGTCTTTTCCGCGCTCATGCTCGCCCACGGACACGCAGACGGGCTCGTTACCGGCGTGACGCGCAACTGGACGAATGTCTACGACGACATCCAGCGCGTGCTCGACGAGGAGCCGGGACGTCACGTCATCGGCGTTTGCATGGTGCTGCTGCGCGGGCGTGCCGTCCTCGTCGCCGACACGAGCGTGCACGACATGCCGACGGCGACCGAGCTTGCCGACATCGCGACGGAAGCGGCGCGCGCGGCCCGCAACTTCGGCGTCGAGCCCCGCGTTGCCATGCTCGCCTACTCCACCTTCGGCCAGCCGAGGAGCGAGCGGTCGGATCAGGTGCGCGAAGCCGTTGCCATTCTCGACCAGCGCCAGGTCGACTTCGAGTACGATGGCGATATGGCCGCCGACGTGGCCCTCAACCGCGAGCTGATGCGGCACTATCCGTTCTGCCGCCTTTCGGACACCGCGAACGTGCTCGTCATGCCCGCGTTCCACGCCGCCTCGATCTCCACCAACATGCTCAAGGAGTTGGGTGGCGCGACCGTCGTCGGACCGATCCTCGTGGGGCTCTCCCATCCGGTGCAGATTTGTGATTTCGGCGCCAAGGACAGCGACATCGTCAACATGGCCGCGATTGCCGCCTACGAGGCCGGAAGGCGGGAATAACGCCCGCCCGGATCACCGGGGGCCGAGGGAAGAAGGCTGCCACCGCCACTGAAGGGCGACCCGCACGCCGACCTTCTGCCTTTACCGCAAACGAACGGGCGTCCGCGCCCCGCCGCTGGCTGCGCGTAGCCCTGCCCGCAGCGCTCGTCAGACCCCTCCCGTTCCGCACTGGAAGCAATAGCCGTTTCAAGCCGTTCGCGAGCCCATGCGGCTAAGAGCCTGTCGACGCGAAAACATTGCATTTCGCCGCTGCAAAACTCCACGGCAATTCATCCGCCATCTGACGTTTCAATTCGCCGCACGCGCAATCGAGATCATTGCCGTGTCGCAATTGTTACCTAGGTATTAATCGCAGCCCCATTTTGGCGCAGCGCGAACGCGCTTGGATGCAAGGCGAGCAAAAAGAAAGCGGCCGACCGCCGGTTTCATGGCGACCGCCGCTTTCGGGGGTTGAAATTAACGTTTTATTTTCCTTAATTACACCGGAATTAATCGTGGGGTAACCATAGTGCTTTTTCGCGTTGCCGAGCGGCGTAGCGTTTCCGAAAGCCAGACCGAGGCGCAAGACGCCACGCCCCTAGAACAAGCAGCTGCCGCGCCCCCGGAGCCGGAGTTCCTCCGCGACCGCGTCGATGACTACCATGTGCGGCGCAAGGTCGATCTTTGGCAGGGCCACCACCCGCTCCAGGGCAAATCCCCTGGACCTGGCAGCATCAAAGTACGCAGCAACGACTACCTCTGCCTCGCCGGTCATCCCCATGTGATCGAAAGCGAGATCGCCGCCCTGCGCGCCGGCGGGCACGGCGATTCGGTCTCTCGCGTGTGGGTGCATCACGAGCGCGACATCACCCGCGACTTCGAGAAACGCGTCGCCAACCTGATGCAGGCGGAGGACAGCGTCGTCTGCTCGTCGGGCTACACGGCCAACGTCGGCCTCATTCAATCGTTCGCGACGCGGGGCAAGCCGGTCTTCCTCGACATGAAGGCCCACATCTCGCTGCACGAAGGCGTGATCAGCGCCGGTGCCGTGCCGATGTTGTTTCGCCATAACGATCCGCAATCCCTCGACCGCATGCTGGCGCAACACGGGCCCGGCCTCGTCTGCGTCGACGCCCTCTACAGCACCGACGGCGACATGGCGCCCTTGAGCGATCTGGTCGAAGTCTGCGAACGGCACGGCGCGGCCCTCGTCGTCGACGAGACTCACTCGTTCGGCGCCCAGGGGCCCGACGGCGCCGGCCTCGTCGTTGCCGCGGGTCTGGCCAGCCGCGTCCACTTCCGCACCGTCGGCCTTTCGAAGGCCGTGGCGAGCCGCGGCGGCATCGCCGTCTCCTCGCGCCGGAACATCGAGTACTTCCGCTATGAGTCGCTGCCGGCGATTTTCAGCACCTCGGTGATGCAGCACGAGGTGGCAGGTTTCGACGCCGTTCTCGACATCTTCCAGAACGAACCCTGGCGGCGCCAGAAGCTGCACGCCAATCATGCGTACCTGAAGCAGGGTCTCGATTCCCTCGGCTATAACGTTTCCGCATCGAAGACACAGATTATCGCCCTCGAGCCCGGCGACATTCGCCAGGCAACGGTCCTGCGCGACGCGCTGGAAAGCCGTGGCATATTCGGCGCGATTTTCTTCCCGCCCGCGACGCCGGACAAGCGCTGCATCATTCGCTTTACGGTCAATTGCGGACTGAGCCGCGACGAGCTCGACCGCATCATCGCGGTGTGTGGCGAAATCCGCGAGGAAGTCGGCATGGCCTCGTGGCGCTCGACCCGCCGCAAGGCCGCCCAGGCCTCGAAACCGCTTGCTCCCGTTGAATTTGCACGCGGCAGGCCGCGCCCTGCCTCAGGCGGCAGCGGCGTCGGCGGCGGCTGGCTCAACAGCCGGGAGATCGATGGTGAAACTGGTCCCGACGTTCACCTTCGAGGCACACGAGATCGTGCCGCCGGCGCCCTCGATAATCATGCGGCAGAATGAAAGCCCGAGCCCCGTTCCAACGCCCGGGCGCTGCGCCGACACGAACGGGATGAACACGTAGTTGAGAATTTCCGGCGGGATACCTTCGCCCGTATCGGTGACGATGATGCTGTTCATCCGCCCGCCGCGCCTCAGCTCGATCGAGATACAATTCCCGCTCTCGCTGTCCCGCGCCTCGATGGCGCGGAATCCATTCTTCAGGAGATTGAAGAGGACATGCGTCATCAGCAGGTCGGACCCGCGAAACTTGAAGTCCTCCGCGACGTCGGTGCGTAGCATCTCGCGCTGGCTCGCTTTGAAGCTGTAGCGTTCCACCGCCATTGCCACGATCCTGCTCATGTCGTGCAGCTCCGCCGTCGGCGCGCCGCGGTGATGCTGCGCCACGTTCGTGAGCAACAGGTCGATGACGGAGTTGGCCGCCGTGATGTGCTGGCGCACGCGCCGGTGAGAGGCCGCGAGCTTGTTGCGAATGGGCGAATCCGGAAGTCGCTGCAGCAGGCGTTCGCAGCCGTCCGCTTCGAAGCGGATGCCGGTGAGCGGCGTGCGGCACTCGTGCGCAACCTGGCTCGCAAGCGACGCAGCCGCCTTCAGCTTTTCCCGCGCGATGAGGTTGTCGCTGTAGGCGAGCGCAAAAAGGCCCGTGAGCGCGAAGATCAGGATCGGAAGCGTAACGAGATAGCCCGGTGGAATAGCCGAGTTGCCCGTCATCAGCATGTAGGCACCCACCGCAGCGAGGGAGCCCACCACCAGCACGACGATCGCGTTGACGAGGTCATACAGCAGCACGACGTAGATCAGTGCCGCCAGGGTCGACATCTCCCAGGCGGAATTGCTCCCGTTCATGAGCAGCATCAGCGTGAAGAAGAACGGGAGGCTGTAGAAGAACGTGAAGTACGAAAACGGCACGACGTAGTGCCGCCACCCCGGCGGCCACCACCGGCTCAACGCGAGCAGAAGGCACGTGCCTGTTCCGATGCCGCGCAAGGTTAGGCTTTCGTAGGGCTGCGGCACGACGTACGTCCAGACGAGATAGAAAAGCGGAAACCCGAACACGCCGATCACGGCGGCGACGTGAATCTTCCGCTGTGCATGGGCGTGATATTCGATGTAGCGGCGTGAAAGATCCTGCGCCCAGCGCCGCAATGACAGCCGCCCCGTTGGCTTGCGCTCGCCCGCGCTCAAGACCGCTCGCGGCCTTAGCGAAAAACGTTCGGACAGTTGAAGCATTTAAACTTTTAACTTTCGCCGTACCGGATCCGATACGAAAGCGTAGTACGAAACATCCTTACGGAAAGTGGATTCTTCGTTTCGGGACCTCGCCCTACAATGACGCCATTCTATCATCCGACGTCCATCCTCGTTCTCGACGATGATCCGCTTTTTCTGGAAAGTCTCGACTTCCAGTTCAGCGAGGAGGTCTCGTGCCAGACGTTCACCCGTCCGGACGCGGCCCTTCAGCATCTCGCCGCGCAGGCGTCCCAGCATCCGAGCTTTCCCCGCTATTTCAAGGACGCCTCGGAGCTCGACGCCCGTACCGACCCACGCGTGGGCGACCGCCTGCTGCGGCTACAGCTTTCCGAGCTTCGCGCCGTCATCGACGACCCCGCGCGTGAGCAGCGCGTTGCCGTTGCCGTCGTCGACTATGACATGCCGAAGATGACCGGCGTCGAGTTCTGCCGCGCGATCCGCCACCTCCCCGTCAAGACGATCCTTCTCACCGGTAAAGCGGGCCTGGAAACAGCCATTGCCGCTTTCAACGAGGGCGTTATCAACTGCTTCCTGCAGAAGCAGGACGCGAGCGTCACCCTAGCGTTGCGCCGCGAGATCAGGCGCCTGCAGGAGGAGTATTTCGAGGAGATCTCCGCGCCGATCTCGAATGCGCTGGCGCTCGAGGAGCCCTCGTTCTTCGCCGATCCGGGCTTCATCAGCCTTTTGCGCGAGGTGATGGACGAGAACCAGATCGTCGAGCATTACGTCTCCGCCACGCCGCCCGGCGTCATGATGCGCGACGCGGACGGCAACGAGCTGTTCCTGCTCGTCTCGCACGGCGAAAGCCTCGACGCGCAATACGCAACCGCCGAGCGCCGCAACGCCCCGGCCGACATGCTGCAACTGCTACGGGCAAGAAAGGCGCACGGGTGGTTCCCCACCGAGGATGGCCACTACCATCCCGACTTTGAGAAGAACTGGTCGACGTTCGTGCGGTCCGCAGAGCCCCTGCCTGGCTCGGAATGCTGGAGCTATAGCCTCATCCGGCACGAGGCCCTGCCGGAAGAAGCGTTTTACCGCCAGAGGGCTTGATCCGGTTAATCCAGTTGTTCACCGCTTAGCCGCGCCACGCTTCGCCGCACCGATTTCGCGTAAAATCTCCTAAACGTGATTCGGGAAATGCGGGGGATTGATGGGCGCAGCGAAGGCGCATATCGGCGGCTTGCTTCTGGCTATGGCCGCTGTCGCACCGTTCGGCTCCAGCGCGCAAGCCTTGGAGGGCTACTTCCAGAACGCCTACGGTGCGCGCCACAAGGCGCTGGCCGGCGCCGGTGCTGCCGATGGTCGCGACGCGACCATCGCCATCATCAATCCCGCAGGGCTGGTCCACGCCGGGAACGAGGTCGATTCCGCGTTCTCCCTCTTCAGCCCGACGCGCGAGATGCGCGGCTGGGGTGCGCCCGGTCTCACGCCGAACGGCAAATATGAAAGCAATACGCTCGAATTCTTCGTGCCCAACCTGTCGGCCGCCTATCGCATTTCGGGCAGCCCGCTGGTCGACGTGATCGGCGTATCCATCTGGGGCAACGGAGCGGGCACCAACTACCGCAACTTCGACCGCAGCGGCTCGCCATGCCCCGGGGGCGGTACGGGCATGTATTGCCGCGGTCCCGCCGGCATCGAGTTGCAGCAGACATTCCTGACGTTGTCGCTCGCCAAGCAGCTCACGCCCGATTTCGCCATCGGCTTTGGACCGACGCTCGCACGCCAGCAGTTCCGCGCCAAAGGCCTGGAGCTTTTCGCCCCCGTCTCGAACAGCATCGATGCGGAGTGGGGCTACGGCGTCAGCGGCGGCATCGAGTGGAGTTTGGCGCCCCATCTACGTTTCGGTGCCGCGATCGCCTCGCGCACCTACATGGGCTCATTTGAAAAATACGCCCACCTCCTTGCAGGCGCGGGAAATTGCGACGTGCCCGCCTACGGGCAAGCGGGAATTGCATACGATGTGCACCACAACCTGACGGTTATGCTCGATTACCAGCACATCGCCTACGGCTCGGTACCGTGCGTCGCCAATCCCGCCTCGAATATGCTGTTCGCCCCCTTCGGAGCTGCCGATGGGCCGGCTTTCGGCTGGCGCGATATCGATGCGGTGAAGCTCGGCATCGAATGGCGTTACCGCCCCGATCTCACGCTGCGTGCAGGATACGGCTACAACTCGGCTCTGTTCAGCGGCGCCAACGCGCAGCTCAACATCCTCGCGCCCGCAACGACGCAACACCACATCGCGGGCGGCGGTGAGTGGCGCATCGACCAGAACTGGGCGCTGGAGCTGGCTGGCATGTATGCGCCGGAGACCAAAGTCGCCGGCGCGGAGATCATTCCCAACCCCGCGCACGGAATTGAGATATCCACCGAGCAGTACGAGGTCACCCTCGGCATCAAGTATTATTACGGAGATGAGCGATAAGGCCGGGCGCCGCGGCCGATTGGCAAGATGCCCTTAAAGCACGTGGCCATTAACTTCCTGCTAAATGATCCTACACTCAAAGCAGACGGTTAGGATTGTGGAGACCAACCCTGACGTAGAGTGTTGCTAATCCGCAGAGGCGATGTCGGAAAGGCCCAACGTGACCAACGGTGCGCTCAGACTTGCCCCTGGTGCCCGGTGGCAGGACCACCAGCACGGTGAGCAGGCATCCGAGCCCGGCTCGACCGACGAGACGTCCAGGCTCCAGGCTAGCTTTGACGAACAGCTCAAGGAACTGCTGCAGCGAAACGAAAAGCTGGAGCAGCTCAACGCGTGCCTGGAAGCCGCCCTCAACCACATGGGGCGCGGCCTTTCGATGTTCGACAGCGAGCAGCGCCTGCTCGTCTGCAACAAGGCCTACGCCGATATCTATTTTCTTCCCGCCGCGCTGACCGCCCCGGGAACGCCCTTCGTGGACATCCTGCGCTATCACATGAGGCGCGTGACCGGCGAGGAAACGTCCGGCGATTTTGCCTCCAATTGGGTCAAGGATCACGTCGCGCGTTTGCAGCATCTCGGCCAGGTGGAGGAGGTTCAGCACCTGCCCGACGGCCGCGTTATCCGCGTCACCTACCAGCCGCTCGCCGGCGGCGGATGGGTCGACATGCAGGAGGACATCACCTCCCAGCGTCAGTCCGATGAGAAGATCGAGTGGCTGGCGCGCCATGACGCGCTCACCGAGATCGCCAACCGCTTTCATTTCCGCGAAAAGCTGGAGCAGCAGTTCGAGAGCTACGATCCCCGCCAGGGCTTTGCGCTGCTTTGGCTCGATCTCGACCATTTCAAGGAAACCAACGACCAGCTCGGACACCTCATCGGCGACGGGCTCCTCAAGAGCGTCGCCGACCGTCTCAAGAACTGCCTGCGCGCCGGCGATGTCGTCGGCCGTCTCGGAGGCGACGAGTTCGCCATCCTTCAGGTCGGCGTCGACCGCGAGGAGCTGGCCGATTCCCTCGCCCGCAGGATCCTGGAAAAAATTCGCCTGCCGCATGAGGTGCATGGCCACTGTTTGCATACGGATGTGAGCATAGGTATCGCGCTCGCTCCGCAGCATGGCCAAACGCCCGAGCAATTGTTCGCCTGCGCCGACATGGCGCTCTACCGCGCCAAATCGATGGGCCGTGGCGCCCACGCCATCTACGCGCCGGGCGCGATCGATCCCCCGCCCTCCACGCTGCAGACGCCATTGCGCGGCGAGCTGCAGTGCGCCGTCGACCGCTCCGAGCTGGTGCTGCACTACCAGCCCATCGTCGATCTGCAGAAGGGCAAGGTTTCGAGCTTCGAGGCGCTGATGCGCTGGAAGCACCCCAGCCGTGGCATGATCCCGCCATCGGAGTTCATTCCGATCGCGGAGGAAACGCGCCTCATCGTGCGCATGGGCAAGTGGGCACTGATGCAGGCCTGCGCCGACGCGAAGGAATGGCCGGCCGCCACCAAGGTCGCCGTCAACCTGTCGGCGGTGCAGATCGAGTGCAGCGACATCTACGAAACCGTCACCGAGGTTCTGGAGAAGACCGCCCTCGATCCCCAGCGCCTGCAGCTCGAGA
>DASRYA010000088.1:0-3825 GCA_035687305.1 Hyphomicrobium sp. | reverse complement strand
CGATGATCAGCAGAATACGCCGTTGTTTCACGTGGGACGCTCGCTAGGGCAATGGGTTAAAGCTAGCATACTCGATGATCTAAAGGGGTTAAGCGGGATCTCCCCTAGGCTGGCGGGCTCTGGCATGCCCCTTGCGATGCCGCTGGGACCGGAATTGCCTCGTAAAGGCCCCCTTTGGGGTGATCTGAAGGGGGCGGACGTGTTCCGCCAGGGCCCGGGATGGCCTCAAAGGATCAGCTGCTTAGGAAATCACATGGTACGTGCCAAGACCGCCGTCACCGCCGGGATTTTTGCCGCCCTCCTCGCGCTGGGGCTGGAGGGCACGGTGGCCCGCGCGACGGTTGACGATCCGACCGTCGATTGCCTGAGCGACGACAACCAGCGGCGCCTCAATGGTTGCTCGGCGCTGCTCAACACGCCGGGGCTGCCCAAGAGCGAGCGCAGCATGGCCCTTAGTATGCGGGCGCTGGCTTACTCGCTCCTGGGCATGTTCGACAAGGCGCTCGCGGACTACGACGAAGCGCTCACCATCACCCCGGATTTTCCGCTGGCGCTCAATAACCGCGCCTGGTCGTACTACAAGCTCGGGCGTCCGGCGGACGGCATCGGCGATGTGGAGCGTGCGCTGCAACTTTCGCCGGGGAGTCCCTATGCCCTTGATACGCGTGCGCATATTCGCCAGTCGATGGGGGATGCGAACGCTGCCCTCGCGGACTACGAACTGGCGATGCGTGCGGGCGGCGCCAACATCGTGAGGATGTATCAGTGCGGGTTGCGGGCGCAGGGCCTCTACTTCGGCGCCGTCGACGGCGTCTATACGCCGGGGCTGCAGCAGGCGATGCGCACGTGCTCGGGAAACCGGCAGTGCGACCCGCTTCCGTCCGATTCCGAATGCCGGCCCGAAGTGTCGTAGGGCGGACGTGCGTTGCGGCGCCAACACACGCTCATAAATTACTGGGCTACATCAAAAAATCGTCCCCAGGCTTCGGCTTGACGCGCCTCTCGGGCTCGCACATGGTGCCGGGGCCGACGAATCTCGGACCATTCAGTTGGCCCTCGCAATAACATAAGGTCCAAGTCTAGGGAGAGGATCCCAGGGGCGGGGGGATACGGGAGCGTGTCGCCCCGCCTTTCGTTTGTGCGCACCGCTAACATTAGCCTCTCCGCCGTGCGAACCTCGCCACGAGGCTGTCGCAAAGGGCAATAAGTTTGGGTCTCCGGCGAGGAGCGCCGCGGATGCGATGGGGATGTGCGGTGCCGGATCAATCATCACCGGAGAGGGACGCCGTGGACGGCGCGCATGGTGCACGGGAACGCCCGGCGCGCTTGCCGGTCGTTGCACTCGTTGCCGGCGCAATCCTCGCGTTCGCCGTGCCGCGCTTCGTGCAGCCGCTCAACCTCGTTGACGTGCTCGCCTTCCCCTTCGGCTACTACATGGCCGCACAAGGCATCCTTATTGGCCTCCTGATCGTCGGCATCATCTCAGCGCGCTGGCACAACCGTCGCGAAGGACGCGACGCGAAGGTTTCGTGATGGTGCGGGATGTGCTGGCGTTACGCCGGGTCACGCGGATCGCCTTTGCAGGACTCGCGCTCGCGGCGGTGCTCGGCGTGGCGGGGTTGGTCTTTCTCGCTCAGCTCGGCATCCCCGCCACCCTTATCGACGGCGGCTATTGGACACTCGGCGTACTGCTTGCCGCGCTCATCGCGCTGGGTGCGCATAGATATCGCGGCACGGTGGGCTCGGCGGTCGTAAGCGGTCTCGCCGGTGCGACCACCGTTGTTTCCGGTGCATTCGTCCTGGCGCTCACCGGCGCAATCTTCACCTGGGGGCACGACGGGCTCGCGTTCGCCATCGGTCTCGGAGCCGGCTGCCTGCTGTTGCAGCTCGTCATTGCGCCGCGTATGGCGCAGGCAGGCGCGACATCGCTCGCGGGGCTGTTCGCGATGCGGTTTCCCGGGCGGCTGGTGGGCATGACATGCGCTGGGGTCGTGGTGCTCGCGATGCTGACGCTGCTCGTTGCCGAGCTGATGGCGGCGGGGCTCATTGGCGCGCGGGTGCTTGGCGTTAGCTATGCGTCCGCGACGGCTGTCGCCGCGGTCGTCGTGCTCGCGTGTTTCGCGCTGCGCGGTTTTCACGGTGCAGTTTGGACGAACGGGGCGCTGTTTTCGCTTCTCCTCATCGCGCTCGCCGTGCCGCTCGTTATTCTTTCCGCCATCTGGTACGGCGTGCCGTTGCCGCAGATCGCGTATGCAAACGCGCTCTGGCAGGTGCAGGGCCTGGAAGAGATGCTGCTGGAGCAGGACCTCGCCGATCCCGCTTTCATGCGTCCGATGCTGACGCCGTTCGTTGCGCTGACGCCGGTGAATTTCCTCGGCATCGTGCTCGGGCTCGCGGCGGGCGCCGCGGTCGTTCCCACCGTGCTCGGCCTGTCGCCACCGCTGGAACGCTCGGCGCGCAGCGCGCGCTCGGCTGCGCTCTGGACGCTCGGCTTCGCCGTGTTGCTGCTGACGCTGTTTCCGGTTGCCGCCGCGTACGCCAAGCTTTCGCTCGCCACGCTGGTCGCCGACCGCACGCCGATTGCGGAGCTGCCGGGTTGGGTGTTCACGTATGGCCGTCTCGGCCTGCTGCAGATCTGTGAACGTGCGGCGACCGATGTCGAAAGCGTCATTGCCGCCTGTGCGGCGCTGCCGGACGGTACCGGCGCGCTTGCCCTCCACGACATTGCGATCGATCCCGATGCCGTTCTGCTGGCGATGCCGGAGATGACGGGACTTTCCGGCGGGGCCTTCGGATTGCTCGCCGTTGCGGTGCTGGCCGTCGTGCTCACGACAGCGTCGGGTCCGCTCGGCGCGGCGGTGCGGGCGCTTACGAGCGATGGGCGGGGCGCTATGCAGGAAGCCGCGGCGTCGCGTCGGCAATATGCGCTGGGGCTCGCGCTCGGTGCGCTGCTCGTCGGTGTCGCCGTCGCGGTTGCTTTGAGGCATCCCGCTGGCGTCATCGAAGTCGCCGCCTGGGCGTTTACACTGACTGCGGCGGGGTTCTTTCCCGCGCTGTTTGCCGCTCTCTGGTGGCGGCGCGCGACGGCGGCCGGCGCAATTGCCGGAATGTTCGCCGGGCTTGCCGTGGCGCTCGTCTATCTCGTTGGCACACAGCAGTTCCCGGTGCAGTTCTACGAGGCGCAGGAAGCCATTTCCGGCTCGGGCGCGTCGGGGGATGAGTACTTCGTGGAATTGAAAGAAGCTTGGCTGGAGGCGGCGCCGGGGGAGATGAAGGACATCGCCCGGGCGGCGCTCGATGCGCACGCTCGCTCGGCGGCATCCCTTTGGGGCATCGGCAACCTCGCTGCCGCGCTCCTCGCGTTGCCGGCGGGGATCTTTGCGCTCGTCACGGTGTCGCTGCTCACACGGGCGAGGTCTGTGTCAGCGGAGGCGGAGCCGATCAGCCCGCAGCGTGCTAATCTCGGCGCATGATTTACGACCTCGCCGTTATAGGCGGCGGCATCAACGGAGCGGGCATCGCAGCGGACGCCGCAGGGCGCGGCCTATCGGTGCTGCTCGTGGAGAAGGCCGATCTCGGCGGCGCCACCTCGTCCGCAAGCTCGAAGCTCATCCACGGCGGGCTGCGGTATCTGGAGCACTTCGAATTCCGGCTGGTGCGCGAGGCGTTGAAGGAGCGGGAGGTTCTGCTCGCCGCCGCAGGCCATATCGTCTGGCCGCAGCGCTTCGTGCTTCCGCAGGTGCCGGGTGGCCGCTCCGGCTTGATGCTTCGGGCGGGGCTGTTCCTTTACGACAATCTCGGTGAGCGACAGCGCATTCCAGCATC
>DASRYA010000087.1:0-1689 GCA_035687305.1 Hyphomicrobium sp. | reverse complement strand
GAAGAGATTGCCCGGCCGGGATGCCCAGCCGCGTCCCGAACGGCCCTTGCCCGCCGTCTGGCGATCGGCGGTGATCCATAGCGGCCCATGCTCGCCCGCGAGCACGCGGCGCATGGCCTCGGCGTTCGTTCCGTCGACGGTCTCGATGTGAACGTGCGCACAACCCTCCAGCAGTTCGGGCAGTGCGTTCGTCATGGCAGAGCGGCGGTGGATGTCGAATGCAGGGCCCGCGCTGCCGCGAGAGCAGCGTCGGTGAGCGGCGCGGGAAGCGCCACGAACAGAAGCACGAACGCTGCCCCCAGTGCCATCACAACGCCCGTGCCCCGCTCCACCGGCACGTAGGCCGTCTTCGCCGGATCGAAGAACATGATCTTGACGATGCGCAGATAATAGTACGCGCCGACGACGCTCGACAGCACGCCGATAACCGCCAGCGTGACCATGCCCGCCTCCATCGCCGCGCCGAACACGTAAAGCTTGGCGAAGAAGCCCGCGAGCGGCGGAATGCCCGCCATCGAGAACAGCAGCATCGCGAGGGCAAAGGCCATCGGAAGGTTGGTGTCGGCCAGTCCCGACAGGGAATCGATATCCTCGACGGGGCCTTCGGGCGTGCGCATGGCGAGGATGCACGCGAAGGTGCCGACCGTCATCACGATATAGATCGCGAGATAGACCAGCACGGACTGCGTGCCGACCTCGGTATTGGCCGCCAGACCGATGAGCGCATAGCCCACGTGACCGATGGAGGAATAGGCCATCAGCCGCTTGATGTTCGTCTGGCCGATGGCCGCGAACGCGCCCAGCAGCATCGAGGCGATGGAGATGAAGACGATGATCTGCTGCCACTGGATGGCGGCCCCCGGAAAGCCCTGCAGCAGCGTACGCACCAGGAGTGCCATGGCGGCGAGCTTGGGCGCGGCGGAGAAGAACGCCGTCACCGGCGTCGGCGCGCCCTCGTAGACGTCCGGCGTCCACATGTGGAACGGCACCGCGCCGATCTTGAAGGCGAGGCCGACGAGCAGGAACACGAGTCCCACGATGAGCCCGACGTTCTCGGCCGCGGACCTGCCCTGCGCCACCGAGGCGATGGCGCCAAAATCGATCGAGCCCGTGAAGCCATAAATCAGCGAGGCGCCGTAGAGCAGCATTCCGGAGGTCAGCGAGCCGAGCACGAAGTACTTGAGACCCGCTTCCGACGAGCGCACCTGTCCGCGGTCGATGGCGGCGATGACATAGAGCGCGAGGCTCTGCAGCTCGAGCCCCAGGAACAGCGCGATGAGGTTCCCCGCCGACACCATGAGCAGCATGCCGACGCCCGACAGAAGGATCAGCGTGCAGATTTCCGCGGTGAGGAGCTTGGCCCGCGCGAGCGTGTCGAGCGACATCAGAAGGACGAACGCAGCGCCGCCGATGATCAGAATTTTGGTGAAGCGGCTGAACGCATCGCCAATGAATGCGCCGCCGAACAGCACCTCGCGGCCAGCGTCGCCCGTGGCGACGAAGACGCCGGACAGCGCCAGCACGAGGATCGACAGCCAGCCCGACGCGTAATCGGCGCCCGCCTCGCCGCCCTTGCGGAAAACGCCGAGCATGAGAACGCCCATGGCGCCGAGCGCCAGAACGATTTCAGGCAAAAGGGGCGCGTAAGATTTCAACTCGTCCATCATGGCCCCGTTTACTTGGGTGCCG
>DASRYA010000086.1:0-10720 GCA_035687305.1 Hyphomicrobium sp. | reverse complement strand
CGGCATCCTCGTATCGGCGCTCGTCAGTCCGCGCGATTGCCGGGGGCCGAAAACGGTTGTCGATTTCTTCGCGGCGCGCCGCCAGGGCGCCCATGCGATCTATATCGACCCCGACGGCAAGATCCGCGTCGAGACGGTGGCCAGCGTGCGAGGCGCCCGGCCATGGTCGATGCCGCCGCAGCAGTCGCGCCCGCGCACCGGGGAAAACGTGCGCGAGGCCCGTGACCGATCAGATCAGGAGCGGACGGATCAGTAGCGGCGCATCAGGCCGACGAGGCGGCCCTGGATGTCGACCTGATCGGGGCCAAAGATTCGCGTCTTGAATTCGGGGTTGGCGGCTTCGAGGGCGATGGTCGTACCCTTCTTGCGCAACCGCTTCAGCGTCGCTTCCTCCGAATCGACGAGCGCCACGACGATGTCGCCGTTCTCGGCGGTGTCGCAGCGCCGGATGACGACGATATCACCGTCGAGGATGCCCGCCTCGATCATCGAATCGCCCTTCACCTCGAGTGCGAAATGCTCGCCGTTGGTGAGGAGATCGGGCGGACAGGCGATGTCGTGGCTATGGTTCTGGATGGCGCTGATGGGCGTGCCGGCGGCAATACGGCCCATGACCGGCACGGATACGGTGCGGCTGTCGACGACGGTCGACGGTGGCGGCGAAAGATCGCGACTTCGGCTGCCCTCGATGACGCTGAGGCCGGAGCGGCGGGCCACGGCGGCCGGGGCGCTCTGGTTCTCGGGAAGGCGGATGACTTCGATGGCGCGGGCCCGGTGGGGCAGGCGGCGGATGAAGCCGCGCTCGACGAGGGCGGTGATCAGCCGATGAATTCCGGATTTCGACTTTAGATCCAGCGCATCCTTCATCTCATCGAACGATGGCGGCACGCCTTTTTCCTGCATGCGCTCATGGATGAAGAGCAGCAGCTCTTTTTGTTTCTCGGTGAGCATCGAGCCTCCCGTGCGACGGCGCCGTCCAGTTGTCTGGACAAAGCATGAACGTACCCTAGTCGTTCCTAAAGCGTTCCGCAAGAGGGTGTTGTATTTCCGGCCTTTTAGAAGTCGAGGGGGAGAACACGCGCGATGTCGCCGGCCTTTGCAGCGGAAGCACAGGGCGGACGCACGATGAGCGCATCGGCGCCGGCGAGCGCGCTGATGTGCGCGCTATCCTGCGAGGCGAGCGCCGTGGCGCGGGGTAGGGCACCCGCGACCGGTTCGAGACGCGCGCGCATGTAATGCTGTCGCGAGCCGTTGGCATCGATGTCGCCACCGAGCACGGCGGCCTGTTCTTCCAATGGGTTATCGGTGCGGCCCTGCAAGGCGAAGAGAAGCGGAACGAGGAAAATCCGCGCGGTGATGAGACAGGAGAGCGGGTTGCCCGGCAGGCCCAGCACCCGCCCCGTGTCGAGCCGACCGAACAGCATCGGCTTGCCGGGGCGCATGGCGACTTTCCAAAAATCGAGAGCCATGCCCCGGGCTTCGAGCGCCGGCTTGACGAGATCGCGGTCCCCCACCGAGGCGCCCCCGATGGTGACCAGCACGTCCGCGTCCCCGCTGAGGTCGAGCTTGGCCTGGAGGTCGGCCAGGGTATCACCGGCGATTCCGAGGAGGCGAGGCTCGCCGCCGAATGCGCGCACGAGGGCGGCGAGGCCGTAGGGATTGGAGGAGATGATCTGGCCGGGGCGCAGCTCAGAACCGGGCTCCACCAGTTCATCGCCCGTGGCGAGGATCGCCACGCGCGGACGCCGGCGCACCTTGAGCTCCGCGTGCCCGCCCGCAGCCGCAAGCGTGATGGCCGAAGCATCGAGCAGACGCCCCGCATGCAGTAGCGTTTCGCCACTGCGGAAGTCGCTGCCCGCGCGGCGGATGTTGGATTCCGACCTTGCCGCTTCCTTGACGGTGAGACGGGCGCCGTTGCGCTCGGTATCTTCCTGGATGACGACGGCATCGGCGCCGGCGGGCACGCTTCCGCCGGTGAATATGCGCACCGCCTGGCGGGGGCCGACGCCGCCGTCGAACGGCCCGCCCGCGCTCGCCTCCCCGATGACCGTCAGCTCGGCGGGGATCGGCGCGGTGTCTTCCGCGCGCACGGCATAGCCATCCATGGCGGAAGCGTTGAAGGGCGGCTGCGTCAGCTGGGCGATGACGTCGGAGGCGAGCACGCGGCCCGCCGCCGCGAGAAGATCGACGCGCTCGTGCGCGAGCGGCTCAACGCCGTCGAGGATGCGCTTTAGTGCGTCGTCGACCGGAAGTAGGGACATCTCATTGGTTCTCCGGCGCGTGATAGTCGCCGGAGCGGCCACCGGCCTTGTGCACGAGGTGGACCGCCTCGACGCGCATTGCGCGGTCGACGGCCTTCAGCATGTCGTAGAGCGTGAGGCAGGCGACGGACACGGCCGTCAGGGCCTCCATCTCGACGCCCGTGGGTCCCGTCGTTTTCACCTCGGCGGTGATGCGAACGCCGACCGGGTTTTCGCTCGGCTCGAGGTTCACGACGACCTTGGATAGATTGAGCGGATGGCACAGCGGGATCAGCTCGTGCGTGCGCTTGGCGGCCATGATGCCGGCGATGCGCGCGGTCGCGAGCACGTCGCCTTTGGGCGCCTTGCCGGACTGCAGCAGCTCGAGCGTCGCCGGTGCCATGGCGATGAAGCCGGTGGCGGTGGCGGTGCGCGCCGTCGCCGGCTTCTCGGAGACGTCGACCATGCGCGCCTCGCCCTTCTCGTCGATGTGCGAGAGCTTAGCCATGCTGGCCCACTCCGGATGCGCGCGGTGCGCTCATGGCACGGGCTCGGGTGAGAGCAGGGCTCGCGTCGCGGCTGTCACGTCGGTCTGGCGCATGAGGCTTTCGCCGACGAGGAACGTCTCGACACCCACGCGTTTGAGACGGGAGATGTCGGCGGGTGTGAAGATGCCGCTTTCGCCGACGACGATGCGATCCTTCGGTACGCGCGGCGCCAGCCGCTCCGTTGTCGTCAGTGTGACGTCGAACGTCTTCAGGTTACGATTGTTGATGCCGATGATGCGGCAGTCGAGGTCCAGCGCACGGTCGAGTTCGGCGTCGTCGTGGACCTCTGCGATGGCATCCATACCCCAATCCTTCGCCGCGCGCGCAAGGTCGTGCGCGGTGACATCGTCCACCTGGGCGAGGATGATGAGGATGCAGTCGGCGCCCCAGGCGCGTGCTTCGGCCACCTGATAGGTGTCGAGCATGAAGTCCTTGCGCAGCACGGGGAGGGAAACGGCCGCGCGCGCTTGCGTGAGATATTCAGGTGCGCCCTGAAATGACGGCGTGTCGGTGAGGATCGAAAGACAAGCGGCGCCGCCGGCCTCGTAGGCTTTGGCAAGCGCGGGGGGATCGAAGTCGGCGCGGATGAGCCCCTTCGAAGGGCTCGCCTTCTTGATCTCCGCGATGAGCGCGGGCGCCCCGGTCGAGTGCTTGGCGGCCAACGCATCGGCGAAGGGCCGCACGCGCGGAGCGCTGCGGGCCAGCTCGGCGATGACGCGCAGGGGCGCGGCGGCCTTGGCGCGGGCAACCTCTTCCAGCTTATAGCGTGTGATTTTTTCGAGGATGTCAGCCATGGGATCAAGGGTACGCCGCGGGATAGACGGTTGCTACCCGGAGCCCAGGGGCGGGTCAAGCGAGGGGCTGTCGCCTGTCTGTCGTGGGCGGCCGGCGCGCGCGGGACGCCGCGATGTTGCGCCGGGCTTCAGGATAGCAAGGCGAGGTCAGGGGAACCGCTAAGGGCAGGGGGCGTTGATCCGGCAACAGGTAGCAACCGTTGGGGTTCTCCATGTCAACGCGCGCTTACATTTCCGTTCTTGTCGGCATGATGGTGAATGCGGTGCTCTTCGGCATCGGCGCCATCGCTGTGCTCTCGATTCCCGCCTTTCAGCACGATCTCTTTTTCTGGATGCCCGCGGTGGTGATTGTCAGCTTTGCGATCACGCCATTCATCGCCTGGCAGATCGCGCCGATGCTGCGCGCGCGCTGGCAGCGGGCGCATGCGCGGCATACCGCCTAGATACCGCCCGGAGCCGGTTCACCGGCATGAACCTCGACGACGCCGATCTCCCCTTCGAGCACATAGACCATCAGGTCCGGCCGCTCGTACTTGAGGCGCAGGGCAAGCTGACGGCCCTTGCGTTCGTGCTCGGCATACTGCGCGTCGGTCCAAATGTTGGTGGCGGGATCGGCCGTGTCGATCGACCGGTCATAGGCCTGCGCCCAGGCTTTCAGATCGGCACGTAACCCTTCCGAAATCTCGATCAGGTCAGGCGAGAAGCAGCCGTACCGTTCCTCGTCGAGCGCCCACAGCGGGTCGCAACCGTAGTCGGCCATGACTTTGATGCGTTGCGACTCGTGCGCCGGGAGTGCCGGGCCATCGGTGCCGAAGGCGGCAAACGCGCTTGTCGAAGGGGCCCGAGGTGTCCGCAGCAGCGAGCGCAGCAGATAGCCAATGTAGAGAAGCAGCGCGCATGCAACGGCAATCAACTCCGTTTGCGATGCATCGGCGAAGGGCGTTAGCCGGCCACGCCACGCCGCCCAGACCACAAAAGCCGTCGCCGCGGCATAGACGACAAAAGCGTTGGTGGTCTGGCGCCGTCCTAGCGCATCGGGCGGATCCTCGACGTCGAAATAGCGCGGCGCGATGTAAGAGATGTAAGCGGCCTGCGCCAGCGCGGACAGGGCGAACGCGAACACAGCCGCTTCGAGACCGGCAAGTAGGAGCACGCCGCTGGCGTAGACGATGGCCGCGCCCGCAATGAGCCATGCGGTTTGCGCGCTCTCGTGCGGGGGCGTCTTTTTCATCGAGATCGCGGCGATCGCCCTATCGAGAAAGTGCGAGGTAATCCCGGCACGCGTTGCCAGAAAGCCAGCGAACGCATAGAAAGCGCCGATGATTCGTAAGACGATATCGGTCAGCTCGATACTGTCGGCCACGATGGAAATGCTCCCGTTTTTGCGCAATTAAGCATGTGGGGCGGCAATGGCGCGCGGTGGGCTTTTATACCTTTTTAGACCGTCTTACCCTGCCCCTGCCGCAATGAAATCCGACAAACGCCCAACTTCGTATCCCGACGGCGCGTGCAGCCGCCGGTCCGATGGAGGCCAAATGCTTTATTCGCCCCTCAGCGTCACGTGCCGCCTTGCCGTGGCCGCAACATTCTCCTGCGCCCTCCTGGCACTCGTGCCCGTGAACGCCAGGGCCGTGGATGCAATGCCCGGTGGCAACGGCGAATCCGTGCCGATGAAGGCGCACCTCGACGACTACCGCAAGCAGCTCGCGGCCCACAACAAAGCTTGGGAGGCGTACGAGAAGATTGCGGCGCCCTACTGGCAGGCGGTGACCGAAAAGCGCTCGCGCCGCCGGACGAAGATGGCGAACGGGATGACACTCACGACCGCCGACTATGTGATGACCCAGCCGCCCGTCTATACCGGACCACCGAAGCCGGAAAATCCGCTCGCTCCCAAAACCAAGAGTGAGATCCCCGACGTGCCGGAGTTCCTCGCCGCCGCGAAGAGCGAGTTTGATTTTATCCCTGAGTTCCCGTCCGACGAGATCGCGTTCAAGCGAGCGTATGCGCGCGTTGCCGCCGCAAAGGGCCTCGAACGCAACGTGTGCGTGAAGATCTACGGCTTCGAAGCGGGCGGGAACGGCAACTATGACATTCAGGCGGGGCGCGAGTTCGATCCGAAGGCGAAGGTGATCTCGACGGCGCTGGGCTACAATCAGCTCCTCACGACGAACACGGTGAGCCTGCTCGCGGAAGCGGGGGACGAGTTCATCGCCGAGCTGAAGGCAAAGCTGGAGGGCGCCGACGGAGCGCGCGCGCGAGCCTTGCAGGACAAGATCGCCAAGCTCAAGAAGATGGTCGCGTTCGCGCGCACCGTGCCCAACGACTGGAATGCCCATGGCAGGCTCGCGGTGACGCCGAAGGGCATCGGCGTGCACGCGCTCAACCTCGACATCGACATCGGGCCGATGCTGCAGACGCGCAAGCTGACGAACTCGGTCGATTTCGCCAAGCGCAAGGGCTATCGCCCGCCGCTCACCGCCGCGGAGCTGGAGATGATGAACCTGACCGGCGATGGCAACGGCTACGACATGCTCGTGATGCCGCGCACCCTGCGCGAGAAGGTGCCGACCTCCAACTTCTTCCAGCGCGGCGGGTATGAGCGCAACCCCGTGGCGGCGCGCAACAATACGGTTGCCAAGCTCATTGCCGCGACCGACGCCAAGATGGAGGCGGAGCGGAAGCTCCCCGGTGCGCAGGATCTCGCCGCCGCGTTCGATCTGGTGGATTGAGCTGAACGCTGAACGCCTGGAAGCCGGGCTGGAACGGGCCGCGCCGGCTCGGCGTTTCCCGGCCATGCATGGCGATCCGCAGAAGTCATCCTCCGATGCCGGCAGCCCGGCCCCGCCGAAACCGGAGCCTGCTCCAGATACCGGACCCAAGCCCGGACCGAAGCCCGGTCCGCAGCCGCCCGCCGGCGATCCGCCGCCGCGTGATCCGGAGAAGCCTCAGCGCCTGCCCGGCAAGCCGACGCGTCCCGTCGAAGAGCCGCCGGACAAGCCCAACCGCGGGACGAGCGGCTAAGTCGGAGCTATTCCTGGACGGCGAATGTTGCCCGCGGGATCGAGCGGATCGTCGGCTGTTCAGGCCGGCTCGTTGGTGATGGCGACGAGCTGATCGAGCGCGCGCGAGGCGGCGCCTTCGTCGATGGCGCGGGCTGCGCGTTCGGCGCCATCGCGCAGATCAGTGGCCTTTCCGCCGACGATGAGGGCCGCGGCCGCATTCAGCACCACGATATCGCGGAACGGGCCTTCCTCACCGCCGAGCACGTCGCGGATCGCCGCTGCGTTGACGGTCGCGTCGCCGCCCCTCAGGTCTTCCAGGGTCGCCGGCGGCAGGCCCGCATCCTGCGGCCGCACTTCGAAGGTGCGGATGGCTCCGTCCTTCAGCTCGGTGACGCGCGTCGGTCCCGTAGTGGTGATCTCGTCGAGGCCGTCGGAGCCGTGCACGACCCAGGAGTGTACCGAGCCGAGGTTCTTCAGCACCTCCGCAATCGGCTCCGTCCAGGCGGTGTTGAAGACGCCGACCACCTGCCGGCGCACGCCCGCGGGATTGGCGAGCGGGCCGAGCAGATTGAAAATGGTGCGAATGCCGAGCTCGCCGCGCGCGGCGGCCCAATGCTTCATCGCCGTGTGATGCATCGGCGCCCACATGAACCCCACGCCCGCCTTGGCAATGGAGCGCGAGATGACGATGGGCGACACGTCGATCTTGACGCCGAGGGCGGTGAGCACATCGGAGGCGCCCGAGAGAGAGGAGACGGCGCGGTTGCCATGCTTGGCGACCGGCACGCCCGCACCTGCCGCAACGAGGGCGGCGCATGTCGAGACGTTGAAGGTGTTGTGCCCATCGCCGCCGGTGCCGACGATGTCCACCGCGTCGGGCGGGGCTTCCACGGGAAGCATGCGCTCGCGCATGAGCTGGGCGGCGCCGGTGATCTCGGGGATGGTCTCCCCGCGCACGCGCAGGGCCATGAGGAAAGCGGCCATCTGCACGGGCGTCGCGACGCCCGACATCATCGTCTCGAGGGCGTCTTTGATCTCCTCCTCGGTCAGGCTGGCGCCGGTCGCCACCTTCTGCATGAGAAGTTTCAGCTCGATGGCGGGCATGGGGAAGCCTTATGCAGCGTCGCGCGCAGCGGGCGCGTTACGACGCTTCGGGCTCATGCCGGCCAGCGCCAAGAAGTTCGCGAGCAGCGCATGACCCTGCTGGGAGGCAATGCTCTCGGGGTGGAACTGGACGCCGTGCACGGGATGGGTCTTGTGCTGCAGACCCATGATGATGCCGTCCGGCGTCTCGGCCGTAATCTCGAGCTCGTCGGGCAGGCTCGCGCGATCGACGATGAGCGAGTGATAGCGCGTCACGTCGAACTTTTCGGGCAGGTCCCTGAAGACGCCCTTGTTGGTGTGGCGGATGCTCGAAAGCTTGCCGTGCAGCGGCTCGGGCGCGCGGATGACTTTGCCGCCGTAGACCTGGCCGATGGACTGGTGGCCGAGGCAGACGCCGAGCAGCGGTACCTTCCCGCCCGCCTTGGCGATGAGGTCGAGGCACACACCGGCTTCGTTGGGAGTGCACGGGCCGGGCGAAAGCACGATCGCCGTCGGCTTCTTCTCCAGCACTTCCTCCGCGGAGATTTTGTCGTTGCGGATCACCTCGCACGGCGCGCCCAGCTCGCCCAGGAAGTGGACGAGATTGTAGGTGAAGCTGTCGTAGTTATCGATCAGGATCAGCATGCTATCGACGCGCTCCGGCGCTCTCGCGGACATGAAACATCGCCGTCAGGGTGTAGGGAGCGCACCGCGTAGCGTCAAGTAAGACGGCCATCACGCAAGGCGCGCCGGGGTGATGAAGTGGGTGAGGGTGCCTTTGCCGGGACCTACGGCCGCCCAGTCGTCGCCCTCGAAGGTGACGACCGCGAGGGCGCAGGTGGGAAACTTCTGCGCCATCAGCTCCCGCGCCGAAGGATCGCCGGCCCCGGAGAGGAGCCCCGCCAGCTCTTCCAGGCCGGGGTTGTGACCCACCATCATGACCCGGTGGGGCATGGGTGAGGCCGCAGCCAGCTTTCTGAGCTCGGCGATGAGCTCAGTGGGGGACGCCATGTAGATCGCCTCGTCGTAGTCGACGGGTGGCGCTGCGCCGGACCAGCTTTCGAGGACGAGGTCGAGCGTTTCGCGGGTGCGCAGGGCGGACGAGCAGAGGATGAGGTCCGGGCGCAGGCCGAGGGCTTCGATCTCGGCGCCCATGCGGGGAGCCGCCTTTTGACCGCGCTTCGCCAGCGGGCGGTCGTAGTCCGCGAGGGCCGGGTCGTCCCAGCTCGATTTCGCGTGGCGGAGCAGGAGGAGCGTCAGCATGGGGCGACGATGCCGCCGCTGGCGGTGCTGTCAAGGGCTTGCAGGCTCGGCGGACGATCGCGGCTCGATGCTATCGGGGGATGAGCCTCTTTTGTGGCGAGGGAGCGACACCTCTCTCCGGCTAGCCGCTAGATTTGCCGGCGGTTGTCGGCGCCCTCGCTCTCGATGGGCAGATGCAAGACGTGCGATGGCCGATGCCGCAGCGCCGCGCGGCGCGATCGATGCCCACCCCGCCGGCTCCAGCATCTTACGAAGAGCGCGCCAGCATCCTCGCCAGTGCGCCGCGCGCCTGCGTACCGGAAGAGCCGCCGTCCGGGCGTTCCGTGGGCTGCACTTCCCCCCGCGCTCGGCTCATTTTGCGGAACTTCGAACGCCGGAGCGCGTTCGGTAAGCACACATTTTCACTTATCCCAGGGCACAAAGGCCATGCACGAAATCATTTATCTCATCGGCCTCGTGGTCGTCGTGATGTTCATTCTCGGCCTTCTCGGCGTGCGCTGAATATCGGGAGCAGATCCATGGTTGAGGTCGTCGCTACGCCGACGCGTGTCGGCACGAGCTATGTCGAATGGGGTGCGGTGTTTGCGGGTGCGTTGATCGCCAGCGCCATCTCGTTCGTGCTGTTGACGGCGGGAGGTTCGATCGGCCTCTCGCTCATCTCTCCCTACGCGCATCAATCATCGCCTCGCGTTGCGGCATCGCTCGCGGTGTTCTGGTCGATCGCCGTGCCGATCTTGGCGTTCCTCATCGGCGGCTACATCGCGGGCCGTATGCGCTCCGCCTGGGGTGAAGCCCTGCGTGAAGAGGTGCAGTTTCGCGACGGCATGCATGGCGCGCTCGTTTGGGCGTTGAGCATCGTGGCCGGCGCCATGCTGGCGTTCATGGCTGCCGGTGGCGTGGCGAGCAGCGGCGCGCAGGTCGCGGCGGCGGCGGGAGATCAAAGCTCCACGGCGGTCGCGCCCGCCATCGATTCTCTATTTGCGGCGGCACCTCCCGCCGAAGCTGCGCAGACTGAACCCGCGGCTCCGGCTGCGGCCCCCACCGGGGAGCGGGCCACCGCACCCGAGAGCGAAGCGCGCAGTATGATTGCGCGCACGCTGGTAGCCGCAGCGGCTGCGGGTGAGCTGACGGCGGCGCAGAAGCGGACCATCGCGCAAATCGTCTCGGAGCGTACCGGCATATCGGAAACCGATGCGGCGGCCCGCGTCGATCAGGCTTTCAAGGATGGACAGGCAGACCTGGAGAAGGCCCGCAAGGCGCTCGTGTTGACGGGCCTCGCCACCGCAACCGCCCTGCTCGTCGGGTTGCTCGCCGCCTGGTTCGCTGCCCAGAACGGCGGCCGCCACCGGGACGAAAACATCCCCGCGCGGCTCATCCTGTCGTTCATGGGACCGACGCGCCGTTCGCCGCCGCTGCCTTGACGGTCGTCAGAAGCTCGCGCTTCCGCGGATGGCGACGCTGTGAATCTGCGTCGTCTCCCCGAGCTGGGCATCGTAGGCGAGACGCAAGGCGTCGTTGTCGGCGTTGACGATCTCCAGCCCGGCGCCGATCAGACCCATCACCTGATCGATGCCGGTATTGATGGTGAACGTGCCGGCGCCCGCGGGTGCTCCGGCAAAGCCGGCGGTGAGGGCGAAGTCGTCGTCGGAATACCAGATGGCGCCGCCGCGAACGAGTGGCCTCACCAGCGTTCCGTTCGACAGCCAGAATTCCGATCCCGCTTCGAGCGTCGGCGCGGCGGAGAATAGCGTCTTGCTGGCGCCGCGCACGGACAGCGCTGCGCCGTT
>DASRYA010000085.1:0-27194 GCA_035687305.1 Hyphomicrobium sp. | reverse complement strand
GGCGGGGAATTACAGCGGGCGGGAGCAGCGGCGAACCCGAAGATGCCGCCCACTCCACCGCCCGCACGGACGACAGCCGCACGTCTGGCGCCGTTCCGGACTTCGATAAGTAGGAAAGCAAGTTGCGCGGCGCAAGGGCTAATCGGTCTTGCGCCGCAGCATCGAAGTTGCCAAGCCATGCGCGTCGTGCAAGGCAATGGTGAGCATGGCCAACGTGCGGAGTTTCCATGTCCGGGCAACACGCAACCGATCAATCACAACAGACGGAAGTGCTCTTCTATCACCTCGAGCAGCAGCCCCTGGAAAAGGTGCTGCCCACGCTGGTGGAGAAGACGCTGGAGCGCGGCTGGCGCGCTGTCGTGCAGGCGAACTCGCCCGAGCGGCTCGCTGCCATCGACCTCGCGCTCTGGACGTATCGCGAGGACAGCTTTCTCGCACACGGCACGGCGAAGGACGGACACGCTGCGGAGCAGCCCGTCTACCTGACGACGGGCGGCGAGACGCCGAACGGCGCCGGCGTGCGGTTTCTCGTCGACGGTGCGGAGGCTGAGGCCTTCTCCGGTTTCGTGCGTATCGTCTACATGTTCGATGGCAACGACGCGGACGCGGTGCAGACCGCGCGCGGGCAGTGGAAAGCCGCGAAGGGCGCAGGCTGTCCGGTGACCTACTGGCAGCAGAGCGCCTCGGGCAAGTGGGAGCGCAAGGCCTGATCTGCGCTTCGCCCATTTGCCTTGGAAGGCTGTTGCAGCGCCGAGAGCTGCAGCGCCGAGTGGTTTTCGCCGGCTTCCGATGCGCTCAGCGGGAATATCCGCGGGCCATATCCGTCGCAGACTTGACAGCGACGGGCAGCGGGCGCTGATGCGGGCGCCATGAATTATCGCCACGCCTATCACGCCGGAAACTTCGCCGATGTCGTCAAGCACGCGGTGCTGACGCTCATCATCGAACATATGAAGCAGAAGCCCGCGCCCTTCCGTGTCGTCGATACGCATGCCGGGATCGGCCTTTACGATCTCACCGCGGAACAGGCGCAAAAGACGGGCGAGTGGCGCGAGGGGATCGGGCGCCTCATGCGTGCGGATCTCTCGGCGGCGGCGAGCGCGGCGCTCGCGCCCTATCTCGACAGCGTGCGCGCGCTCAACCCCGAAGGGATGCTGCTGCGCTATCCCGGCAGTCCGCTCATCGCGCGCGACCGGCTGCGCGCCGACGACCGTCTCGTCCTCAACGAGCTGCACCCGGAGGACCAGGCGGAGCTCGCGCGGCTTTTCGCGCGGGACAGGCAGGTGAAGGCGATGGCGCTCGATGCGTGGACGGCGGTGAAGGCTCTGCTGCCGCCGCCGGAGCGCCGCGGCCTGACGCTGATCGATCCCGCATTCGAGGTCCAGGGGGAGCTCGACAGGCTCGTCGAAGCGCTGCAGCAGGGCGTCCGCCGCTTCGCGACCGGCACGTTCCTCCTCTGGTATCCGATCAAGGAGATGCGCCCCGTGGCCGCCTTCCGCCAGAAGCTCGCGGCGCTGGGGCTACCGAAGGTGCTGGCTATCGAGTTCATGATCCGTGGACCGGAGGATGAAACGCGCCTCAACGGTGCCGGGCTGATCGCGGTGAACGCGCCCTACACGCTCGCTGAAACCCTGCGCATGCTGCTGCCGGAGCTGGTGAAAATTCTGGCGCAGGGAAAAGGCGCCGGTTTCCGGCTGGAGGAGCTTGGGCACGAAGCCGCCGGGGTGCGGCAAAAGTGACCACTAAAGCTTGCCTGGAGAATCATTTTCCTCAATACTTCCGCCGCTCGGGGCACAATCGACCCGGCGGAGACTAGAGATTAGCTTTTTGAGATCGTGGCGCATGTCGATCTCCCGCGCTTATTTCCCCCGCATTGCGAATGGTTTCCCGAGCTTTCCCCCCGGCGCGCTCTCAGCTGAGACGCGCCTTTTTTGTTGACTGCGCACGTTAGGAGATTTCGCGATGCGTCAGAGCGGCACTGTCAAATTCTACAACGCGCAAAAGGGCTACGGCTTCATCAAGCCGGACGACGGCGGCAAGGACGTCTTCGTGCACGTGACGGCGGTGGAGCGCGCAGGCATCCCCAACCTCGACGAGGGCGCGCGCATCTCCTTCGAGACCGAGCCGGACAAGCGCGGCAAGGGTCCCAAGGCGGTCAATCTCCAGTCGTCGTGATCGCTGCGCCAGCCGGGGTGGGCGGTTGCTGAGAGTCACCGCACGGCAACGATCCCCAATCATTTTGCAGCAGGCATGCGTCCGCGATGGGCAATGTCGCGTGCCTGCGGCAGTCTTCCGGCATCGTTTATAGTGATGTCCGGGAGCTTACCCATGATCAAGCTGTCCTACACGGCCGCACTTGCTCTTGCCCTCGCCTGCGCCGGTTTTGTCGGCGATGCCGATGCCAAGTGTTTCAGGAAATCCGCCTCCGGTACCGCAACTACCGTCGATGGCGCCAAATTCCAGGTGAAGGAAGCGATTCTGCAGTCGTTCGACTGGGGCGTCTGGGCTGCCTTCATGGCGAGCGGCGCCACGCCGGGCTATCGCGTCAGCACGCCGGTTTACAAGTGCTCGCCGGGCGGTCTCGGCTACAACTGTCGCGGCACCTCGACGATCTGCAAGACGAGCTGACAGGCGCGCACAGCCCGCGCCGGCCGCTTCGGATTGGAACGAATTTTCCCATTCCGTTAACGGTTCGCTGCGAACTTGAGGCCGATGATGCATTCGCACGACTCGGGCAAGAGTCGTGCGGGCGCTCTCCGTGTGCTGCGCAGCAGCGTGGTTGCCGGGTGACAGGTCTGCGTAAAATGCGGTCACGTGGCGAGAAATGCGCGCCCCTGCGGGGTTTTCAGCTATCTTCGACCCAATATCGGGGTGGATAGAACGATAAGGACTGAAATGATGAGCCTTTCTCGCATCTGCATGGGGGTCTTCGTGGCCGCCGGATTTCTGATGCTCGCCACCCTGAGCGGCGCCGGTGACTACCTGGCGCCGGGTGCTTCCGCTGGTGAATACACCAAGAAGCGGAAGCCTGCTGCCCGCCGCGCGCAGAAGGGCCGCACCTACGCGGTCGAGCGTGGGTCCACGCCGGAAGAGATCGCGCGCTACTTCGCGCTCTATGGCGGCTACATCGACCCCTACATCAACCGGCAGACGCCCGGCGGACCGTTCGACAGCGGCTTCTTCTTCGACTCTGGCATTGGCCCGAACGGCGGCAATTCACCTTATATGAACTGAGGTCGTGCGCGCGATGTCGGCGCGCTGGCATTGTCCTACACACATGTTTGCTGCGTCGAAGCCTAGGCAGGACCATGGGGCTCCAGCTATAAGGCTTTGGAATCGGACAGATGTCTGCACCGACGGGGGACAATTCCATGCGCGCAAAGCCATCGCTCGTCTTAGCTACGGCGTTCCTGGGTGCCGTTGCGGCGTTTTCGGCGCCCGCGGATGCTGCGTGCAAGAAGTTCGGCTTCACGGTCAACGACTACGGCAAAGAAGGCCCGACCAACGACGCCAAGAACCTGCTCGACAAGCACATTTCCGAGTGGGCTTCGCAAAACGGCGTCGCCAACTATCAGACCGGAAAGAAGAGCGTCAGTTGTGAGCTCTTCCTCGATGTCATCCTCTTCGACGAATATACCTGCACCGCCAGCGCCACCGTGTGCTGGGGCGATGATGCGAAGAAGCTCGGACAGCAGTCGGCCGATGCGAACGCCGATGTCGCCCAGGACGGCGCGACGCCGCCTGCGCCGGTGAGCAAGGCTGCTGCACTCGGTATTCCGGCTCAGCCGCAGCAGGCTGCGGCCACGCCTGTCACCGGAGAGGAAGAGGGTTCGGAACAGGCGGACGCGGCGCCCGCTCCGCAAGCCGACGACACGCCGGCCGCGATCGCCGCTGCCCCGCACGAGGCGGAGGCGGACGGTCCGCCGGTTGCGCTCGACACGGCCACTGCCCCTGCGGCGGTTGCCACGACGGCAACGGAAGCGCCGCCCGCCGCTGGAACAGCGGCTGCCGGGACGGCTGCTCCGGCGGCCGTCGAAACAGGTGCGCTTCAGGCCGGCGCCGGTATGGCGGCGCCTCCGGCCGCACCGCACGCTGCGCCGGCGACTGCAACCCCTTCCGCCGAGGAACGGGCGGCCGCTGCCGCTGCGGCAGCCACCGCCGCTGCTGCGGCCGAGCGCGCAGCTGCCGCTGCCGAGACCGCAGCCAATGCCGCCAAGGAAGCTGCGGCGGCAGCCGTTGCTGCCAGCGCCGCAAGCAAGGCCAAGGCGTCTGCAACCGTTGCTCCGCTCGACCATACCGCCGGGGTGGGTGGCGCATCCGGCGCGCAGTGAGACTCTGCGAGCCTCCTGAGATTCTAGAGCCGTTCCGGTTTAGGTAGAAACGCAGAACGGCTCTAGACCATTGTTTGGTCGTGCTTCTTATCGGAAAACCGGTTCCCACTTTTCCGGAAGCACTCACTCTTGACCGTGCTTCTTATCGGAAAACCGGTTCCCACTTTTCCGGAAGCACTCACTCTTGGTCGTGCTTCTTATCGGAAAACCGGTTCCCACTTTTCCGGAAGCACTCTAAGCCCCTGATTTCACAGACGTTCGATGCCCGCGCCGCAAGGTGCGGGCATTTTCAGTTGCAGTATTTCGGTTGTGGTTTGGTCGATCTAGTGTATACCGAATTTATTCAATCGCAGGTTGATTATTGTTTTCGTGTCACATCCATATTTGACGGCCCATTTGAAATGGATCTCTGTCACCAGCTCAACGCCAACACGCTCTATGGCATTGCCCACGATAAGCGGATGTCCGAGGAGGACCGCAAGCGGCTCATCGCGCAACTGCTGAGCACGCTCAGTTGTGACGGGATGGTCGACGGGCGGTGCGGGCGGCAGAGGCTGTCCGACGTTGAAAGAACGTCCTCGTGATGTGCGACTGCGGTTCGATGCACTGCGCGTATCGTCGCCGTCATCTCTTCCGTCCCAGTGCTTGTCTTTCCAGTCGCGCTATTCGAAAGAAGCGCGCCGCGCATGCATGGCATGCGGTTTGGCGCGTGTTCGGACCGCGGCGCGCGCCGGGTCGAAGCTGGCGCATGCGAGCCGATACAGGCGATGATCCGGACGGCGCGTCCGGCGTAGAGCACGATCGGTTTTCTTCGAATGGCGATGCGGCTCTAGTTTTTTATTAGACCGATGATCGACGCTCCGGCCTGGTAGGGTCCGAAGCGATCATGGTCTAGGCTTATCGATGCGATGCGGGCGGGTTTGGCCGCCGAGCGGAGCGATGCGGACAGAAGAACGTAGCTCCGGAAGAACGCAGCTACGGAACCGCGCGTTCCTGCCGTCGCTGCCGGCGACCACGTACGTGCGAGCGGGTATGCCCGGCGATGATGTTTTGGTGAGATGAGCGCGCCGATGTGCGCCGCGCTCCGCCCGCTCAGCCGGATTTGGCGGAGAGAAGAATGTCGGCGCCATCCTGGAGCACGGCGAGACGCATCCCGGCCGTGGCCGCGAGCCGCCACGTGTAATAGGCCTGAATCGTCATGGCATCGAGGGGCGGGGCGTGCTCGCCGGCGATGAACTCGGCGAGGTGAAGCGGCGCGCGGGCGTTGGTGCCGCGGCAGCGCACGAGGAAGCTCGGCGTTTCCATCGTGCCCGCCATCTGCACTTCGATCTCTCCGCCGCGCGGCAGGGCCGTGATGGCGCTGGCGACGAGGTTGAGAAGCAACTTCGCCTTGTCTTTCGGCATGTGGCCCGGCGTCAGGCGCCAGTTGAGCTTGTGCTTTCCCTTGCCGACGAAACCGCGGGAGATCTGCTCGGCGGTGCCAAGGTCGATCATGGCGCCGGCGGAGCCCGCCGCACCGAAGGCGAAGCGGCAGAATTGCAGGCGCGCGGAGGCCTGCTCCGTCACATTGCGGATCACATCGAGGGCGTAGTTCTTCGCCTCCTGGTCGTCATCCTCATCGAGGATTTCGAGACCATTGTAGATGGCGCCGACCGGTCCGATGACGTCGTGACAGATTTTGCTGGAGATGAGTGCAGCGAGTTCAAGGTCCGTCGGATTGGCACGCTGGCCCATCGATGTGCCCCCAAGTTGATTGTCGCAGATCGGAGAAGATGGAACGGCTATGATCCCTGATCAGTGCGGGGTTGCCCGCAGCAGACGGACAAGGGCCGCTTGCGAAGTGTTGTTGCCTTCTGTTACACGCGCCGAAACACCATGCAAAGGTCGCCCTGTATACTGCTTCGGCCCACCCCGCGAAGCATCCCTGGCGACCAGTAGCCAATGCGGCTCGCGCAAGGCCGGAATAACGAATCAAGGTACGAACGACGTATGAGGCTAGAGGATTACCGCGGCCTGGTCGAGGCATTGCTGCCCGCAGTGCTGGCCGCAGGGCGCATCGAGATGGCGCATTTCAATTCGGATGTGGCGGTGGAGACAAAGGCGGATACAACGCCTGTGACCGCAGCCGATCACGAGGCCGAAGCGGTTCTCACGCAAGCGCTGCACGCCGTCGTTCCCGGCGTTCCGGTGATCGCCGAGGAGGCGGTTGCTGCGGGGTGCGTGCCGCCGGTGGAAGACGCGTTCTTTCTTGTCGATCCCCTCGACGGAACACGCGCCTTCATCAAGGGAAGCCCCGAGTTCACCGTCAATATCGGGCTCGTCGTGGGGCGCCGCCCCGTGTTCGGCATCATCTATGCGCCGGCGAGCGCGCAGTTCTTCGCAACGGT
This sequence comes from Hyphomicrobium sp., assembly GCA_035687305.1. GTDB lineage: Bacteria > Pseudomonadota > Alphaproteobacteria > Rhizobiales > Hyphomicrobiaceae > Hyphomicrobium_A. The sequence goes on along the minus strand of DASRYA010000085.1, from coordinate 20,476 downwards.
CGGTGCCGGCGAGGCCATCGAAGCCAACATCGCGCCGGATGCCGATGCCTCGGAATTTGCAAACTGCAACCTGCGGCGTCTCAGGACGCGCGAGCCGAACAGGGATGCGCTGATCGCTTTCGCGAGCCGTTCGCACGCGGCCCAGAGCACGGACGAGTTTTTGCAGCAGCTCCCGATCACCGAGAAGCGCAAGGCGAGCTCGTCGCTGAAGTTCTGTCTCATCGCGCGGGGCGAAGCGGATCTCTACGCGCGCCTCGGCCGTACGAGCGAATGGGATACGGCAGCGGGGCATGCCATTCTCAGCGCGGCCGGCGGATGCGTGACGACGCTCGACGGCGAGCCGCTGAGCTACGGCAAGCGTGAAGGCGGTTATCTCAATCCGCAGTTCATCGCCTGGGCGCGCGAGCCGCTACTGCGTGTTGCCAATGCGGGACATGTACCGCAATAGGGCCACAAGGTACCGCAGGCTGGCCACACTTTCGCGACACTTTCCAAGGAAGGATTTCAGCGCGTTGGCGGCACGGTCGCCGGCCAAACGATGGATAGAACCATGGCGCTGACTATGGGCGCACGCCGCCTCTCCCTCATCCTTTCTACCCTTACCTTACTGGCCGCGCACCTCTGCTTCGTCCCGGAAGTCGGTGCGCAGCAGAATTCCTATGGTCCCTATTCGGGCGGCCGCACCGGCAACGACGCCTACGTGCCTCCGGCGAACGATGGTTACGCGCCGCCGGCCAACGACAGGCGGGCGCCTCCGGCCAACGATGCCTATTCGCCGCCGCCGCAGGGCGGAAGCGCCGGTAATGCCCCCTACCGGCCGGACGGCGCCTACAGCTCGGGCGATGATTATCGCCGCTACGACGACAACCGAGCGGCGCGCGCGCCGGGCTACGAGGAGCCCGCTCCCGGCTATGGCGAGCCCTACCATGCACCGGGCGAGCCCTACGACGGTCCGCGCGCGGATGGGCCCGACGACGGCGGGGGCTACTCGCAGAACGAGATCGTCGAGGCGGGTGGCCGTTTCTTCGGCTCGGTGAGCAAAGGGCTCGCCAGCGTCGTCGAATATGCTTTCCGCAAGTCCGGACGGCCCAACGGGTACATTCTCGGCACCGATGCGGGCGGAGCGTTCGTCGCGGGGCTGCGCTACGGGGAGGGCATCCTCTACACCAAGGACGCGGGCAACCATAAGGTTTACTGGCAGGGGCCGTCGATCGGCTACGATTTCGGCGGCGAGGGCTCGAAAACCATGGTTCTCGTCTACAACCTGCGCGATCCCTCACAGATTTACGAGCGCTATGCGGGGGTGCAGGGCTCGGCCTACGTGGTCGGCGGCGTGGGGATCCAGTACCAAACCCATGGCGATGTCACTTTGGCACCGATCCGGTCGGGAATTGGACTGCGAATAGGTGCGAACGTTGGATATTTGAAGTATACCCGCTCCCCGACGTGGAATCCGTTTTGAGTCGCCGCGCGGCTTTAATGGAGCCGCGGGTGAGAACGCGCGGGATGGAAGCATTGCGCAGGCAGCTGGCCAATCGGATAATCAGCCACAGGGGTCCGCATAGGACCGGTCAGTTGGGGTACGCGTTGGCTAGCCGCGCGCAATCGGGGACGCAGGCGTGATCACAATCGAGATGGTCATGCTGGCGGCGTTGGGCTTCCTCACGGCGGCCCTTCTGGCGCTGTTCATCGCCCCGCTCTATCGGCGCCGGGTGGCCCGGCTCACCACCGACATGCTGAAGCGGTCGATGCCGCTCACCGAGGCCGAGATCCGCGCCGACAAGGACCGGCTGCGGGCGGAGGCGGCCATCCGCATCCACAAGCTCGAGATCATGGTGGAGGAAGCTACCGAGGTTTCGGCCCGGCAGATGGTCGAGATCAACCGGCGCGATGCCACGATCAGCGAGCTCGAAGGCGAGCTTGCGGCACAGAGCACGGCGCTGGAAGAGCATGAGAACGCCCGGCGCGTGCTCGAGCAGACCATCATGGACCGGCTGCCGAAGGTGGAGAACCGCCTCGCCGAGGCGCGCAAGCTTCTGTTCCAGCGCGACCGCGAGATCGTCTCCCTGACGCAGTCGAGCGAGAAGCAGGCCCGCGCGCTGGAAGAGGCGACGCAGATCAACGCGCAGCAGACCGACGAGGTGCACCGCCTCAAGGCGGCGCTGAACACGCGCGCGGCACGCAACCGCGAAGGCTTTGCCGATCCGCGCTACGACGGCGAAGTTGCGCTGCGTACCGAGATCGAGGCGCTGCGCGCCAAGACGCGCGAGCAGACGGCATTGATCGCGCGGCTGCAGTCGCTCGTCGCGCGGGCGGGGCCAGCGGCGGAAAGCAGCGACGCACCGGCGTCGGGTGATGCATCGCGTCCCGCGAAGGTGGTCGGCCGGGCCGGCAAGATGAGCGAGACGCCGGCGCTCAAGCCCGTCGATGGGCCGCCGGAGACGCCGGATCAGAAGACGCTGGCCGAGATCCGCCGCCTGAAGACGGTGAACCAGGATCAGGCGGCCGAGCTTTCGCGGCTCAAAGCCGCGCTCGCCACCTACGAAGCGGCCGATCAGGACGATCGCAGCGTCAAGGAAAGCAAGATCGCCATGAAGGCGCGGCTTTCGGCGATGGCGGCGCTCACCGAGGAGCAGACCGGCACCATCCAGGCGCTGCGCGCCGAGCTGGCTGCGGGCAATGAGAAACTGGCGCGGCAGGCCGCTTACTTCATGGAAGAGATGCGGCGTCTCGGATCGGTGCCGGCGCCTCCGCGCCGGGCGCCGGAGAACGCGGATGCGAAACGGCCGCTCGCGGAGCGCATCAACGATCCGCGCGTCACGAAGCTTGTGCGTGCTGCCGGGGAGCAGAAGGCCGAGGCGGCGCCGGCATCGGCGGCAGCGCCCGGTCCCGCGCCTGCCGCTGCGGCGGGCCCGGAGAACGGGAACGAGGCTCCGCGCCGGGGTGGCGGGTTCCTCAAGGCGCTCGATGCCGCCGCGCTCGAAGCTCCGATCGAGCATGCGCCAGCCCAGAGCGCCGCCGGGCCCGATGGCCCGGAGGTGAAGCGCGCGCGCAAGACGCGGTTGCTCGACCGCATCACCGGTCTCGACAAGAACTCGGCCTGAACGGCATCTCTGCCTGAAAGACGTGGGGGCGGCATGGGTATGCCGTGGCTGTTGGGTACGTCACGTGCAGCATGCCACGTGCAGCATGCCACGCGCAGCATGCCGCGGCGCGCCCCGTGTAGCCGCGGCGCAGATCGATAGAGGCTTCGCTGAAAGTCAGCGGGGCCCTGTGCGTCTCAGCCCGTCTGGGTATGGAGATTGAGATCGAGCGTCGGCTGCCAGTCGCTGGCGTCCTTCGCTTTGCGCACGCGACCGTCGAACTGAGCTCCCTCGGCGATCACGAGGTTCTTCTGCATGATGTCGCCATTGATGCGCGCCGTCGAATGCAGCGCCACGGTTTCCCCGCGCAGCTGGCCGTTGACCTCGCCGTGGACCGAAAGATTGCGCGCGACGACCATGCCCGTGACCTTGCCGGTCTCGCTGATGGTGATGTCGTCGCCGTGGATGTCGCCTGCGACCTCCCCGGAGATGACGAGCGCACTTTTGCAGACGAGCGTGATCCGCTGACCGACGATCGCGAGGTCGGGGCCGATGACGGAGGCGGACTTTGCGGGGGTCATCATCGAGGGGGCCGAGGTGTTGAGGTCGCGCATGGGAGCGGGTGGCATCGCGGGGCCTGGCGTTGTTGCGCCAGAAGGTGACGTCGGTGGTTTTTGATCGTTGAATCCCCGGCCGAACACGACAGCTCCTCCTATGACTGGCCACCCCTGGCCGAGCAGAGCGGAGCATGTGGGGATGAGAGAATTATGTCGAGAAATCTATGTGTCCGAATGGTTGCTCCGGGGCGTCCGAGGCGCTTCGACTGGGTTTAACGTTAATCCCGGCGCTGCATGCCGCGCCGGCTTGGGCGGTGCACCCTACGCCGCCGCCATCGCGCGGCATCGGTGGGTGCGCTTAAGCTGGCGCACCCATCCGCAGCCTCGGCGATTTCAGACAGATCGTCTTACGATTTACAGACGTCGATCCACGACAGGCACGTGTAGCCGCTGCCATCCTTCTTGCACTTGTAGCGCTCGTTGCGGAGCGTATCGGTGGCGACCGGCCAGTTGCCGGAGAGCTGAGCGACGATTTCCCAGGCCTGAAAACGGGCCATGTCCTCGGTCCAGGCCCAGCCCTTGCCGCGCTTGGTGACGCAGCGAGATGCTGCATCCGCGGAGGAGACGTATCCTGCGACGGGCGCTGCGAGCATCCCAACCGCGGCGAGACCGAGCACGATAGCGACCTTTACTTTCATGGCATTACTCCTTGCCCACGCACTGTGCCTTCGGGCCTATGCCGGTCGACAGGGCGTGGGCAATACCGCTGCGGCCACACCGCCGATCTAATCATCCGACGTGTGATCGTTTTCCGCACGAAGGCGTGCCCCTGCGTTCACTCTGCAACACCTGGCGCCACGCCGCTGCCGCCATTCTGGACTCCTCTTCGCGCCCCCCCTAGACTCGTTCCAATGGAAGCGGGCCGGGGGGCGCGTTTCGAAAAGCAGTATGCGTCTGGGGGAAGTGCATGTCCGACGGCTCGGGGGAGATCGATATCAAGGCGCTCCCCAAGATGGTGCGCTGGTACAGTCCGGCGCATCTCGTCAGCACAGGCTGGCGCTCCGTCGTTTCGGAGATATTCGGACAGTACGCCGACCAGCGGATCATGCAGGCCACCATCGACGGCTTCGGTCCCGAGGTGGTGAAACAGGTCGTCGGCCGCTACGACTATTCGGATCTGCGCCACCTGAGTGACGGCAACGCGGTTTGGGTGGATTACATCGCCGACCTCGGTGATGGTTTCGATTCCACCTATGCCATGGCCTCGCTGGTGAGCGCGCCTCAGATTACCGTGGAGGGCGCAGGCACGCTGCCCGGCGGCAAGCTGCTCATCATGGGCGGCGATCAGGTTTATCCCTTTCCAACCCGCCAGGCGTACCGTGAGCGCTTCGCGATGCCCTATTCGACGGCGCTGCCGCCGTCGCCCGACGGCAACTGGCGCCGGATGCTGTTCGTGCTACCCGGTAACCACGACTGGTACGACGGGCTCTCCTCGTTCGATCACATGTTCTGCAAGGCGCGCTTCGGGCGCGCGAGCGAGAACCGCATCGGCGGCTGGCTCTGTCCGCAGCACCGCAGCTATTTCGCAATCCGCCTGCCGCACAACTGGTGGATCTGGGGCGCGGACATCCAGCTCGCGCAGTATCTCGACGCCGGGCAGATCCTCTACTTCGAGGGTGTCGCCGAGGCGATGAAGCAGCATCCGACCGAGGCGCCGAAGGTCATCCTCTGCATCCCCGAGCCAAGCTGGAACTACAACAGGGAAGAGGGGCTCCAGGGCGAGGACAATCTCTCCACGATCACGAAGATCGCAACCGACGCGGGCGCGCGCATCGCGGCCGTCGTCGCGGGCGACCTGCACCATTACAGCCGCTATCAGTCGGCCGAGACGGGGACGAGCTTCTTCACGGCCGGGGGCGGGGGAGCCTATTTCTCGCCCACCCACTACCTTTCGGACACGCGCACGCTGACGGCGAGCACGGGCAAGAAGATCGAGCTCGATATCCGCTGCAAGGTGAAGGACGGCGAGAACACGGGGAAGCCGTCCTGCTGGCCCTCGCGTGCCGAGAGCAGGCGGCTCAGTCTTTCGACGCTCGGCTTCCCGTTTCGCAACTACGGATATTCCGTCGCGCTGGGTGTCATCTACTGGGTGATGATCTGGATGTTCTCGACGACGCCCTATGGCAACATGACCGTCGGCGAGACGATGCTCTACGATCCAAACTTCCACTGGTGGCCCGGCATATTCATGCTGGCGCCGCTGGCCGCGGCGACAAACGTCATCCTCGGCATATGGTGTCTGGGATTATGGGCGGTTCTCTACGGATACGCCGACGGCGCGTGGGGCGGGAGGGTAAAGCTGCTGCTCGGCACGCTGCACTGGCTCGCGCACATCGCCATGATGGTCACGCTCTATTATGCGGTCTCGTATTTCTCGTTCTGGATGGTCGATACGGTGTGGCCGCAGGCGCGCGAAGTGCTGCAGAACCTCGATCTGCGTACCTCGCCCGACGTGCGTGAATTGCTGCGCACCATCGTCATTTTCCCGCTAACGATGATCTTTCTCGGCGGTATCGCCGCAGGTTTCGTGTGGGGCACATATCTCACCCTCAGCTGCTTCCTGGGCCTGCATTGCGATCAGGCGTTCGCCTCGATGGCCATTCCCGACTTCAAGAATTTCCTGCGTATGAAAATCGAGCCCAACAAGCTGACCATCTATCCCATCGGTCTGCGGCGCACGCCGCGCCGGTGGGCGTGGAAGCATGCCAAGGACCGTGGCCTCGGCAACGAGGTGGGGCCTGCGATCGTGCCGTCGCGGCCGCTGCGTCCTTCGCTGATCGAGGGCCCGATTGAAATTCGCGTGGGGGATTTGAAGCGTCCGGGACCTCAAACGTCCGGGCCGGGGATCGTCTGATCGCGTAGCGCGTACGCCGGTGTGAACGCACGGGCGCTGGGGGAGAGTAAAAGCCTATGCAGGCGCGGCTTTCGATGCCCGCTTCGAAGCTCAAGGCGCACTACGATGCGATCGTGGTGGGGTCGGGCTACGGCGGCGGTGTGGCCGCGGCGCGGCTCGCCCGGTGCGGGCGCAAGGTGGCCGTGATCGAGCGGGGGCGCGAGTTTCTGCCCGGCGATTTCCCCGACGGCGTGGCGCGCGCAAGCGCGGAAACTCAGATCAACGGTGCGCACGGACGCCTCGGCTCGGCGACGGCGCTGTTCGATGTGCGCGTCGGCGAGGACGTCGACGTGCTGATGGGCTGCGGCCTTGGCGGCACGTCGCTGATCAACGCCAACGTCTGCCTCGCGCCGGACGCGCGTGTCTTCGAGGACGCCTCCTGGCCCGGCCCAGTGCGCTCCGACCGTCTCCTGGCGGAAGGCTTCGTGCGTGCGCGGCACATGTTGCGGCCGGAGATATCGCCGTCGGCTGCCAGCTACGAGAAAGTGGCGGCGCTGCGCCTCGCCGCTTCCGCCTTCGGGCGCTCCGTAACGCCGATCCCGCTGCACGTCGCCCATAGGGCCGGGCCCAATGCCGCCGGTGTGCATCAGCCGGCCTGCACGTCCTGCGGTGACTGTTGCGGGGGCTGCAACGTCGGCGCCAAGACGACTGTCGCGTGCACTTACATCGCGGACGCCGCCGCGTTCGGGGCGGAAGTGTTCACCGGCATCAAGGTGCTTTCGCTTTGTAGGGACGAATGCCACGGCTGGCGCGTGTGGGCGATGCCAGCCGATGCGGAGACCGCGCGCGGCCATAGGTATTTCATCACCGCGGATGTGGTCGTGCTGGCGGCGGGCACGCTCGGCTCCACGGAGATCCTGCTGCGTTCGGCGCAAGAGGGTCTGCCGCTGTCGCGGTGGCTCGGCAGCCGCTTCACCTCCAATGGCGATGCGGTTGCGCTCGCGTACAACAACGATGTTGCGGTGAACGGTATCGGTGTCGGCCATCCGCCGCGGGCGCAGGTACCACCCGTCGGTCAGGCGGTGAACGGCCTCATCGATCTGCGCAATACGCAGGACGTGCGCGATGGGCTCGCCATGTGCGAGTGCGCGCTGCCGAGCGCTTTCGCCGGAGCCCTTCCCGCGTTGCTCGCCCCCGCTGCCGCGGTGTTCGGCGAACGGGAGAAACGCACGCTGGGCGAGGGGCTCGAGGCGCTGGAACGCGCCGCGGGCAGTCTCGTCAAAGGCGCGTATCAAGGCGCCGTCCACAATACGCAGACGTTTCTCGCCGTCGGGCACGATGCGGGCAACGGCGTCATGCGCCTCGAAGGCGATCGTCTCGCCATCGCGTGGGGCAACGGCGCAAAGCAGCGCGTCTTCCAGCGCATCGAAACCATGATCAAGACGGCGACGCACGCGACGGGGGGCACGTACATGCGCAATCCCGTTTCGGAGCAGGCGCTCGGCGGCAACCTGATGACGGTGCATCCGCTCGGCGGCTGCACCATGGGCGAGACGCGCAACGGCGGTGTCGTCAACCATAAGGGACAGGTTTTCGACGCGCGCCCCGGTGCCGGCCCCGATGCGGTCCACGAAGGCCTTTATGTGTGCGACGGCGCCGTGATCCCGTGTCCGCTGGGCATCCACCCGCTGCTGACCATCACCGCGCTCGCGGAGCGGACCATGATCCTCATGGCGCGGGACTACGGCTGGGAGATGCGCGAGGACGCAACGCCGGTGCGCGCGGCGGCATCTGCGACCGTGGCGGAGAACGAGAAAACACGCACGCGCAACCTTGCATGGTTCGCGCGCTGGCGGCGGCGCAGCCCTGCGCCGGTCGAGGGAGAATAGAATGCGGCGCTTGTCGAAATCCGTCGCCGACCTCAAGCTTCGCTACGACGTCGTCGTCGTGGGGTCGGGCTATGGCGGGGGCGTTGCCGCTTCGCGTATGGCGCGCGCGGGCAAGCGCGTTGCAGTGCTGGAGCGCGGGCAGGAGTTCGCTATCGGCGACTTCCCCGACCGCATGATCGAAGCGCACGAGCAGTTCCAGGTGAGCCGTGACGGCGCGCGTGTTTCCGGTTCGCCGTCCGGGCTCTACGATCTGCGGCTGGGCAAGGACATCCATGTCTTCGTCGGGTGCGGTCTCGGCGGCGGCTCGCTCGTCAATGCCAACGTATCTCTGCCGCCGGACCCCCGCGTATGGGACGATCCGGTCTGGCCGCCGGAGATCGCGCAGGATCAGACGCGTCAGGAAGGTTTCGCGCGTGCAACGGAAGTGCTGCGGCCGGTGCCCTACGAAGGGCCTGCGCTCGACAAGCTCAAGGCGCTGGGTGTGAGCGGCAACGCGCTGCATCGCGATGTGGTGCGCCCACCCATCAACGTCACCCTCGAAAAGCAGGTGAACTACGCGGGCGTCGAGCAGCCCGCCTGCACGCTGTGCGGCGATTGCTGCTCGGGCTGCAACGTCGGCGCCAAAAATACGGTGCAAGTCACCTATATTGCCGACGCATTCCAGCACGGCGCCGAGATCTTCACGGAGATGCGCGTCACGCACGTGGCGCAGGAGCGCGGGCGCTGGCGCGTCTTCTTCGAGCCGCTCGGGCATGAGCGCGAAAAGTTCTCCGCTGCCGATCAATCGATCACCGCGGATGTCGTCGTGCTCGCAGCGGGTACGCTCGGATCAACCGAGATCCTGCTGCGCTCCCGTCAGGCGGGGCTCGCCGTTTCCGATCAGGTGGGCGAGCGCTTCACCGGCAACGGCGACGTACTGGCGTTCGCCTACAACAACGACGTGCCGGTGAACGGCATCGGCGTCGGCGAGCCGCCGGTGGCGGAGACGGGTCCGGTGGGCCCGTGCATCACCGGTCTCATAGACCTGCGCGACACCGATCGGCTCGAGGATGGCATGGTGATCGAGGAGGGTTCGATCCCGTCCGCGCTCGCGCCAATCCTGCCTGCGCTGCTCACCATCGGCGGCGACAAGCTGGGCGAGGATACCGATCGCGGCATCATCGACTTTCTCGCGGAACGTGCGCGGCGGCGCCAGAGCCTGCTGTTCGGCGCCTATCAGGGGGCCGTCAACCGCACGCAGACATATCTCGTGATGAGCCATGACGATGGCAACGGGCGCATGACGCTCGATAACGGCCGGCTGAAGCTCGCCTGGCCGAAGGTGGCGCAGCAACCGATCTTCGAAAAGGTGGAACGGAACCTGCGCAAGGCGACGCTCGCGACCGGCGGCAACTACATCCGCAATCCCCTCACGGAGACGATGCTGGGCAACAACCTCATCACCGTGCATCCGCTGGGTGGGTGCGTGATGGGGCGCGACCGTACGAAGGGCGCCGTCAATCACAAGTGCCAGGTGTTCGACGCCACGCCCGACGCACCACCGGATGCCGTGCTCCAGGGGCTCTACGTGTGCGACGGATCGATTATTCCGCGGCCGTTGGGCGTCAATCCGCTGCTGACGATCACGGCGCTCGCCGAGCGGGCGATGATCCATCTCGCCAAGGACCGCGGCTGGGAATTTTCCGACGCGCAGCGTTACGATGCACCGCTTCTCATTGCGGCGCCCGAGGGCCGCGAGACGACGCGTCCGGCAGGCGTCGAGTTCACCGAGCGCATGGCCGGCTACATGTCGAGCGCGATCACGCTGCCGCACGAGACGGCGGCCCGGCGTGGCAAGGAGGAGGGCCATAGCTGCAGCTTCACGCTGACGGTGATCGTCGACGATGTCGACCGGTTCATCGCCGATCCCAAGCGCGCGGGCCGCATCGTCGGCACGGTGGAATGCCCGGCGCTGTCGCCGGAGGCGATGGAGATCTTCGACGGTAAGTTCAATCTGATGCGTGTCGACGAGCATACGGTCGAGACGAAGCGCTTCGATTATCGCTTGTCGCTCGCTGCGCGCGATGGCTCGGAATACCATTTCAGCGGCTATAAGGTCGTCCGTTCCGACGCGACGCTCGACCTTTGGCGCGACACAACCCGCCTCAACATCGACATCTCGCGGGGCGCGCAGGGGCAGCTCGGCCACATCGCGCGCGGAATGCTGGAGATCGCGCCGTCGGATTTCTACGTGCAGATGCAGACGCTGCGCGGAACCGGCGGGAGCAGCAACGCCGACCGGATGCGCGCGGTGGGCAAGTTCGGCACCTTCTTCAGCCGCGAGCTGTTCGATACCTACGGCGGCGTGCTGGCGCGCTCGGGGCGTTACGACGTTCTCAATCCGCGCAAGAAGCGCACCCTGCGCGTGCCCGAGCCCGAGGTGCATCTCGTGCGTACGGGCGACGGCAAGGTTCTGAAGCTCACGCGCTATCGCGGCGGAGCGAAGGGGCCGGTGATCCTCGCGCATGGGCTCGGCGTGTCGAGCCTCATATTCTCGATCGATACCATCGACACCAATCTGCTCGAATATCTCGTCGCCGAAGGCTACGACTGCTGGCTGTTCGATTTCCGCGCCAGTGTCGACCTGCCTTACGCGCACGAGCTGTGGAACGGCGACAACATCGCGGCCCAAGACTACCCCGCCGCGGTGGCGAAGGTGCGTGCCGTGACGCGCTGCGCGACGGTGCAGGTGATCGCCCACTGCTTCGGCGCCACCACGTTCACCATGTCGCTGCTCGCCGGCCTCGAAGGGGTGCGCTCCGCTGTTATTTCGCAGATCTCTACCGACTACGTGGTGCCGTGGTATCCGCAGCGGCTGCTCGCCTATCTGCGTGCCCCGCAGATCCTCGAAGCGATGGGCATCGATGTGGTCAACGCGCGCGCGACGACGGCCGATCCGTTGCGCGAACGGCTTCTCGACAAGTTCCTGCAGCTGATCGTGCCGGTGCCGTGGTCGGAGCGCACGCACGACGCCACCAGCAACCGCATCACGGCCCTCTATGGGCGTCTTTACAACCTCGCCCAGCTCAACCAGGCGACGGTTTCCTCAGGACTGGCGGAGATGTTCGGGGAGGCCAACATCGAGGCGTTCCAGCATCTGGCGCTGCTCGCGCGGCAAGGGCGTCTGCTCGACGCGGATGGGCGCGACATCTACCTGCCGCATCTCGATCGCATGGCGCTGCCCATCCTCTTCCTGCATGGCGCGGACAACGCGTGCTTCAAGCCGGAAAGCACTGCCCGCACGGTGGAACGCCTCGCGCAGGTGAATGGGCGGCAGCTCTACGAGCGCCACGTCATTCCCGGCTATGGACATATCGATTGTATCTTCGGCAAGAACGCCGCAGCGGATGTTTTCCCGCTGATTACGGCGCATCTCGACAAGACGGCGGATATCTAGAGCCGTTCCGGTTTAGGTGGGAACGCGGAACGGCTCTAGACCATTGTTTGGTCGTGCTTCTTATCGGAAAACCGGAGCCCACTTTTCCGGAAGCACTCTCCCTCTACTCGTGCTTCTGATCGGAAAACCGGTGCCCACTTTTCCGGAAGCACTCTCCCTCTATCGTGCTTCTCATCGGAAAACCGGTTCCCACTTTTCCGGAAGCACTCTGGCCGCGGCCAGCGGACGCGTTGAACGCTACGCTGGCTTGATGTGCTTCGTGGGGCAGCGGCGGCGCGATGGCATTCATCCAGATCGCGCCGCGTCCGGTCCGCTTCGCACACGGCTGAAGCAGCCGGCAGTCTAGAGCAACTCGAGGTTTTTGCTCAGACCGATGACGCACGCTCCGGACTGATAGTCCGATGTATGCATGCCCTAGTCGGCGATGCGTGCCCGCTGGGCATCTTTCAGCAGTGCGCGAAACGCTGCGCCTGAAAGATGTACGAGACTCCGATGATCGCCGCCCTCGAGGAACACCTCGGGCTGCTTGTCGAAGCTTTCATCGACAAAAGCGTCGATGGCATAGGCCTCGGGGATCGGCGGCACGGCGCCGATGTCGCAATCGGGAAACAGCTCGCCGATCTCATCCTCGTTCGCGAGATCGATGGGACACTCCAGCATCCGCTCGATAACGTCGAGGCGCACGCGCGCCGTTGCCGGTACGATCGCAACCACGAAACCACCTTCGCGCGTCAGCACAACCGCTTTTGCGATGCGCTCGCCGGGCACATGCGTTGCACGCGCGGTGTCGTAGGCGCAGTGCGTGCGCTTGTGCTGCTTGACTCGATAGGGAACGTGCTTTTCGTCGAGGTATTCCTGCAGCGTCAGTGCGATACCCATGGCTGTCCTCCTGCCATATTCGCGAGAGCGCTTATCCTGCGGCGCTTCGTGCGCCGCGCGGCTCATCGGAGACTATTCCCGCGACAGGAGGCTCGCAAGCAATGGCGCGCCGGCGGACGATGTTGGCTAACCAAGCCTTGCGCCGCCGAGGGGACTTTGCCCCTTTAGCGGCAGATGGACCGAAGTTTTGGGAGCGCAACGGAGAACGCTCGGGAAAGCCACGGCGGGGGCACAATGCCCCTGCCGACAGCTCAACGGAGGCGACGCTGCGGCTGTCGACGCCGCCTTCTTACTTGAGCGCTCTCTCAGCAGAGGATCGATGCTTCTCGGACGGAGACGCTCCGAAGCGTCCACGCGTTGAAGCGCGAACGCCTCAAGCGCCCGTCTTGGATTTGCCGGCGAGCGCCGCCGTGACGAGGGGAGAGAGGCCTTCTGCGCCGCCGTCCACGTACTCGTAGATCTGCTTGCGCATGCGCGGATCCCAGAAGCTGTGGATGTGGTTCTCGATGCCCTTCAGCGCCTCGGTGCGCGAATAGGATTCGAAGAAGGCCGCGATCTGGTTGGCCATGCGGATCATGTCGCGGTTTTCCATAGTGCGAGAGCTTTCCGAAATTCGTTTCACGAGTTGAGAATGACAACCTGCGCGCCCGCAAGCGAGGCGACGAACAGGCGCGCCTTGCGGGCGATGTCCAGAGCTAGCGCAGTGGGAGCCGATACGGTGACGAGTGCCCCGATGCCGTAGGTGGCGCACTTCTGTACGAGCTCGAAGCTGCAGCGGCTCGTCATCATAACGAAACCGGTGTCGAGATCGATACCCGCCTCGGCGATGGCGCCGACGAGCTTGTCGAGCGCGTTGTGGCGGCCAACGTCCTCGCGCACGAGGACGATGTCGCCGGCAAGGGTCACCCAGGCGGCGCCGTGCACCGTGCGGTTGAAGCGGTTCATCGTCTGGCGGCGCGGCAGCTCGGTGGCGGCCTTCAGCATGGCGGCTGCCTGAGGGCGTACGTTGCGCCCGATCGGCTCGGTGACGCGGACGACGTCCGCGATGTTTTCGACGCCGCACAGGCCGCATCCGGAGCGACCCTCGATGGATCTGCGGGGCATACGCGCCCTGGCGAGAGCTTCCGCCTCGACGGCGACATCGACGGCGAAGCCGTTCTCGACCGGCATTGCCAGCACACCGAGAATATCGGAGCGGGCCGACACGATGCCTTCGGCGAGCACAAATCCGATGCCGAAGTCGGTGAGGTTGGCGGGGGTGGCCATCATCACCGTATAGGGCTCGGAGTTGATCTGGAGAGCGACGGCGACCTCCTCCGGCAACTGCCAGGTGACGGCTGTCTCCCTACCCGCCGCATCGATGGCCACCGCGTCGACGGGCACGGAACACAGAGGTGCCGCGCCGGATTGCGCTGCCTTGACGTTATGGGTCATGGCGGTCAACGGAGTTGGCCAATGGAATTGCCGCGACGGGGACGCATGGCGCGCGAGATCCTTCAGGGTATGTGATGCTCGCGCGCCTGCACCTTATTCAGCGGCCACCAACGGTTTCTCGATGCGCTTGTTCTCGCGGTCGCGCTCTTCCCACTCGTCCTGCCATTCGGACTGACGGTTGGAGGGCGTGACCTGCACCGCTGTCACCTTGTACTCGGGGCAGTTGGTGGCCCAGTCCGAGTTCTCGGTGGTGATGACGTTGGCGCCGTTCATCGGGAAGTGGAACGTGGTGTGCACCACACCCGGCGGAACGCGATCGGAGATCTTGGCGCGCATCGTGGTGCCGCCGACGCGGCTCGTCAGGGAGACCATGGAGCCGTCGCGCACGCCGCGCATCTCTGCGTCGGAGGCGTGAATCTCCAGGATGTCCTCCCCGTACCAGACGTTGTTCTCGGTGCGCCGCGTTTGCGCGCCGACGTTGTACTGGCTGAGGATGCGGCCCGTCGTGAGGATGAGCGGGAAGTTGCGGTTCGAGCGCTCGGAGGTGGGCACGAACTCGGTGAGCATGAAGCGCCCCTTGCCGCGCGTGAACTCCTCCATGTGCATGACGGGCGTGCCCTCGGGCGCTTCGTCATCGCACGGCCACTGGATGCTGCCGAGCTCGTCGAGCCGCTTGAACGAGATGTTCTTGAAGGTCGGCGTCAGGAGAGCGATCTCGTCCATGATGGCGGCCGCCGAGGTGTAGATCATCGGGTAGCCCATCGCGGTGGCGATACGGCACACGATTTCCCACTCGGACATGCCCTGCTGCTCCTTCATCACCGGGCGCACGCGGTTCACGCGGCGCTCGGCGTTGGTGAAGGTGCCGTCCTTCTCGAGGAAGGACGTGCCCGGCAGGAACACGTGGGCGAAGGCGGCGGTCTCGTTGAGGAACAGATCCTGCACCACGACGAACTCCATCGCTTCCATCGCGTGGGTGACGTGGTTGGTGTTCGGATCGGACTGGACGATGTCCTCGCCCTGCACGAACAGCCCCATGAAGGTGCCGCTCGCCGCCTCGTCGAACATGTTCGGGATGCGCAGGCCGGGCTCGGGATCGAGCTTCACCTTCCACTGCTTCTCGAACTGCTGGCGCGTCGCGAGATCGGACACGTGGCGATAACCGGGGTACTCGTGCGGGAACGAGCCCATATCGCACGAGCCCTGCACGTTGTTCTGGCCGCGCAGCGGGTTCACGCCCACGCCTTCACGACCGATGTTACCGGTCACCATGGCGAGGTTTGCGATGGCCATCACGGTGGTGGAGCCCTGGCTGTGCTCCGTCACGCCGAGGCCGTAATAGATGGCGGCGTTGCCGCCGGTCGCGAACAGGCGAGCGGCTTTGCGAACGTCATCCGCCGGAACGCCGGTGATGGCTTCCAGGGTTTCAGGCGCGTGCTTGGGATCGGAGATGAACTTCTCCCAGCGGGCGAACTCTTCCTTATCGCAACGGGCGGCGACGAAGCTACGGTCGACGAGGCCTTCGGTGACCACGACGTGGCACATCGCATTGAGTACGGCGACGTTCGTCGACGGGCGCAACTGCAGATGATAGTCGGCCTGGACGTGCGGGCTCTTGACGAGGTCAATGCGGCGTGGATCGACGATGATCAGCTTGGCGCCTTCGCGCAGGCGCTTCTTCATGCGCGAGCCGAACACCGGATGCGCATCCGTCGGGTTGGCGCCGATGACCATGATGACGTCGGAAAGATCGACGCTTCTGAAGTCCTGCGTGCCGGCGCTTTCGCCGAAGGTCTGCTTGAGACCATAGCCCGTCGGCGAATGGCAGACGCGGGCGCAGGTATCGACATTGTTGTTGCCGAAGGCGGCGCGGATCATGCGCTGCACGACGTAGACTTCCTCGTTGGTCGTGCGCGAGGATGTGATGCCGCCGATCGAGCCGCGGCCGTACTTCGCCTGCACGGCCTTGAAGCGGTCAGCGGTGTATTGAATGGCTTCGTCCCAGGAAACCTCGCGCCAAGGGTCGGTGATCTTCTCGCGGATCATCGGGTTGAGGATGCGGTCCTTGTGGGTGGCGTAGCCGAATGCGAAGCGGCCCTTCACGCACGAGTGGCCTTCGTTCGCGCCGCCATCCTTGTAAGGCATCATGCGCACGACGCGCTCGCCCTGCATCTCGGCCTTGAACGAGCAGCCGACACCGCAATAGGCGCAGGTGGTGACGACGCTATGCTCAGGCTGGCCGTGGTCGACGATCGACTTCTCGATGAGCGTTGCCGTCGGACAGGCCTGTACGCAGGCGCCGCAGGAGACGCACTCGGAGTTGAGGAAGTCCTCGTCCATGCTGGCGGCGACGTGGGAGGCGAAGCCGCGCCCGTCGATGGTGAGCGCGAACGTGCCCTGCACCTCCTCGCATGCGCGCACGCAGCGGGAGCAGACGATGCACTTGGAAGGCTCGAACTGGAAGTATGGGTTCGAGACGTCCTTCGGCTGCCACTCGGGGTTCGCCTCGCCGTGCTGGCGCGCGAACACGTGGTTGCGGCCGTCGTAGCCGTAGCGCACCTCGCGCAGGCCGACTTCGCCGGCCATGTCCTGCAGCTCGCAGTCGCCGTTGGCGGCGCAGGTGAGACAGTCGAGCGGGTGGTCGGAGATATAGAGCTCCATCACACCCTTGCGGATCTTGGCGAGGCGATCGTTCTGCGTCGTCACCTTGATGCCGGGGGCAACCGGCGTGGTGCACGATGCAGGCGTGCCGCGGCGGCCTTCGATCTCAACGAGACAAAGGCGGCAGGAGCCGAACGGATCCAGGCTGTCGGTGGCGCACAGCTTCGGCACCATGATGCCGAGCTCGGCGGCGGCGCGCATGATCGAGGTGCCTTCCGGCACGGTGACCTCGCGGCCATCGATCTCCAGGGTGACCGTCTTGTTGTCGACGGCGTGCACGCTCTTGGTGCCGAAGTCCTTTTCCTTGATGAGCGTCAAGGGCTGATTTTCGCTCGTCATGGCGTTGCCTCGCATTTTGTTCATTCTGCCGCCTCGGCCCGCACCGGGCGGTGGAAGTCTTCAGGGAAGTGGCGCAGTGCGCTCATCACGGGCATAGGGGTTAACCCGCCCATGGCGCAAAGCGATCCATCGGTCATGGTCTCGCAGAGATCCTCGAGGATCGTCAGATTACGTTCGCGGTCGATGCCGGCAATAATGCGTTCCATCGTTTCGAGGCCGCGCACCGAGCCGATGCGGCACGGTGTGCATTTGCCGCAAGATTCGATGGAGCAGAATTCCATGGCGAAACGTGCCATCTCCGCCATGTCGACCGTGTCGTCGAACACGACGATGCCACCGTGTCCGACCATGGCGTCCACCTTCATGAACGCCTCGTAGTCCATCGGCGTGTCGAGCAGGTCCTCGGGCAGGTATGCCCCGAGCGGACCGCCGAACTGGGCGGCGCGGATCGGGCGTCCGGAGCGGGTGCCGCCGCCGTAGCCTTCGATCAGCTCGCGTGCGGTGACGCCGAATGCCTTCTCGACGAGACCGCCTTGCTTGATGTTGCCGGCGAGCTGGAAGGCAAGCGTGCCGAGGGATCTGCCGACGCCGAAGTCGCGGTAATAGTTTCCGCCCTTGGCGAGGATGATCGGCACCGAGCCCAGGCTCAACACGTTGTTGATGACGGTCGGCTTGCCGAAGAGACCCTCGAGCGCGGGAAGCGGCGGCTTGTAGCGCACCAGGCCGCGGCGGCCTTCGATGCTTTCGAGCATCGAGGTTTCCTCACCGCAGATGTAAGCGCCGGCGCCCATGCGCACGTGCAGCTCGAAGTCGTACGGCGAGCCCTGGATAGTGCGACCCAGCCAGTTGGCACGCGTTGCGACGCGGATGGCTTCACGCAGGGTTTTGACGGCGTGCGGATATTCCGAACGGACGTAGATGTAACCCTTCGTGGCGCCGACGGCGATGCCGGCAATGGTCATGCCTTCGATGAGGCAGAACGGGTCGCCTTCCATCAGCATGCGGTCGGCGAAGGTGCCGCTGTCGCCTTCGTCGGCGTTGCAGCAGATGTATTTCTGATCGGCCTTGGCGTCGTGGACCGTCTTCCACTTGATGCCCGTGGGGAAGCCGGCGCCACCGCGGCCGCGCAGACCGGACGTCGTCACTTCGTTGACGATGTCGATCGGGGCCATGTTGATGGCCTTGGAAAGGCCCTCGAAGCCGCCGTGGGCGCGGTAGTCCTCGATCGACAGGGGGTCGATCAGGCCGCAGCGCGCGAACGTCAGGCGCTCCTGGTTCTTGAAGTAGGGGATTTCATCGGTGAGCCCATGGCAGAGCGCATGCTTCTCGCCTTTGAGGAATCCGGCTTTGAAAAGCGCGGGAACGTCGGCCGCCTTGACGGGGCCGTAGGCGACGCGCCCGTTCGGCGTCTCGACCTCGACCATCGGCTCGAGCCACAGCATGCCGCGCGAGCCGTTGCGGACGATCTCGACGTCGGCATTCTTCTTCTTGGCTTCGGCGGCGATCGCCTTGGCGACGGCATCGGCACCCATCGAGAGGGCTGCGGCGTCGCGGGGTACGTAGATCCTGGTCATGCCGCTGCTCCGCGGTCGAGATCGGCAACGATGCTGTCGAAGCGCTCCTTGTCGACGCAACCGTGCAGGTCGCCGTCGATCATCATGGCCGGCGACAGGGCGCAGTTGCCGAGACAGTAGACCGCTTCCAGGGTGAACTTACCGTCGGCGGTGGTTTCGCCGAACTTCACGCGCAGCTTCTCCTCGGCATGGCGGCAGAGATCCTGCGTGTGCATGGCCTGGCAGGCCTCGGCGCGGCAGATCTTGATGTTGTGCCGGCCGCCGGGGGTGCGGCGGAACTCGTGATAGAAGGTGAGCACGCCGTAGACCTCGGCGCGCGAGCGGTTCAGCACGTCCGCAATGACGGGCAGGGTTTCCTCCGGCACGTAGCCAAGGTCGTGCTGCATATCATGGAAGATTTCGAGCAGCTCGTCGGGGCGATTGTCATGGGCTGCGCAAATCGTGCGCGCCAGCTCTTCGCAACCGGCCGGAGCCTCAATCTTGACATTTGGAGTAGACTTAGTCATTCATCGCTGCCTTTGACGGGCTCTTGTTTCGGTAAACCAAGTTCTCTCAACTTGCAGCCGGTGGATCAAATCGACCCTGTCGATGCTTCAATCGAGGGGGTCGATACTGCGCTGCACAATCGCTTGGTCCTTTTTTGGCCTCGTCCTTTAGGATCATCAGCTTACTCCAGCCGGCGTGAGCTGGGCCGCAGTTTCGCATAGAGCCTCGATGAGGGGAGACAGCGGGTCGCGGTCTGCCACTACGAGGCCGACGCTGTGCTCGATGGTCGGCGCGTCGAGCGGAATAGCCTTAACACCCGACGTGCTCCCGAGCACCTCTAATATATATTGGGGCATGATGCTTGCCAGCCCCATCAGGCGCACATTCGAGCACAAGTTGATGACGGAATTCGTCTCCAGGCGGGGTGTCGCCTGGCAGTCCGCGGTTTCGAATGCGCGGTCGATGATGCGCCGGTTCTGCATGTTGGGCGTCAGCAGGCCCAGCGGCTCGTTGGCAGCTTCGCGCCAAGTGATGGAGGTGCGGTCGGCCAGCGGATGGCTGTCGGAAACAAAGAGACAGTAGCGCTCCACGTAAAGCGGCGTCGCGAGCAGGCCCGTAATCGGCTCGTTGTCGAGATATGTGATCCCGACGTCCACCGAGAAGTCGGCGATGCCGCGCAGAATTTCCTCCGAGCTCTGGGACAGGACCGTAAACTCGATGCCCGGATGCGTGACGCCGATCTTCTTGGTCAGTCTCGGGATCATCGGCAGCGCGGAAGGGATGCCGCCGAGCACGAGCCGTCCGGAAAGACCGCCGTCGGTCTCCTTGAGATGACCGATCTCCTCCTGCATCGACTGCCAGTTCTTCAGAATGACCTGCGCCCATTTCAGCACCCGTTCCCCTTCGGGCGTGAGACCGCGGTAACGCTGGCCGCGCTCGACGATGGGAACCTCCAGCTCCAACTCGAGCTGGCGGATGCGTCCTGAGAGCGTGGGCTGGGTGACGTTGCAGGCGACGGCAGCGCGTGTGAAGTGCTTCTCGCGGGCGAGCGCGGCGAGATACTGAAGCTGTCGGATGTCCATTGTGCCCTTCCCGAGGCGGCGGTGATCGCGCATTGCGGCCCTGCGTTTGCCAGTGCCGGGCAAGTGCCGCCGCGCGCGCCTCTCCGCTGATACCGATCATTATGCCAACGCGGACGAAAGGCAATGCGGACAGCAACTTGTCCGCCGTTATGAGACACGGATA
>DASRYA010000084.1:0-3800 GCA_035687305.1 Hyphomicrobium sp. | reverse complement strand
CTGACGGACGATGCGTTTCTCGGTGGCGCGCTCTCGATCCTGCAACTGCGCTCCGGCTATCGCGCGGGGCTTGACGCGGTGATGCTCGCCGCTGCCGTTCCGGACGCGATGGGGCGCCCGCTGCGCGTGCTCGACATCGGCGCGGGCGTCGGCACCGCGGGACTGTGCGTCGCGCGCCGTCTGCCGACGGCCGAGGTGGTTTTGCTCGAGCGGGAAAAGCAGCTCGCGGAGATCGCCGCAGAGAATATCCGTCGCAACGGTCTTACTGCGCGTGTGCGCGTCGTGGCGGCGACGGTCGGCGCCGCGCCCGCGGAGCTGCGTGGGAATATGCTCGCCGATGAGAGCTTCGACCACGTCGTCGCGAACCCGCCCTACCACACGACGGGCGCGGGCACCCGCGCGCCCGATGCGCTGAAAGCCGGCGCGCACGCGATGGATGGCGAGGAGCTCGAGCGCTGGGCGCGTTTCATGGCGCGCATGGCGATGCCCGGCGGTGCGGCGACGATCGTGCACAAGGCCGATGCACTCGCGTGCGTGCTAATGGCGCTCGGAACCCGCTTCGGCGCGTTGAGGATCCTGCCGCTCCATCCGCGCCCCGATGCGCCGGCAAACCGCGTGCTCGTGCAGGGTATAAAGGGCAGCAAAGCGCCGTTGCAGATATTGCCCGGCTTCATACTGCACGGCGAGGGCAACGGGTTTACCGGCGCCGCACAGGACATCCTGCGCAACGGCGCCCCACTGTCGCTGACAGGCGCGCGTTAGCAGCGTAGCTGGCGGCGCCCGTCCCGATGGCCTAAAACTCTCCGCTCCGCCTATTACCAGTCTGTCAGCGAGGCCTCTGCATGTGGTTTTTCGGCCAAGGTCCAGTCGTTCCGGTGCTGCGCTTTTCAGGTCCCATCGGCATGGCGACGCCGTTGCGTCCGGGTCTTTCCATCGCCCATTCCGCCATCGCCATCGAGAAGGCGTTCAGCCTTTCGAAGTGCCCAGCCGTTGCGGTGGTGATCAACTCGCCCGGCGGATCGGCCGTGCAATCGAGCCTGATGTTCCAGCGCATGCGCAAGCTGGCCGAGGAAAAGAAGAAAACGATCTACACCTTCTGCGAGGATGTCGCCGCGTCGGGCGGCTATTACCTCGCCCTCGCGGGCGATGAGATTTACGCCGATGCCTCGTCCATCGTCGGCTCGATCGGCGTGATCTTTTCCGGCTTCGGCTTCGACAAGGCGATCGACAAGCTCGGCATCGAGCGGCGCATCTACACCGCGGGCGACATGAAGGACGCGCTCGATCCCTTCCGTCCCGAGCGCGCGGCGGACGTGGAGCGCATCAAGAGCGTCCAGCGCGACGTGCACGATGTTTTCATCGGCGTCGTGAAAGAAAGACGCGCCGGTCGCCTCCGGAGCAGCGACGCCGAGCTCTTCTCCGGGGCGTTTTGGTCGGGGCCGAAGGCGCTGGAGCTGGGCCTCGTCGACGGCATCGCCGATGTGCGCGGAAAGATGCGCGAAATCTACGGCGACAAGGTGCGGCTCAAGGTGGTGCCCCTCGACCGGGGCGGGATTTTGGGGCGTTTGCGGCGTTCTCCGGCCACGACAGGTTACGAGGAATTAACTGGCGGTAGGCTTGCCTTTGCCGAGGATGTCATATCGGCCATCGAAGCTCGGGCATTATGGTCGCGCTTCGGTCTCTAGGATTTGCCAGCGTTCGCGTAGTTGGCAGCGTGATTGGAGAGAGTGACAATGATGCCCCATGTCATTGCCGCGGTACTCATCGGAGCCGGCATTGCGGCCGGCATGAAGTGGTTCGCCCGGGAGGTGGTGCGCACGGCAGACGCTCGCGCCGCCCAGGAGCAGGTCGTCAACGGTCCGCTGGCAACTGTGCCGAAGGACCTTGGCGCGCTCGTGTGGGATGCCGACGCCGGCGTGTACCGGCCGAGCGAGCACGACAGCATCTGACGCCCGCGTCGCCGCAAACTTGCTTCCGGCCCGCCACTCTCACGCTCGGGCTTGTACACCCCTACGCCAGTCGAAAGGAATGCTATGGCCGCGCCCGATTCTGCCTTGCTCGCTGATATCGACAACCGCATCGCCATTCTGCGCGACAACCTGCGTGAGCTGGTCGAGCAGGCGGCCGCCTATTCTGGCGCGGCCGATGATAGCCTTATATCTGACCGTATCGCCGATCAGCAGGCGAAGCTCGATGCGCTGCTTGCCGAGCGCGACCGGCTGACGAAATAGCCAGCCGATCCGCGCCACGCTGTTCAGGCGTTGGACGAATATTTCATCAGAGCGATGCCGCTGACGATGAGGAGCGCCGCAGCAACGCGCGCCACCGTTATCTCTTCGCCAAGCACGACGACGCCGACGCAGAACGCACCGATCGCGCCGACGCCGGTCCACACCGTATATGCGGTGCCGAGCGGAAGTAGGCGCATCGCGTATGCGAGCAGGCCGATAGAGGCCGCCATCACGGTTATTGTCATGATCGAAGGCACGAGGCGCGTGAAGCCGTGAGACTGCTTCATGTAGAAGGCCCATACGACCTCCAGCACACCCGCAACGAATAAGGCGATCCAGGCCATCTGGCCCCTCCTCGATTTGAAGAGCCGGGCCGTCCCGGACATTGCACCCCTGCCGAGTGCAGGAGACGAGGGCGTGGCCTCGTCCCCTGATCTAAGCCCCCTGGCTGTGAGGTCAAGCGGGCCCTTTGGCGCACAGAAGATACAAGTTGCGCGCGCCGGATATGTCTCTTGCTAACCCTATCCGGCAGTTTTCCCGGCGTCTCACGCGCGCGGATCGTCCGCATCGTTCGGCTCGCTGAAGCGCAGCTTGTTTCCGAACGGATCGCCGACCTGCATCAGCTTCGCGTCCCACACCGCGTCTTCCAGCCCGGGCTTGTAATACCTGTAGTCCTTCGCGATCAGCTCGGCGTGGTAGGCGGCGATCCCGCGCATCCAGATGAAGACGGTCGAGCCGGGACTGGCATCGCCGTGGTGCTCGCTGAGATGCAGCCTGAGGCCCGCCCGCGAGACCTGCGCATAGAGCGGAAAGTTGTCGCCGAAGCGGTGCTCCCAGTCGATCGTGAAGCCGAGGAAGTCGACGTAGAACTCCTTCGCCTTCTCCACCGAGAAAATGCGCAGGATGGGTATGGCGTCCGAGAAGCGGATTTCGCCGCCAGTACGCTTTGCGCCTTCTGCCGCTTCGATCTTGGCGGCGAGCACGTTCCAGTTCGGCGCCGCGAACTGGCGCGCGACGATCTCCAGGCATTCGGCGTGGGTGAGCGTCGCGTTCTTCTCGGCGAGAGCTTCGCGCAGCGCGCGTGCCATCGCCTTGGCATCGGTGAATGTGCGCATATCGATCCTTTAGCGTTGCCGGCGAACGAGAAAGATCAGCGCTTGCATTGCCGACCCGTCCGCCTTGGCAGCCGAAGGATCAAAGTGTCGAAGGATGCATTCACCTAACCCGAAAGGGCGCAAGCGGCGGGCTGCATCGGCCCTGCCGCAGCCTAGGGTCGGCGCCTTACGCGCGTCAATACGCCAGCGCGGCCCGTTACGGTATGCTGAGCTGGTAGGTGTGCGACAGCCACCGGTAGCCACCCTCCGGCCGGCGCTCGACATAGCCCAGCGACGGGAACGGCATGTGATAGCCCTGGACGGGAATCCGGTCGGTCGCCGCCATGTCGTAGATCCGTTTGCGGGTCTCGACGCCCTGCGCCTTGTCGGAATCGAACACGCAGTGCCAGTCCGGCCGCGCCAGCGAGGCCACCTGATGGTGCGCGCAGTCGCCCCAGAACAGCATGGTCTTGCC
>DASRYA010000083.1:0-22844 GCA_035687305.1 Hyphomicrobium sp. | reverse complement strand
GCCACGAACGCCATCTCGCGCGCGTAATCGATCTGCGTCATGCGGGCGACGAAGCGAAGCGTGCGCTCCGGCGCCGCCGTGAAGAAGCGCATGCGCAGATCCTCGGGCGCGATCTTCGCCCAGAGCTTCACGTATTGAGGCTCGTCATCGGGCCGGATGGGCCGCAGCGTCACCGCGCCGATGCCGGCGACCTCCGCCTTGCGCTCCCACTCCACGGGATAGGGGCGCACGGCCATCGGCTCGCGCGGCTTCACGGCCGGATCGGCAATGCCCACGCGCGCGTCGAGCGCGATGACGCCATGCTCGTCGGCGAGCAACGGGTTGATGTCGACCTCGCGGATCGCGGGATGCCGGGCGACGAGATAGCTCAGACGCACGAGGGCGAGCGCGATGGCGTCGAGGTCGGCGGCGGGACGGTCGCGATAGCCCTTCAGAAGACGGTAGATACGCGTTTCGCGCATCATCTGGTTGGCGAGCTTCAAATCGAGCGGCGGGAGCGCGTGGGCGGTGTCGGCCGTCACCTCCACCGAGGTGCCGCCCGCCCCGAACATCATCAGCGGCCCGACGGTCGCATCCTCGCTGGCGCCGATGATCAGCTCGTGGGCGCGGGCGCGTTCGATCATGGCCTGCACCGTGAAGCCGCGCAGCACCGCATTCGGGCGCAACTCGCGCACGTTGACGAGCATCTCCTCCGCTGCGATGCGCGCATCCCGGGGCGTGGGAATGGCGAGGCGTACCCCGCCCACGTCGGATTTGTGGGTCAGGTTGTCGGAGACGATCTTGACGACGCACGCGCGGTGATGCTCGAGGATCTCCGCGGCGCGACGCTCGACTTCCGCCGGGTCGGCTGCACGCAGCGTGCGCACGACCGGAATGCCGTAGCTTGCGAGGAGGTCCTTCGCATCGGCCTCGGAAAGCACCGTGCGCTTCGCGGCCAGCGCGTCGTCGAGAATGCGGTTCGCTTCCGCCGCGTCGAAGTGCATGGCTTCGGGCGCAGAGGGCGGCACCTGCATCAGCTCGTCCTGCGCGCGGCGATAGCGCACGAGCTGCATGAAACCTTCGACCGCGCCCTCCGGCGTTGAAAACGTCGGGATGTCTGCTTCGGCAAACATACGCCGGCTCTGGGCGGCTGCATCGGCGCCGAGCCAGCTCGTCAGGACGACGCGACGCGCATGCGTGCGATGGTGCCGCGCGACCTCCTCCACCACGACGCTCGCCGCCGCATCGCTGGAGGCGAGCGCCGTGGGGCAGTTCATGACGAGCAAGGCGTGGGTCGTGGGATCGCCGAGCAAGACGTCCATCGCGGCGCGATAGCGCTCGGGGGGCGCATCGCCGATGATGTCGACGGGGTTGGCGCCGGACCACGTGGCGGGGAGCACTTTATTCAATTCATCGACGGTCGGCTGGGGTAGGTCGGCAAGATGGCCACCGAGATCGGCGAGCGCATCGGTTGCGAGGACGCCGGCGCCGCCGCCGTTGGTGAGGATGGTGAGATGCTCGCCGGTGAGGTGCGGGGACGCCGAAAGGATTTCTGCGGCGTCGAAGAGCTGGCGCAGCTCGTTCACGCGCAGCACGCCCGCACGGCGGAAGGCCGCGTTGTAGGCGGCATCCGAGCCCGCGAGCGCGCCGGTATGCGACATGGCCGCCTTGGCCGCGGCGGCGTTGCGGCCCGCTTTCAGAATGATGACAGGCTTGACGCGCGAAGCGCGCCGCGCCGCGGAAACGAACTTCGCCGCGGCCGTCATCTGCTCCATGTAGATGAGCACAGCGCGGCTCGTCGGGTCGCCGGCGAGGTAATCGAGGAAGTCGCCGAAGTCGGCGTCGGCCATGTCGCCCAGCGAGATCACCTGCGAAAGGCCGATGCGGCGCGAGGCCGTCCAGTCGATGATGGCGGTGACGAGCGCACCCGACTGGGAAATGAAGGCGAGATCGCCTGCAACGGGCATCCGGTGCGAGAAGCTGGCGTTGAGGCCGATGTGCGGCAGCACGAGGCCGAGGCAGTTCGGGCCCTCGATGCGCAAGCAGTAGGGCTTTGCGGCGTCGAGCATGTGCTGGCGCAGCGGGCCGCCGATACCCGCGGTGATGACGACGGCGGCGCGCGCCCCGCGTGCACCGGCTTCGGCGATGATGCCGGGAACGGTTGCGGGCGGCGTTGCCACCACGACGAGGTCGGGCGCCGCAGGCAACGCCTCGAGCGAAGGGAAGCACGGCGCTCCTTCGATCTCGGCGTGGCGGGGGTTGACGAACCATATCGGTCCGGCAAACCCGCCCGAGAGAAGATTGCGCGCGATGATGGCGCCTACCGAGCTGGGCTCGGGGCTCGCCCCGACGAAAGCGACGGAGCGCGGGGCGAGCAGCTTTTCAAGATTGCGGACTGTCACGGAGCCTCAGATCCCGGTTCCTGCCGGGCGCCCCCGATCGAGGCGCCCTTCGGCGGTTAGGATAGCTAACGCGCCTCAAGGTTGAGATTGCTCAAACCCGCAAGACAAGTGGATGACACGGGGGCGCGGTGCGACAGAGCCCGCTCAGTCGTCGTGCTTTTCAACCAGCGTAAGATCGACCGGGTTGTAGAACAGCTCGAATTTCTTGCCGTCCTTATCCTTGGCATAGACCTCGTAGCACGAGCCCTCCACCTTGGAGCGCGTGACCGTATAACCCGCGGCCTTCGCAGCAGCCTCGGCCTCGGCCTGCGGCTTCCACTTGTCCTTCGGCTCCTGCGTGCAGTTGTCGAAGCCGTGCGCCCCGGCCGATCCGGCAAAGGCGAAAGCGGCGAGAACGGCGGCCATACCGGCGGTAGTGAAGGTAGAGATTTTCATAGTTGCCTCTCCTAGCAGTGAGTCTTTCGCACCCATCCTTATTGTCCATCTTTGACGAAGCCGTGTTACGGAGACCTTCTACTTTGGCCTCGATGTCGCGGGCGCCTCGCCACACCGGCCTTGACGAACGGGAAGCGGGCAGGTTTGCTGGCGGCGTGAACAGGATCATCAGACGCTTCATGATCGTGACGCTCGTCACCCTGGCAATGCTGGGGGGCGGCGGTCTGCCCGTGTTACATCTGCACGAGCATGCCGGCGCGCACGGCTTTGCGCACGGGCACGACGCGAGCGATACCCTCAACGCAAACGAAGCCGAGGCGGCTGGCCCCACTGATGTCGCCTATTTCGCCCATACTCCCAGCGGCGGCCAGCACGACAACCATCCCGGACACGATCAGGACTGCATGCACGTGCATGCGCATTGCTGCGTCGCGACGGCGCTGCTTGCGTCCAGCGGATTCGTACCGCCCAGCGCCGATGCGGCGCAGGCTCACCTGGAGCGCAACGGCGCGCTGCCCTACGGCCAGCTCCCCTATCCTCCCCTGCGTCCCCCAAGGCTGACGGCGTGATCCGGGCCGGACTGCTCGCGCGGTCTGCCTTCGACGATCAGCGCTGCGATTGAACGGCAAGGCGCCGCGAGCGCCGCATCCGGCATACCGCCGACACAGCAACGTTCCTTTCCGCGCTGCCACGATGCCCTTCGAGCTTCGGGACGCCGCCATGACTCGCGTTATCGCGCTACTGCTTTCTTTTTTCACGATCTCCGCCGTTGCACTCGCCCACGGCGACCATGACCACGACGAGCCCGCCCCCGCGGTGGGACGTGCCATGCCGCAGATCGAGATCGCCGGTAAAGAGCTCGAACTCGTCGGCGAAGTGGCCGATCGTGCCTTGAAGATCTACCTCGACCGCAAGGCAACGAACGCGCCGGTCGAAGGCGCGACCGTCACGCTCACGGTCGACGGCATTCCCGGAGGAACCGCCACGGCGGCGAACCCCGGCACGTACGAGATCGCCGCGCCCTGGGCGGATGATCCCGGCGTCAAGCCGCTGAAGTTCATCGTCACCATTGACGGCGCAACGACCGAGCTTTCCGGCGATCTGACCATCCCCGAAGCCGAGCATGCGGACGCGGCGGCGGCTGCCACCTGGGCGGCGGCGCTGGCGAACATCTACACCTGGATCATCGCGGGACTCGCGGCGCTGTTCGGATTCGTTCTCGCCTTCGCGTTCCGCCCCGTCGCGCTGTCCGCGGCTATCGAGGACGGCAAGCGCGATACGCACTTTCCCGCCGCATCCCAGCGCGTCCTGCCGATGCTTCTGCTGCTGGGGGTGACAATCGCGATCGCCGCGCATCCGCAAACCGCGCGCGCGCATGAAGGCCACGACCACGCCGAGGAGCCCGCACCCGCGGCCGGCGCGCAGACCGCTGTGCCGCGCAGGCTGCCCAATGGCGACGTGTACCTGCCGAAACCCTCGCAGCGCCTGCTCAACGTGCGCACGGTGATCGCGGAACGGAAGCCGACGCGCCGCAGCCGCGAGCTGATCGGCACGGTGGTGTCCGATCCGTCGTCGTTCGGCCAGGTGCAGGCGCCGATGGATGGACGCATCGAGCTATCCGAGCGCGGCATCTCCCACGTTGGCCAGCGCGTCGAAGCCGGCGAGGTGCTGGCGTACCTGTCGCCCAGCATTCCCATCGCCGACCTTGGAACGATGCAGCAGCTCACCGCCGAGGTGGCGGGCAAGCTCAAGATCGCCGAGCAGAAGCTCGCGCGCCTCAGCCGCATCGCCGGCGTCGTTGCGCAAAAGGAAATCGACGATACGCGCGCCGAACTCGAAGCCCTGCGCGAGCAGCAGCGTGTGCTGGTGCAGAAGGACAACGAGCTGATTCCACTGAAGGCGCCCGTCGCCGGGATCATCTCGGTCGCCAACGTGCGTGCCGGCCAGGTTGTAACGACGCGCGATACGCTGTTCGAGATCGTCGATCCGCACCGGCTGTGGATCGAAGCCATCGGCGGCGCGGAGCATGCCGATCCGGACATCGCCGCCGCCCACGCGCTCGATCCTGAGAACCATTCGATCAAGCTCGCCTTCGTCGGGCGCGCGCCTTCACTGCGCCAGCAGACACAACCGCTGCAGTTCAAGGTGGACGAGACGCACGAAGGGCTCACCATCGGTTCGGCGGTGAAAGTGCTCATCCAGCAGGGCAAGCTCATCGACGGCATCGTGCTGCCGGATGCCGCGGTGGTGCGCGCCCCGAACGGTCTGCCGCGGGTGTGGGCGAAGGAAGGACCGCAGCTCTTCAAGCCGCTGCCGGTGCACGTTGCGCCGCTCGACGGCGAGCACGTGGTGATCCTCGACGGCGTTGCGGCGGGCGAGCGCATCGTCGTCGACGGCGCCGAGCTCATCAACCAGGTGCGGTGAGGCAGCCATGTTCGATGCAATCATCCGCGCCAGCCTCAACAATCGGCTGCTCGTCATCATCGGCGCCCTGGCGCTGGCGCTTTACGGGCTCGTGACCCTGCGCGCGCTGCCGGTCGACGTCTTCCCCGATCTCAACAGGCCCACCGTCACGCTGATGGCGGAGGTTGAAGGCCTTGCGCCCGAGGAGGTCGAGCTTCTCGTCACCTATCCCATCGAGACGGCGATGAACGGCATGCCCGGCGTGAGCCGCGTGCGCTCCGTCTCCAGCGCCGGCCTCTCCATCGTCTATGTCGAGTTCGACTGGTCGGTGGAAATTTACCGCGCCCGCCAGCAGGTGGCGGAGCGCTTGCAGCTCGTGCGCGAGCAGTTGCCGCGCAACGTCGCGGCGCAGATGGGGCCGATCTCGTCGGTGATGGGCGAGATCATGCTCATCGCCATGTCGAGCACGACGGTCGATGCGATGACGCTGCGCGAGCTGGCGGACTTCACCGTGCGCCCGCAACTGCTGACGGTACCCGGCGTCGCCCAGGTCATTCCCCTCGGGGGCGAGGTGCGTCAGTACCGCGTCGTGCCCGATCCGCGGCGCATGACCAGCCTCGACATCGGATACGATGCGATCGAAAAGGCGATCAAGCAGTTCGGGGCCAATACCGGGGGCGGCTTCGTCGACCTCAAGGCGCGCGAATACCTCATCCGCAACATCGCGCGCACGACCCGCATCGAGGACTTGCGCAACCTTGCCGTCGCCTACCGCGACGGGCACGTCATCGCGCTGCACCAGGTGGCAGACGTCGATTTCGCCGCGCGCACGAAACGGGGCGAGGCCGGGTTCAACGGACAGCCCGGCGTGATCCTCGCCGTGCAGAAGCAGCCCGGCGCCGATACGGTGCGCATCACGCGGCAGATCGAGGAGATGCTGCCGGAGTTGCAGCGGATCATGCCCGAGGGCGTGCGCACCACGGACATCCAGTTCCGGCAGGCGGGGTTCATCGAGACCTCGATCGCCAACCTGCTGCGGGTGTTGGTGGAGGCGCTGATCTGCGTGGCGATCGTCCTCTTCCTGTTCCTCCTCAACTGGCAGACGACCTTCATATCGCTGCTGGCAATCCCGCTTTCCGTGCTGACGACGCTGCTCGTCTTCCAGCTCATGGGCATGTCGATCAACACCATGACGCTGGGTGGCCTCGCCATCGCGATCGGCGCGCTGGTCGACGACGCGGTGGTGGACGTGGAAAACATCTATCGGCGCCTCGGCCTGCACCGGGCCGCCGGCGGGCGGGACAAACGCTCCATCATCGAGGTGATCGCACAGGCGGCCATGGAGGTGCGGTCCGGCATCGTCTACGCCACCATCATCATCGTGCTGGTGTTCATGCCGGTGTTCGCGCTGTCCGGCATCGAAGGGCGGCTGTTCACGCCGCTCGGCATCGCGTTCATCGTCTCCATCCTTGCCAGTCTCGTCGTCTCGCTGACGGTCACGCCGGTCTTGAGCTACTGGCTCCTGCCGCGGATGCGCAGCCTCTCCGAGCACGACGGGCTGCTCGTGCGCGTCCTGAAGCGCTGGCAGGCGTCTGCACTCGGCTGGTGCTTCGCACGGCCGGCCTTCGTGATCGGCCTGCCGGTGGTGGCGATCATTGCCGCGGTGGCGGCCGGGCTCGCATTGCCACGCGCGTTCCTCCCCGCCTTCAACGAGGGCACGGTGCTGGTGAGCGTCGTGCTGCAGCCCGGCATCAGCCTCGCTGAATCGGACCGCGTCGGACGGCTCGCGGAAGAGATCGTCGCCGGCGTGCCGGAGGTGCGGTCCGTTGGCCGGCGCACCGGCCGCGCCGAGCTCGATGAGCATGCCGAGGGCGTGCACAACAGCGAGCTCGACGTGGACCTCGTAAAATCGGAGCGCAGCCGCGAGGAGGTACTGGCCGATATCCGCGGGCGGCTGTCGGCGCTGCCGGCGAGTATCACGGTCGGCCAGCCCATCGCGCACCGGCTCGACCACATGCTGTCGGGCGTGCGCGCGCAGCTCGCGCTCAAGATTTACGGCGACGACTATGACACGCTGCGTGGCCTTGCTGCGGAGCTGGAAGAGCGCATGCGCAGCATCCCCGGCGTTGTCGATCTGCAAACGGAAA
Organism: Hyphomicrobium sp.; assembly: GCA_035687305.1. Lineage (GTDB taxonomy): Bacteria > Pseudomonadota > Alphaproteobacteria > Rhizobiales > Hyphomicrobiaceae > Hyphomicrobium_A. The sequence goes on along the minus strand of DASRYA010000083.1, from coordinate 15,478 downwards.
AGCAGGTGCGCATTCCGCAGCTCCAGGTGCGGGTCGATTATGCCAAGGCGGCGCTCTACGGGCTCAATCCCAACCAGGTGACCGAGGCCCTGGAGGCGCTCTCGAACGGGCAGGTGGTGTCTCAGATCGCCGACGGGCAGAAGCGCTTCGACGTCGTCGTGCGGCTATCGGATGCCGACCGCAGCACCCGCGCGCTCGGCGAGATGCTGATCGAAAGCCCCGCGGGGCGCATTCCGCTGGCGGCCATCGCCGACATCAGCGAGACGGACGGCCCCAACCAGATCCAGCGGGAGAACGGGCGCCGGCGTATCGCCGTCTTCGCCAACACCGACGGCTCGGACATGGCACGCATCGTTGCGGATATACGCGCCGCCATTTCGAGCACCACCCTGCCCCAAGGTTATTTCGCCAGCCTGGAGGGCCAGTTCCAGGCGCAGGAGGAGGCCTCGCGCATGATCGGACTGCTGTCGGCCGCGTCGCTGGTCCTGATCTTCGTGGTGCTCTACACGCGGTATAGATCCAGCGTGCTTGCGCTGATCATCATGGGGAATGTGCCGCTGGCGCTGATCGGCAGCGTCGCTGCGCTCTGGATCGCAGGCCAGCCGTTCTCGGTGGCAAGCGCTATCGGCTTCATCACGCTCGCCGGCATCGCGACGCGCAACGGCATCCTGAAGATCAGCCACTACATCAATCTCGTGCTCTTCGAAGGCGAGCGCTTCGGCCGCGAGATGGTGGTGCGTGGGACGCTGGAGCGGCTGCGCCCCGTGCTGATGACGGCGCTCGCCGCGGGCATTGCGCTCGTGCCGCTGCTCATCGGCGCCGACGAGCCCGGCAAGGAGATCCTGCATCCGGTTGCCGTGACCATCTTCGGCGGCCTCATATCGGCGACGCTGCTCGATGCGTTCCTGACGCCGACGCTGTTCCTGATGTTCGGCCGCAAGCCGCTGGAACGGCTCGCGACGCCGGATGCCGAGACGGCGGTGCGGGAGGCATTCTAGCGCGCGGCAATGCAGGGGGGCGGGATTTCCATCCCGATCCCCTAGTCGCTGACGGAGCGCAGAACATCCGCCATGATGCCGATCAGCTCGTCGATCTCCTCCTTCGAGATGATGAGCGGCGGCGCCAGCGCGATCACGTCGCCGGTCGCGCGCACCAGCAAACCGCGCTGAAAGGCTTCGAGGAAGCGCGCGTGAGCGCGGCGGCCGGGCGCGCCTTCGATGGGAGCAAACTCGATGGCGCCGATGAGGCCGATATTGCGAATATCGATGACGTGCGGAAGCCCGGCGAGAGCGTGCACGCGCTCCTCCCAGTACGGCGCGAGCGCGGCGGCGCGGGTGAGCAGCCCCTCCTCCTGCAGCGTTTCGAGGGCTGCGAGGGCCGCGGCGCAGGCCAGCGGATGGCCCGAATAGGTGTAGCCATGGAACAGCTCGATCGCCGTTTCGGGGCCTTGCATGAAGGCATCGTGGATCTTTCCGCGCACGAACACCGCGCCCATCGGCACCGCCCCGTTGGTGATGCCCTTCGCGGTGGTGATGATGTCCGGCTCGACGCCGAAGTATTCCGCCGCAAAGGGTGCGCCGAGCCGGCCGAACGCGGTGATGACCTCGTCGAAGATGAGAAGGATGTCGTGCCTGGCGCAGATCGCGGCGAGCCGCTGCAGATAGCCCTGGGGCGGAACGTAGACGCCGGCGGAGCAAGCCACCGGCTCGACGATGACGGCGGCGATGGTGGAAGCGTCGTGCAATGCAACGAGCCGTTCCAGATCGTCGGCCAGCTCCGCGCCGTGCAACGGCTGTCCGCGGCTGAAGGCATTGCGTTCCAGATCGTGCGTGTGGCGCAGATGGTCGGTGCCGGCGAGCAGCGGGCCGAACATCTTGCGGTTGGCCGCGATGCCGCCCACCGAGGTGCCGCCGACGTTACTGCCGTGATAGCCGCGCTCGCGTCCGATCAACCGCGTCTTGCCGGCGTTGCCGTTCGCGCGGTGATAGCCGAGTGCAATCTTGAGCGCTGAATCGACCGCCTCGGAACCCGAATTGGTGAAGAAGACGTGGTCGAACCCGGGCGGCGCGATGTTGACGAGGCGCGAGGCACATTCGAACGCCTTCGTGTGCCCCATCTGGAATGTGCCGGCGAAGTCCAATTCACCCGCCTGGCGGCGGATGGCATCGACGATGCGCGGACGGCAGTGCCCGGCGTTGACGCACCACAGCCCCGACGTGCCATCCAGCACGCGGCGCCCGTCCGCGGTCACGTAATGCATGCGCTCGGCCGCCGCGAACAGCCGCGGCGCCCGCTTGAAATCGCGGTTGGCCGTGAATGGCATCCAGAAGGCGTCGAGGTCGTTCGGCTGAACTTCGGCGGCAGACGGCATCTTCTTGCTCATGCGCTCGTGCTTCTCAAAATCCGGTCCCATCCGTGTCTGCCATGCAGGCCAGTTCTAAACCATGCAGCACGGACGGGCAGTCCGGCATCGCCCGGCCGGCCCCCAATGTCGACACGAATAATGCCCCACCACATGTCACCATCGACCACCGGTCCGCTGTTTCCACCGCACGGGTCGATCCTGCCCTGCCCATCTGCCGCCGTTATTTAACCATAAGCCGGTGGCGCGAGTTGGTATGGGTACGGTGTAAAAAATGACAGTCGTGGTCGCGTTCGTAAGCCGCAAGGGCGGTGTCGGCAAATCCACTCTCGCCCGCGCACTCTGTGCCGTCGCCGCCCGGCGCGGCCTCAACACCTCTCTGGCCGATCTCGACGAAGGCCAGCGAACCGTCAGCCGCTGGCAGCATCAGCGCGAGCAGCATCGCGTATTTCCGCCGCTCAACGTCGCCGCCTACGGCAATGTCGATTCCGCCATCGCCAGCGAATCCGATGTCGACCTGCTCATTGTCGACGGGCCGGGCCGCGACCCCGAGCTGACGATGGAAATCGCGAGCGTCGCCCATTTCGTGGTGCAGCCGACGGGGGCCTGCTTCGACGATCTCCAGCCCGCAGCGGAGCTGTTCTACGGCTTGCGCGCCTCGGGCATTCCCAAGTCGCGGCTTTATGCGGCTCTCTCACGGTTGCTCGATCCCGGAGAGGAAGAAGCGGCGCGGGCCTATCTCGAGGTGAGCGACTTCAATCTGCTGCCCGGCGCGATCTGCGAGCAGGCCCGCTACCGGGAAGCCCACAACCGTGGGCTCGCCTTCATCGAATGTCCGGGTGAGAATTTGTCCGCGCCCGGCGGCGTTCTGCTCGGCGCGCTCCTCGCCCGCATCGTCGAGAAGCACAAAATGCTGCGGCATATTCCAATACGCCCGCCGGAGCAGCAGAAGCTGCTCTCTTCCCTGGCGGCGCGCTGACGCTTCTGCCACGGGGCTGCGCACCTGACGCTGCGGGATTGAGCGATCATCTTCCTGCGGGAGCACCGATAAAAAAAAGGCCGCTCCCACCCTGGGGGTATGGGAGCGGCTCAGCGTCGGGAGACGCTTTTCAGTCGGATCAGAACTTGTAGGAGAACCCGGTCCAGACGGTGCGGCCAAGTCCCGGCTTCATGCCGTCCTCGCGGTCGGTGAGATAGAACTTGTCGAGCAGGTTGTCGCCGGCCACGAATATGCTGGCACCGGTATCACCGAGCTCGAGGTTGAAGCGAGCCGACAGCAGCCACACGGATGGCACACCGCCGCCTTCGCCGGCCTCCTCGATATCGCACTCGCCGCCGGAGCAGTCGTATTCTCCGCCCAGGCCGTACGGCGTGTTGGCGGCGTCGGTGAAGAACGAGCCGCGGTAGGTCCACGTCGCACTGGCGTTCCAGCGCCAGCCCGTGGTGCCTTCGACGCCCAGCGTGAGCGCAGCGACGTGCCACGGCGTCTCGGGAACACGATTGCCGTTATAGACGTCCTCGATACTGCCGGTGTCGTCGTAGGTGTAGGCGTTCTTCAGGATGCTGCGCGCGTAGGTGTAGTTACCGGCGGCGAAGAAGTTGAGCGGACCTCCGGTGAACGGCTGTGAGTTGAGACGGCCGTAAAGCTCGACGCCGCTGACCTCGACTTTATCGGCGCGGCCGAACTCGCGGTCGCCAGTGATGGCCGAGAACGATTCGCCGTACTGGAAGTTCTCGAACAGCTGGTAGAAGCCGGCGACTTCGAAGTTGAAGCCTTTGATGGCCGAGCTACGCAGGCCGATGTTGAAGTTGTCACCGATCTCATCCGGCGCCGGGAAGTCCTCGTTGCGCAGGACGGACGTCGTCAGACCGCGGTGGTAGCCGCCATAGACGGTCGTGCTCCTGAGTCCGGTATAGGCGAACGCGATACCCGGCAGGGCGTTGAAGCTCGAGGTGCTCTCGCGCGCCGGATTGGGGTTCGACAGAATTTCCTCGATCTCGAGGCACGTGGTTGCCCCTGGCACGCCGTTACAATTCCTGGCGCCCTCCGCTTCGCCTTCCTCGGCAGCAACCACGCGGTTGCTGCGGCTGACATCGTACCACTCGAAGCGGATGCCCGGCAGCACGTTGAAGTCTTTCGCCACGTAGATGTTCGACTGCATGAACGCGGAGACCGTGTTGGCATCGAGGGAGCGGTCGAAGAAGTCGACGACGCCCTTGTTGCCGTTCTTCATGATCTCGTTGTTGCGGCCCAGGACGTTCTTGTTCGTCATGTCCTGGTATTCGTAGCGGATGCCCGCCTGGAAATCCTGGCGGAAGCCGAGCAGATCGCGGTTTGCCCACTCGCCGCGCACTTCACCGCCGAGGTGGCGGAACGTGCGCAGACGGCCGAACATGCTGTCGATGCCGAGCTTGATCTCCTGCTCGCCATCGGGATCCGTCTCAACGTCGGGCGGAGAGCCCGGAATGCCGCTCGGCATCGATTCCGTCGAAACGAGCTGGTAGCGGTCACGACGGTGATAGCCCGCATAGAAGCGGCTGGTGATCGTGGTGTCTTCGTCCAGGTACGCGTTGTGGACCACCTGGCCGCGCCAGATTTCACCCGTGTAGGTGTTGAGCCCGGCGGCCGGAGCAAAACAGGTTTTGCAGTGCTTCAGCATGTTGAACTGCTGCTCTGCCAGACCGCCGGCAATCCGCGCCGCGTTCGCCTTGGTGGCCATGGCGGGATCTTCGAAGTCGATCTCCAGCTCGCTGCCGAGGAAGTTCTGCTCGTCGTAGTTGTCCTTTTGCCGGGCATGGATGGCGGAGACCACGAGGTCGGACGATGAGCCCTTCCAGCCGACGGCGCCGTAGAAATCGTTGACCCGCAGCCGCTCGGTATCCCAGGCGCCCTGCACGTCGGCACCGGTGTAAGAGGCGACGAGCCCGACGTTGTCGACCGACTGCCGGGTGTGCACGTGCCAGCGGGCGGAGATGTCGGTGTCGGACTTGCCGTGCACGGTATCGCCGTACTTTATCTTTACCTCGCCGTCGTCCTCGACTTCGATCTCATTGATGGGCGTATACGACCCTGCCTTGGTGCGGGTGAAGCCGATTGCCGAGCTGATCACCGTCTCGTCGGGTCCGAAGGGCGACAGGTTGCGCGAGTTGATGACGCCGAAGTTGTTGTTCGGGCCATGGGTGATGACGGTGCCGCGGATCACCTCGACGCCTTCGGTGCGCTCAACGGGCGCCCAATAGTGCACCGACGGATCGAGCCACAGCGCCAGGTTGACGGTATGGCCGTCCTCCATCACGAGCATCTTGCGCGAGCGGCGCGGTGGAGAGCCGCGCATACCGATGCCGCCGTGGTGGGCCATCGCGTCGTCGTTCACGACGATCACGCCGGGAATGCGGGTCAGCGCCTCGTTGAGGTTGCGCGGACGCTCCTCGGCGATGTCCTGCGGCGTGATGTGCGACGCCGAGCTCGAGAAGCCGTGGAGGTTCGTCGGAATGAGCTGAGCCGGATTGACGGGCGTGCTCGCGCTTTCATACGCACGCTCCGCGGCACCGGCGCTGGCGGGCGAGCCATATACCGAGTTGGGGTTCTGCGCCTCCTCGATGGGCGCGGCCACAGCGGCGGACGGCGCCTGCGGAGCTGGCGAAACCTGCTTCTTCTTGGCGGCGGACTTCTTCTTGGCTGCAGGCGCAGGCGCGGCCTGCTGCTGGATCACTTCCACCGGGGGAAGCTGTTCAGCGCCCGGCTCCGTTGTTTCCTGTGCGGTCGCAGACGTGGACAACACGGCAATTATTGCGGCTGCAGACGCAGCTGTGACGCGAACGAAACGCATTACTTTTTACTCCCCCCAACCACAGGCGACGACAGCCGCCTGTGGCTAACTCACGCTACGGGGTGAAATCAGCGAAGCGCGCGCAACTCATTGGCAGCATCGCTTTCCCCCTCATCCATTGGTAAGGGAGGGCTTCGGCATCTTGAACGTGAGAGATTGAGAAACGGACTTCCAAACTTGCGCGCACGCGCACGGCAATCTCACGTTGCGGTGTGCCCATTTGGCGACAGAGCCCAGCGCATACCTTTTTGGACGCGGGGAGCGCTGAAAGCTGCAAAACAAAACGCAATCCGTCGAGAAACGCCGTGCGAAGCGTGAGCTCTAACGGTGGGAAGAACCACCGGATCGTCACGACCGGTGCGGGCGATCGTCCATTGGCGATTGCCTTTCGGCGGATGGACGATTGCGCCGAAAATACGCGCTATTCCTCTAGCGTATTTGCCATCAGGCAGCGGTGACGATGGGAATCCATGCATCCAAAGTGAGCCCGCCGCCCGGACGGCTGCTCATCCGCATCTCTCCCCCCGTGGCCCAAACACGCTCGCTCATGCCGGCGATGCCGTAGTTGGTTTTGGCGCCCTCCGGCAGGCCGCGCCCGTTGTCGGTGACGATCACATGCACCACGGGCCGCGACGGCTGGCGCAGTGCCGGCGGCGTTTCGTCGGAAAGCGCCGTGCCGACGGAAATATCGATCACGGTTGCGCCGGCGTGGCGCAGGGCATTGGTCAGCCCCTCCTGCACCAGGCGGTAGATGGTGAGCGTGCTCGTTTCATCACCGGCCGGCAGGTCGTCGTCGACGGCGAGGTTGATCTCCACATCGGCATGGCTCTCGCGCAGCATGGCGATGAGCGATTTCAGCTTCGACTTGAGGCCGTATTCCTCGAGCCCGAGGGGACGCAGCTTCTGCAGCACGCCACGGTTTATGCGCTGGATGGTCTCCATGCGCTCGACGAGCGTATCGCAGTTCTGGAGCAGCTGCGCGCGGTCGTCGGATCCGCGCTGCAGCTCGCCCTTGTGGGCGCGGATGGCGGCGCGGATCGCAAATAGGTATGGCCCCAGCTCGTCGTGCAGCTCGCGGGCGAGGTCTTTCCGCTCCTCGTCCTGCACGCGAATGATCCGCTGCGCGAGCCGCCGATTTTCGGCAACCGTCGTCTCCAGCGTCACTGCGAGCCGGTTGAGCTTGCGGCAGATGTCGGAGATTTCCGGTGGCCCGCTCTCGGGAACTGCAACGTCGTAGCGGCCGGCCTCCAGAACCATGAGCGCATCGCCGATGCTTTTGATGGGCTTCAGCAGGTGGGCGATCATGATGCTGATGAGGAGCACGGCGGCGACGCCGATGGCCACGCCGCCAAAAGTGAAGCTGAGGATGGAATCCCAGATCTCGGTGGCTTCGTCGGAAAAGCGCGGGGCGATGACGAGGGTGCCGAAATCGTGGCCGTTCACCACCACGGGCACCTCGACGACGGACGACGAGCGTCCGAGCCGCTCCAGCCATGCCGGGGCGTCGCCATGCTCGGTTTCGTCCTCCAGTGCGTGCGGGTGGGTCGGATCGTCGATGCTGTAGATATGCACGTGCCGCAGCTCGCGCAGGCCGTCGAGCAGCACCTTGAGACGCGCCCCCGGGTCCGGCGTGCCCTGCAGGCTCTCGATCGTCGTTTCGACGAACTCCTTGGCCAGCCGCATGATGCTGTCGTTCTCGGCCCGGATGCGCGGCCCGGCCCCCACGATCATCGCCCCGACCAGGATCACCAGCCCCAGGGCCGTCACGGCCACGATCAGCGCATTCAGTCGGAACCGTATTGACATGGCCACCCTTCCCGGCGATCGCTCCCACGGTGGCCAGATTTTCTTCCCGTAATTTGACCGCCGAACTTCCCGCGGCTATTTGTTACAATATATCAGTCTCTGGACAAAGACGAACCATTGCCGTGAAAGTCCTGATCGTTGACGACCACCCCATCGTGTTGTCCGGCTGCCGCGCCCTGCTGGCCGAGGCCGGAGACATGATTATGCTCGAAGCGCGAAACGCCGCGATGGCACAGGATGTTTTTGCCGCCCACAAGCCTGATGTGGCAGTCATCGATATCAACCTTCCCGACGTCTCCGGCTTCGAGCTTGCCCGCCGCATCATGGTGCGCGAGCCCCGCGCCCGCATCATCATGTTCAGCATGAACGACGACCCGATGTTCGCGGCACAGGCGATCGAGGGCGGCGCGAAGGGTTACGTCAGCAAGAGCGACGATCCGCAGACCTTTCTCGATGCCATACGTGAAGTCCATGCCGGGAGGCATTCCCTGCCCCAGGACATGGCCCAGAAGATCGCCTTTCTTCGTAATCAGGGGGATTCGGTGGTGCTCAGCACCCGCGAGCGCGAGGTGCTGCGCCTGCTTGCCAAAGGCAAGAGCATGTCGGAGATCGCAGCGCTCATAAACGTCTCCTACAAGACGGTGGCGACGACGTGCTCGGCACTGCGGGCCAAGTTCAGCGCCCGCACGCCGATGCAGCTCATCCGCATTGCGGTGGAGCAGAAGATCGTCTGATCGGTCGGACATGCCGCATTGAAGCGGCTGGGCGGTTAAGCCTAGAGCTTGATTTAGCTTATGACCCGCCGGTGAATGGATTAGCACCGCTGCAGGGACAGCGGATGGGTGATCTTGGCGTGACCGACAACCTGCAAACTCCATCACAGGGCGGCTCCGGCTTCGGGGCGGCAGTCTCTTCCGGCGAAGCGGGGGGCGCCGCGGCCCAGCCCGGCTACGCGCGGTACGACATCATCACGCTCGCCCGCCTGCGCGATTATCAGTCCGAAATCGAGCGCGCCTCGGCGCTCCTGTGCAAAGTGCAGCCCGATCTCATCGCGGGCGAGACGCTGCCCGTCAATGCCGTGGAAAGGCCGCGCTCCCGCTGGCCATTCATCCTCACCGTCAGCGCCACGGTGCTGTTCTGGGTCAGCCTCGCGTGGGGCCTCGCGACGCTGTTCTGAAGGACCGGTGCTATTTTGAAGGACGCCGGCGTGACGCGTCCACGCACAGCGCGCGCAAGCCGCACCGCAATCTATTGCTGCACACCCGCGAAGTGGTGCTAGCCTTCCGGCAACATTCCAACGGAGGCTCGAGATGTTCACCCGGCGGCAGGCAATCGGCACTATCGGCTCAGCGGCGGTGTCCTTCGCGGCACCCGCAGCCTTCGCGCATACCTATCCCACCGTGACGCTACACAAGGACCCCAGTTGCGGCTGCTGCACCGACTGGGGCAAGCACATCGAGGCGGCCGGCTTTCCCGTTACCGTCATCAATTCGCCGAACGTCAAGGCGCTGAAGCGGCAGGTGGGCGTGCCGCAGGACCTTGCCGGGTGCCATACCGCAGAGGTCTCCGGCTACATCCTCGAAGGGCATGTGCCCGCCGCCGCGTTGCAGCGCCTCATCGACGAGCGCCCCGACGCCATCGGTCTTGCCGTTGCCGGCATGCCGGCCGGATCGCCGGGCATGGGCGGCGAGCCCGAAGCTTACGATGTCGTGCTGTTCACGCACACATCGCGGTCGGTCTACGGGCGCTTCAAGGGTGCCGAGAGGATCGGCTGATGCGTCGACGCACGCAGTCAGGCGTCAGTGCGCGTTGCGGTAAGCCGTGGGTGAGAGCACCGTCCACAACAGGATGATGAAGTCGCGCGAAAGCGACCAGTGCTCGATGTAGAACAGGTCGTACTCGACGCGCTTTTGCATCTTGTCCTGCGTGTCGGTCTCGCCGCGCACACCGTGCACCTGCGCCCATCCCGTGATACCCGGCTTGACGTTATGGCGCCGCGCATAGCGGGCGATGATGTGCTCGTATTCGCGGTTGTGGGATAGCGCGTGCGGGCGCGGCCCCACGAGCGACATCTCACCTTTCAGCACATTGAAAAGCTGCGGCAGCTCATCGAGATTCGAAGCCCGCAGCCAGCGCCCGACGCGCGTGACGCGCGGATCGCCCCGGGTCGCCTGCTTCACGACCGGCCCGTCGTCGAGCGTTACCATGGTGCGGAATTTGATGATGCGGAACGGATTCTGGTTGAAGCCGTAGCGCCGCTGCAGGAAGAACACCGGCCCGGGACTGTCGAGCTTGATCAGCAGCGCGATGACGAGCAGCAGCGGCGCGAGCAGCACGAGCCCCACGGTTGACAGCACCACGTCGAAAAGGCGCTTCTGCACCAGCTCGAGGCGCGACAGCGGCAGGCGCACGAGCTGCAGGCTCGCGATCGGCCCCAGGCGTGCGAGCTGCGCGTTGCTGTATTTCTCGAAGACATACCCCGGCAACAGGTGGATTTCCGCCGGCAGGCTCAGCAGCGCCTCGATGCAACCGTCGACGACGGACTGCTCCGACCACGGCGTCACGATGAAGACCGCATCGGGCTCGAGCTGGCGAATGCTGGGAATGACAGAAGCCAGCTCCCGCTGCAGCGCGCGCTGGCGTTCCCCGCTCGAGCCCGACAGCACACCGGCGCTCAGGAAACGGCAGCCGACAATCTCGATGCCGCCGCGGCGCGGCCGGTGCTCGGAGAGAAAGCGTTCGATCTGCCCGGCGTTGCCGATGAGAAAGACGCGCTTCGTCGCGATCATGTTCTTGCCGGTGGAGCGGCGCACGATCTTGACGGCAAGGTACCGCAGGAACAGCAGCGCCAGCAGGCCGGAAGCGTAATAGAGCAGCAGCCAGCCGCGCGAGTAGACCTCCGTCACCTTGCCGATGAAGGCGACGAGCAGCAGACAGATGAAGGTGACGTTCCAGAGCTGAAGCGTGCGCCGCGCATGGGGGGCGACGCTCAAGAAATGACTGAGCTGATATTCGCCGCGGAACAGGTTGGAGATCACAACCACCGTCGCGATGACGCCGCCGATCCTCAGGAACGACGGCACATCGCCCGGCGCACCGTATACGAGCTGATGGTAAACGACGCCGGTCACCACCGACAGCGCGACGATGCACAGCACGTCGCCGATGACGATAGCGATCGACATCGCCTCGCCGATGAGCCGCTTACGCCGCCGCAACTGGCTGTCTGCACCGGAACGGGAAATAAGAGTGTGGCTCATTTCGGCAAGCGCTGTCCCCTACGCCCTCCATTCCGTCCGTCCGAAAGGGAGGCGCACCTATTGGAGCGCTATGTGAAGCAAGGATCGTGCCGGTAGAGCGCGCAAATGCCGGCATCTGCCGGGTGCTAACCGATCTGTGCGTGCAACGACGGTAAGGTTAAAGCGGCAGTGAAAGGCGAGCACGTGGTCGGAGGCGCGCCGGCCCTCGCCCCGTTCTCAAGCGGCTTGCAGGGCCTGTGCGACCGTGGCGAGGATGGTGTCGGCGCAATAGGGTTTGTCCACGCGCAGGTGGCCGCGATCGGCGGTTCGCAAGCCCATCTCCCCATAGCCGGTGGCGAAGATGAAGGGCGTGCCGGCGCTCTTCAGGGAATCCGCGACGGCAGCCGACGTCCGGCCGGAGCCGAGGTTCACGTCCAGCACCGCGACGTCGATCTCGTTGCCCGCAATGAGCGAGGCCGCCTGATCGGCATCGTGCGCCGGGCCGATCACCGTGCAGCCGGCCTCCTCGAGGATGTCCACCAGCACCATGGCGATCAGCGGCTCGTCCTCGAGCACCAGCACCCGCTTGCCTGCCAGTACGTCGATCATGCTCTCATCATTTCTAACGGAAGTGCCAGCTCGCATTTGAAACCCGTGCGCAGATATTCGCAGGTGTAAGCGGCGCCCGACTGCGCCGCCAGCGAAGACAAAAGGCGCGAGCCGAAACCCTTGTGGTTCGGCTTGCTGACCGGCGGCCCCCCCTGCTCGCTCCAGGCGAGCCGGAGCCGCGCCGTGGGGGTCGACGGCTCGACCTGCCAGGAAAGATCGACCCGTCCATCGCTGTTCGCGAAGGCTCCGTGCTTGACGGCGTTGGTGACGAGCTCGTGCAGGGCCAGCGTCACCGACAGCGCATCGCGGGACGACAGTAGCGCATCCTGTCCGGAGAGCGATATGCGCTGCGAGGCCTGCAGCCCCCGGTGGGGTGCAAAAGTGCTTTCCAGGATATCGCGCAGGTTGGCGCCTTCCCAGCTCGTGCGCGTCAGAAGATTGTGACAGGTCGCAAGCGCCTGGATGCGTGACAGAAAACGCTCCCGGTCGGTGCCGTGGCCGCTATTGAGGCTTTGCATCGCGATCGCCTGCACGGTCGTCAGCATATTCTTGACGCGGTGGTTGAGCTCCTGGATCAGCAGCGCCTGGGCTTCCTCGGCGCGCTTGCGCTCCGTGATGTCCAGGGTGAGCCCGGCGAGGCAGTCGGCGTGTCCGTCCGAACCGGCGATGAAGCGTCCCTGGTCGCGCACCCATCGCACCGCGCCATCGGGGCGCCGGATGCGGAACTCGGCTTCATAGACGCCGCGCGTCTGCACCGCCTTGCGCCATGCTGCGGTCACGGCTTCGCGGTCGTCCGGATAAATCTCGTGCAGGCGCTCCTCCACCGAAGCGGTGGATTCTTCCGCCTCCAGCCCCATGATGGCATTGAAGCTCGCATCCCGCTGGCTGATCTGGGTCGACAGATCACGCCGCCACGTCCCCATGCGCGCCGCGCTCAGCGCCTGGCGCAGCCGGTCCTCGCTCTCGCGCAGCCGCTCGGTCGAATGCTCCAGCTCAGCGGTACGCTCCGCGACGCGACGCTCCAGATCGGCTGCAAGCTCCTCGAGCTGCCGGTTCTTGCGGTAGAGGTCGGTGAAGATGCGCACCTTCGCGCGCAGGATCTCCGGGATCACCGGAACGGGAACATAGTCCACCGCGCCGGTCTTGTAGCCGCGGATACGGTCGAAGTCCGTCACCTGGATCGCGGAGATGAAGATGATCGCCATCTTCTCATAGCGTGGATGGCCGCGGATCATTTCCGCGAGCTGGAAGCCATCGAGGTCCGGCATGCAAACGTCGATCAGCACCACCGCCACGTCGTTTTTCAGGAGCGCGGACAGCGCCTCTCCGGCGGAGTTGGCCTTGATCAGGTTCTCGCCCAGCTCCCCGAGGATCACCTCGTAGCTCAGAAGCTTTGCGGGCTGATCGTCGACCAGCAGAATGTTAACGGGTTCCCGTGCGCCCATCGCCACCCCCTTCTAGCGATGCAGCCAGGTCCGCAGCGCGGCCAGCAGCTGCTCGGTATTGACAGGCTTGGCGAGGTAGTCGGTGGCGCCCGCCTGCAGGCATTTCTCGCGGTCACCTTTCATCGCTTTCGCCGTCAGCGCAACGATGGGCAGGCGGCCCCAGCGCCCGTCGGCGCGGATGGCCTGCATCGTCTCGTATCCATCCATGTCTGGCATCATAATGTCCATGAGAACGATGGAGACGTCGGGTGATGCCGATAGGCTTTCGATCGCCTCCTTGCCGGTGGTTGCGGTCAGAACGCGCATACCCCGTCGCTCCAGAACGCTGCTAAGGGCGAAAATGTTGCGCGCATCGTCGTCGACCAGCAGTACGGTTCGGTCGACGAGGTCGTCGTCGCAGGCATGCAGGCGCTCCAGCATGCGCTGCTTCTCCCGCGGCAGATCCCCCACGACCCGGTGCAGGAACAGCGCCGTTTCATCGAGCAGCCGCTCCGGCGACTCGACACCTTTAACCACGACGCTGCGTGCCATGTTGTGAAGGCGGGCGTCTTCCTCGGCGGACAGCTCCCGCCCGGTGAAGACGACCACGGGAATGCCGACCAGGGTCTCGTCCCGCGCCATCGCGTCGAGCACCGCGAAGCCCGTCATGTCCGGCAACTTGAGATCGAGCACGACGCAGTCAACCGGGTTGGCGCGCATGTAGTTGAGCGCCTCCTGACCGTAAGAGACCGTGACGATATCGATGTCTTCGTGTCCCAGCAGCTCGCGGATGCTCATTTGCTCCGCTTCGTTGTCCTCCACCACGAGCAGCTGGCGCCGGCGCGGCAGCGCGAACGTCTTGAGGCGCGCCAACGCCTCGCGCAACCCATCGACGCTGGTCGGCTTGGTGTGGAAGGCGAAGGCGCCCTGCGCCAGTCCGTGCTGCCGGTTCTCATCGACCGTGACCATCTGCACCGGGATGTGCCGCGTGACCGGGTTCTGCTTCAGCTGGCTCAAGACGCTCCAGCCGAGCATGTCGGGCAGGAACACGTCGAGCGACACGGCATCGGGATTGAACTCGGTCGCGAGTGTCAGCGCATCCGCGCCGCGCTGTGCGACAATCACCTTGAAGCCGTTGTCGTGCGCCAGCTCCATGATGGTGCGCGCATAGTGCGGATCGTCCTCCACGACGAGCAACACGGCCTCACCCGGGTTGAGATTGTCGCGGTCGTCGGCAATCCGCTCGGGAATGCGCTCCGGCGGGCGGATGGCCTGGGTCTCGCCTGCGGCCGTCGCGGGCAACGCCAGCTCGGGGCCGTCCTCCTTCGCAACCGTCAGGGCGCCGATGTACTTCTGCGGCAGGAACAGCGTGAACGTCGAGCCGACCCCGGGCGTCGAACGCAACTGGATCTCGCCGCCGAGCAGCGCGGCCAGCTCGCGGCTGATCGCAAGCCCGAGGCCGGTGCCGCCGTATTTGCGGCTGGTCGAAGCGTCCGCCTGCTGGAAGGCCTCGAAGATGATCTTCTGCTTCTCCGGCAGGATGCCGATGCCCGTATCGGAAACCTCGAACGCGACGACGCTCGATGCGTGGCTGAGGATCGGGTGCTCGGGGTTCCACCCGCTGGTAGCGACCGATGCGGAAAGACGCACCCCGCCTTCGGTGGTGAACTTGAACGCGTTCGAGAGCAGGTTCTTCAGAACCTGCTGGAGGCGCTTTGAATCGGTGACGATGGTCGATTCCAGCAGCGGATCGATCGAAAGCGTGAAATCGAGCTCGCGCGTATCCGCCATGTGCCGGAAGGGCCGTCCCACGGTGTCGAGCAGGTTCGAGACATAGAGCTCCTCGGCATCGACCGAGACGGTGCCGGATTCGATCTTCGACAGGTCGAGAATGTCGGAGATGAGATTGAGGAGATCGCTGCCCGCGCCGTGAATGGTGCGCGCGAACTCCACCTGCCGGTCGGAGAGGTTGCCGTCGGCGTTCTCGCTGAGCTGCTGGCCGAGGATGAGGATCGAATTGAGCGGCGTGCGCAGCTCGTGGCTCATGTTGGCGAGAAATTCCGACTTGTATTTCGAAGTCAGCGCCAGCTCCGTCGCCTTCTCTTCCAGCGCGCGGCGGGCGTGCTCGATCTCCTGGTTCTTCGCCTCCACCTCGACGTTGCGCTCGGCGAGCTGCTGCGCCTTCTGCTCGAGCTGCTCGTTCGTCTT
>DASRYA010000082.1:0-7884 GCA_035687305.1 Hyphomicrobium sp. | reverse complement strand
ATTGGAGCGGGCGATGAGATTCGAACTCACGACCCTTACCTTGGCAAGGTAATGCTCTACCCCTGAGCTACGCCCGCATCCATTAGGGTAATCGGCGCTGCGACGAGCGCGGACCGCCTTATGACGCAACTAAGCGAGGTTTGCAAGCGCTCACGAACGGCCCTTTGAAACCCTGCTGGTCTGCTGGTCCGGCCCGCGGGTCCGACCCGCCCGGGGCCCTACAGCTAGCCTTTTTCCCCCGTTCCGGCGTTGAAATAGCTCTTGAGGCTGCACTGGGAATAGCCCCCTTCGGAAAAGAGCCGTTTCACCTCCTTCAGCGCGATTTGTCGCGTCGCCCCCACGGCGGCGGCGCATCCCGCCTTCGGGGCGGTACAGCACATCACGGCGAAGGTGTGGTCCATGCCGTTGGTGCTGGCGGGGGTCTCGGCGCAGGTGGATGACACCTTCTTGCAGGCTACGACGGCAAGCTCTTTCGCCTGATCCTTGCTGGTGGCCCAGACCACCGTCGATGTGTTTTCGAGGTTGGGGGCGATGGCGGCCCAGCGGTCCTGTGCGAAGGCTGGGAACGACATGCTGAACACGAGAACAGTCAGTGCGGCGGAAGTTGCCGAGAGGGCTCGGGTGAGCATCTGATCTCCTGCGTCCACGGAAAGGGCGATGCTACTGCCGGCCCAATCGGCCATCAAGCGGGGTCGATGGCGGAAGGCCTGGGCTAAAAAAGAGGGGTCTCCCTCCAGGAGGCGGCCCGTAAGCGCATGTCCAGCCGGGTTGAAAGGACCGAGCGAACGCAGGGCAGGCAAGCCCTCGACAACGGAAAGGTGATCCGGCTGATCGACATCGGGGAGCGTAGCGCATCCCGCCCTTCTCGCCTAAGTAGGGCGGCGATTTCATCGCGCGCTTCCGCTTTCATCGCCACGAGCCATGCCCGCAATTCGCCAGAATCTTTTCGCCCGTCTCGCCGCGCTCGGCATCGAAACGACGACCGTAGAGCACGAGCCGCTGTTTACGGTTGCCCAGAGCGCCCCGGTGGAGCGCGCACTTCCTGGCGCCCACACGAAGAATTTGTTTCTCAAGGATGACAAGGGGGCGCTGTTCCTTGTCGTGGCCGTCTCCTCCACCCGCGTCGACCTCAAAGCGCTCTCGAGCGCCCTCGGTGCCGGGCGCTTCAGCTTCGGCAAGCCGGATCTCATGCTCGAAGTGCTAGGCGTATCCCCTGGCGCGGTGACAGCGTTTGCGCTGATCAATGACAAGGACCGGCGGGTCAACGTCGTGCTCGATAAGGAACTGCTGGGCTATGAAACCGTCAATTGTCATCCCCTTGAGAACACCGCGACCACCAACATTGCACGGGAGGACCTTTTGCGGTTCATTCGCGCTTGTGGTCACGAGCCGAGGGTAGCCATGCTCGGGCTCTGACGCTTCGCACGGTGGCTAGGGTTCGCGAAGCGCCGGAAAGTTCCAGTACTGCCACGACTTGCAACTTGCGCCGTGCATGCCGATGTGGGGGCGGAAGGCGTGGTTTCTCGGCGTTCCGGCGCCCGGATTTGAGGCGTCCACGGCGTTTTTGCTATTGAGTTGCTGGCTGGCGATAGGCTTACTGGCTCGCCGCGAGGAGAAGAGGCAATGGAATTCGGTTTGAAGGCGTCGTCCGCTGGCGGGGGCGATGCTGACGTCATCAAGGATTCGACGACGGCGAGCTTCGCCAAGGACGTGCTCGAAGCATCGCGTACGGTGCCTGTAATTGTCGATTTCTGGGCGGCGTGGTGCGGCCCCTGCAAGCAGCTGACCCCTATCCTGGAAAAGGTCGTCAGCAGCTACAACGGCAAGGTGCGGCTCGTTAAAGTGAATGTCGACGAGCACCCCGGCATCGCCGGCCAGCTTCGCGTGCAGTCCTTGCCCACGGTTTATGCCTTCCGCGACGGGCGGCCGCTCGACGGCTTCATGGGTGCGCAGCCCGAGAGCGCGGTGCGCGCGTTCGTCGAGCGTCTCATGGGGGATGATGCCGAATCGGACATCGCCGCGGTGCTTGCGACGGCCGAGGAGGCCCTGGAGGCGGGCGACGTGCAAAGCGCCGCCGAGGTCTTCGCTGCCGTTCTGGAGGAGCACAAGCAGAACCCGACGGCGCTCGCTGGCCTTGCCCGCTGCTATCTGCAGACCGGCGATCTCGACCGCGCGGAACAGATGATCGCGCTGGTGCCGCCGGAGGAGAAGTCCATTCCCGCCGTGCAGCAGGTGAAGGCGGCGCTGGAGCTGGCGCGCAAAGCGGGGCCTGCGGATCAGCGCGGCGCGCTCGAACAGCGGCTCGTGTCCGATCCCGGCGATCTGCAGGCGCGCTTCGATCTTGCCGTTGCGCTCGCCGCGCATGGACAGAAGGCCGAGGCGGTCGATCACCTGCTGGAGCTTGTGCGCCGCGATCGTAAGTGGAACGATGAAGCTGCGCGCAAGCAGCTCGTACAACTTTTCGAAGCGTGGGGCTTTAAAGACCCGGCGGCAATCGACGGACGCCGTAGGCTCTCGTCGCTGCTTTTTTCCTAGGAATTTCAGGGCCTCATTGGAGGCGGAAGGATAAATTGCCCGTGTCACCGACCGATCGCTACCGGCGCCCGGCAGACCTTCCACCCCGTATTCCTGTGTTTCCGCTCCGCGGCGCGATCCTCCTGCCGCGCGCGACGCTGCCGCTCAACGTGTTCGAGCCGCGCTATCTGGAAATGCTCGATGACGTGATGGCGGGCGACCGGCTCATCGGCATCATTCAGCCGGCCCTGAGCGAAGGGGCGGACGATGAGGAAAGCCCGCGCGGGCCGGTCGAGTTGCGCAGTGTCGGATGCGTCGGACGGGTGACGAGCTACCAGGAACTCGATCATGCGCGCCGGTCGATCACACTCACCGGGGTCATGCGTTACGACGTGCTCGACGAAGCCGTGACCGACCTGCCCTACCGGGTGATGAGCGTGAGCTACGACCGGTTCGCCAACGACCTCAACGAGGGGCTCGGCGAGGAGATGGTGGACCGTACCAATTTGCTGCGCGTGCTGCGCTCCTATCTCGACGCCAACAAGCTCGAAGCGGACTGGGCCGCCATCCAGCGTGCGTCGAGCGAGTTTCTCATCAACGCGCTGTGCGTGATGTGCCCGTACGGGCCGGAAGAGAAGCAGGCGCTCCTGGAGGCGGACGACCTCAAGCGCCGCGCCGAGGTGCTCGTTGCGCTCGCCGAGATGGAGCTTGCCTCCAGCGGCAGCAGCGGCACGACGCTGCAATAGATAGAAGGCGGTTCGAACGATGCCGGGAGCGGCCGACGACACGCAGCGCAAAGTCGATCCGAAGCTTCTCGAGCTGCTTGTCTGTCCGCTCACGAAGACGATGCTCGAATATGATGCGGCCGCGCAGGAGCTCATCAGCCGCGCGGCGGGGCTTGCGTTTCCCATTCGCGACGGCATTCCGCGCATGCGCCTGGAAGATGCGCGCCGTCTTGATGATCCGCGCGCAGACTAGAACGTTTCCAGACGACCTGTCCGACGCCCTAGCGGCATGCTTGAGTATTCGTGCTGTCGCGGTTTGCGACCCGCGCATCGCGGCGGCTGCGACAACGCGGCCCAGCTAGGTTAACCAATCCCTTTCAACGTTTCGAAAGGCACCTGTGGTCGTCTCACGCGGATGGGACATCTGCGTACGGGTACGTTTGCGTGGGCGAGAATGGCTTGCATTCCCCTGGCGCGGCTCATGCCGCGCAGGCAGGAGGCGACGGGGCATCGGGGGAGTTTTCAGTTCTCTCCGATCCGCCGGTCGCGCTGACCGATTTGCAGTACACGCGGGAAAATGTTTTCGGCGCACTGGCAAGCGTGTCGGGCATTCTGATGCTGGCGGGGCTTTTCTGCCTCGTCGTCGTGTTCGCGCTTATGCCTGCACCGGTGACGGCTCTGCAGGTGTTCGGCACTGCGGGTGCAGCGCTGACGCTCGTCGCTATTTTCTTTGCGATCCACGCTCCGGCCAATCCACGCTGCGGAAGAAGCCAAGCGGAGCCGGATGATGCCAACGCGCATATGGAAGCGCGGCTGGAACGTCTCCGGGATGCGCAATGGGAACTGAGCGAGAAAGAAGCCCGCTATCGCGCGCTGCTCGATGCACAGGAGCAGGCGATCGCGCGCCGCGATGAACGGGGAAATCTAACCTACGCCAATCGCGCGTATCTCGAGACGTTCGGGCTTTGCGCAGAGACGGCGCTGGGCAGGCCGCACGACATCGAAGACTGTGACGACGATGAAGGTGCGCCGCTCAAAATTGCCGACGGCGTTGGGCGCAAATTCCATGTGCAGCACGCCCTCACGGCGTCGGGACCGCGCTGGATCGCGTGGGAGGAGCAGATCGTCATCTCGCCCACGGGGCGAAAAGAAGTGCAAAGCGTCGGGCGTGATATCACGGAGCAGCGCCGCTGCGAGCAGCAGCTTGCCCAGGCGCGCGATGAGGCCGAGGCGGCAAATCGCGCCAAGAGCCGTTTCCTGGCATCGATGAGCCATGAGATCCGCACACCGATGAACGGCATTCTCGGCATGGCCGGACTGTTGCTCGGTACGGCGCAAACGCCGGAGCAGCAGACCTACACGAAAGCGATCGACCAATCCGCGCGCACGCTTCTGGCGCTGGTCGACGAGATTCTCGACTTCTCCAAAATAGAGGCTGGGAAGCTGGAGCTCTATGACGCTCCGTTCGCCATGGAGGACTGCGTGCAGGCGGCGGTCGAGCTGCTGGCCCCGCGCGCGCACGAGAAGGGCCTCGAGATCGCATGGTCGATCTGTGCGGCGCTGCCGCGCCTCATCGTCGGCGATGAAGCCCGGGTGCGTCAGATCCTGCTCAATCTGCTGTCCAATGCGGTGAAGTTCACCGATCAGGGTGGTGTGATCGTGCGCGTCCTTTCCCATCCCGCCGAGACGCCGGTTTCTGAGTTGCGCATTGCCATCGAAGTGCAGGATACCGGCATCGGTCTCACCGAAGAGGATATGGGCGCCCTCTTCTGCGAGTTTGCGCAGGTTGATTCGGCGACGCGCCGCGGGTACGGCGGCACGGGGCTCGGCCTTCCCATTTCCATGCAGCTTGCGCGCGCCATGGGTGGCGAGATCCGCGTCGAGAGCGAGCCGGGAAATGGTTCGGTTTTTACGGCGGATCTCGTCCTCAAGCGTGCGCCTGCGGAAGCTGTTGCCCCGGATGCAGCCGAGCGTGTGCGGGAGCCCCGTGTGCTGGTCGATACGGGCCACGTTCTGCTGGCATTCGACAGAGTGCTGGAGCGCAGCGCCCTGCACGAGGGTCTGAGCGCCGTGGGTGTGCGCTCGACGGAGACGGATTTCTCGTGCGCTGCTCTCGCGCTCGCTAATGCTGCGACGAGCGGCACGCCCTTCGATCGGCTCGTCATCGACGGAACAGAAGGGCCGGCTGCGGCGGGCGCCGTGCTTTCCGAAGCGCGCAGGCTCAACCGGATGGGTCCGGTCCGCGGCGTCGTACTGGTCGATGTGATGACGCGCGCTGCTCTCGCCCAGTTCCGCGATGTTGGTTTCGATGCTTACCTCGTGCGTCCCGTGCGCCCTGCATCCATGCTGATGCATCTAGCGCTATGCCGAGACGTGCCCAACACCGGTTCCGGTGCGCTGCTGTCCGATGGCGTGCTGCGCGCGCCGGCATTGCCGTTTGCGGTTGCGCCGCGCCGCGTGCTGCTCGCCGAGGATAACGAGATCAACGCGCTGCTCGCCAAGCGCGTGCTCGAGAACTGCGGGTGCGAATATATCGCCGTGGGCAACGGAGTGGAGGCGGTCGCGGCGGCACGGCGCGCCATGCTCGGCGAGGCGGCCGCAATCGATCTCGTGCTCATGGACATTTTCATGCCGCAGCTGGACGGCATCGAGGCGGCAAGGGCGATCAAGGCGCTCTACGCGGAGAGCGCGTGCCTCTTTGCCGCGCCGCCGATTGTGGCGCTCACGGCCAACGCGTTCGCCGAGGACCGGCAGCGCTATCTCGCCGCCGGTATGGACGATTACATCGCCAAGCCGTTCGACAGGGCCAATCTCGAAGCGGTGCTTTTGCGCTGGCTGGGTCCGCGGCCCGGCGGCGATACCGACGCAGCCGCCTGATCGGGCGACAACTTCTCTCGATACGCCAGTCCTGCCCCGTGCATTACCCGCGAATCGGTAGCGGCTCATTCCGGCCGCCATTGCTCCTCCTTTTGGCCCGAACCCGTTGCTCCGCGACCATTGGCCGGTGGTAAAAAGTCTGTCATGGAAGCGTGATACCGACCCGCGTCCGTTGGGAAAAAAGCCAAAAACGGGTGAGAGTGGGAGGGGCGGTTCGAGCCGCTTCTAGGGGCGCTGCGGGCACCATATGATGGGGCAGCAGCCAGGGGAGAGTCGGAGCATGAAGGAAGCGGCGCGGCGGATGGCCAGCCGGCTGGCACGTAGTCCCCGCTGGAAGTCGGTGCCGGGGGGACTGTTGGCACTGCGTGCGCTGCGCGAGCGCGGCTCCACCTTTCCGTTGCGCAAGCCCGGCAAGGTGTACGGCAAGATCGGCAACCTCGAAGTGCGCCTTTCGCGGCGCTGGCGCGACATCAAGCTGGCACAGCGACTGCGCTATAAGGTTTTCTACGAAGAGATGTCTGCAATCCCGACACTGCGCGCGGAGCTGCGCCGGCGGGACGAAGACCCTTACGATGCGGTTTGCGATCACCTCCTGGTGGTCGACAGCACCGGCAGCCACGGGAACGAGCCCTGGGGCGGCTTGCGTCGTCAGAAGGTGGTCGGCACCTACCGTGTGCTGCGCCAGGAGGTCGCCGAGGATACGCTCGGGTTCTATACGCAGAGCGAATACGACATCGCGCCGCTCATCGCTTCCAAGCCGCACTATCGCTTCATGGAGCTTGGCCGCTCATGCGTGCTCGAGCCCTATCGCAATAAGCGTACGGTGGAACTGCTCTGGCACGGGCTGTGGACCTATGTGCGGGAGCACAAGGTGGATGTGATGATCGGTTGCGCCAGTCTCGCCGGCACTGATCCCGACCAGCACGCGATGGCGCTGAGCTTCCTGCACCACAATGCGCTGGCGCCGCCGGAGTGGCGCTGCCGCGCGCACCGCCATCTGCACGTGCCGATGGATCGGCTGCCGGCGGACAAGGTCGATGCCAGGGCCGCGCTGAAGGCGCTGCCGCCGCTGGTGAAGGGCTATCTGCGGCTCGGGGCGTTCGTAGGTGACGGCGCGGTGATCGACCGGCAGTTCGGCACGACGGACGTGCTCATCATTCTTCCGGTCGAGAAGATCGATCCGCGCTACTTCGAGCACTTCGGCACGCCGAGCGAGTTGAAGAGCCGCGTGGCCGTCGACGCCTGATCGCGAGCCCCCGCGCTGGGCGAGCGCCGGGCCCCGGTTCGGGAGGAAGCGGCGTCAGCGCGGGCTATTGCTTCGGCGGCTTGCCGGCAGGTGCCGTCGCGTCGACCGCGGCGAAGCGCAGCGCGCACTGCTTGACCGCGCGCTTGATGCCGCTCATGCGCACCGGCGGGCTGAAATAGAAACCCTGAGCCTCGTTGTATCCAGCGTTGCGAACGGCTGCGAGGCTCGCTGCCGTCTCGACGCCTTCGGCAACGGAGCGCATGTTGAGCTCGCGTGCGAGGTCAGCCACCGATTTGACAATCGCCACGCAGTCATGGTGCTCGGGGATGTCGCGCACGAAGCTGCGGTCGATCTTGAGCTTGCGGAAGGGGAAGCTGCGCAGATAGCTCAGAGTTGCGAAGCAGGTTCCGAAGTCGTCGAGCGAAATGTAGACGCCGATGTCATGCAGCTTGCGTAGCACTTCCTGCGTGCGCGCCTGGTCGCGCATCAGCATGGTCTCGGTGATTTCGAGCTGCAAGCGCT
>DASRYA010000081.1:0-6309 GCA_035687305.1 Hyphomicrobium sp. | reverse complement strand
GCATGGTAGCCTACAGCACGGCGCTACATTGGTATTTAGCACTACTGGCGCCACAAAAATCAGACGACAGGGGCGGCGAGGAGAATGAACCTTCAACAGTTGCGCTACGTGCGCGCGCTTAGCGAGGAAGGCTCCTTCGTCGCGGCCGCGGGACGGTGCGCCGTAACACAACCGACCCTTTCCAACGGCATCGCCCAACTCGAAGCCGAGATAGGACGCCGCATATTCCACCGGACGACGCGCAGCGTGTGCCTAACGCATTTCGGGATGCAGTTGCTGCCGGGAATCGTCGAAACGCTCGACGCCTTCGACCGCCTCAAGAGCAACGCACGCAGGCTCGATTTATCGAGCTTGAGCATCCACGCTGGCCTGTCACCGCTCGTCGGCATCAAGCTCGCCGAGATCCTGCTCGAGGCCTTTCGCTCAACCCACAAGGACGTCGACGTCATTTATCGTGAAGGCAACCTGGAGTCCCTCTGCGATGATCTCAAACGCGAGCAGCTGGATCTCGTGATCGCACCGTTCGACGGGCGCTCGATCCCGCCCGGTGACCACATGCTGCAATCGGTCTGCAGGGAGCCGCTGCTGTTCCTGCCGCGCGGGGACGACACGATGTCCTGGACGAGCGTCACGCAGGTCGAGTTGAAAGAAATCGCCGAGGAGCACTTCGTCCTCGTCCCCAACGCCTGCGGACTGGCGCAGGTGACGAAGGCTCTGTTCGATGAGCAGGACCTGCATCTGCAGCGCTATGCCGGTGAAGCCAGCAGCTATGCCGCCATTCAGGAATGGACCCAACTCGGCTTGGGCGCAGGAATTCTGCCCTCCTCCAAGCTGAGTGCCGAATCGCGCAAGCGAGCGATTGCGATCACGAAGGATGGCGCCCCTCTCACCATCACCTACTTCGCGTTGGGCAAGCCAAACACCGTCCCGCCTGCGTTGCTCAATGATCTGTGGGCGATCTTCGCTGCCATGGAGAACGAACGCCCCTGCCTGCACCTCGCCGAGCTGCCGGCCTGATTCCTGCGCGACACGTCGAAAGTCTGCCTCACAGCGAATCGAAGCTCAAGCCGACGGAAAAATAGCGCGATCAGCCGCGTGTCTGCGACTGCGCGAGGATCGCAACGGCAAGCCGCTTCGGGGATGTAGAGGATTTCGGACGAAGCGCAGTTAGCGGCCGATAGGCACGGCTTTCGAACAAAGCGACTTGATTGACAATCTGGCGCTGCTCTACGCCCTCGGGGGCCGAAGTTATCCAGACAACTGTCGAGCATTTGAGAAGATTGGTCGGAGCGGGGAGATTCGAACTCCCGACCCCTTGCTCCCGAAGCAAGTGCGCTACCAGGCTGCGCTACGCTCCGCCCGACCGATCTCAGTCCTTTAATGGACGATCGCCGCGCTTCCAGCGGAAGCCGCGGCGAGGGCGGCTTTATAGCGACCATGGGCAGGGGCCGCAAGCGGCCGTTGCAATGAACGTGGGCCGCGGCGCCGCCACGCTACTCACCGCTCCGGCGGGCGCAATCGCGACGGGATTGCCCGCTCTCGCGCCACCGACTATATGGGTGGCCCGCCACGGCGTGTGCTGCGTCGTTTGCATGGGATTTCGGCCATTGTGGCCGCCATGCGCGAGGGATGGGGCGTAGCCAAGTGGTAAGGCAGCGGATTTTGATTCCGCCATTCCCAGGTTCGAATCCTGGCGCCCCAGCCAACATTTTCAATGGGTTAGCTATATTCCCGGGCGAAAGCCCAGGACCGCTCCCGCGCGCATTCCGGCTTCAGCACCGCGCGACCGCTGATCGGTTCTTGCGGGCCGGTTGCCATTGCTACTCGGTACGGGCGGGATTTCCCGGCGCCGCCTGGTCTCTGGCAGCGCCAGGCACGCCCGCATGCTTCCCCTCCGGCACCAGCACGATGAGAAGAACGGCGGCGAGCATGCCAAGGCCCAGCATCGCGAGAACCCACTTCATTCCTGGAGGCAGGCCACGCTTGCGCGATGAGGAGAAATCCTGTCCACGTGCCACGGTACCACTCCGCCGGCGGAATGCTTCTCGGCAATCCCGAGCTAACTGACCAGACCCTCGAACGTTCCCTTCTCCGCGGGCGCGCCTGGAAGCGCCGGCCTCCAAACCTTAGGTTGGGCGCAGAACGGCGCGGATCCCTACAACACCGGCAAATATCGAGATGAGCTTGAAGTTCAAGACCGACATGCGCTTCGCCTATGGCGTACCCGCTCCGATGGCCGAGAGTGTCGTCCGCATCGTTGCGCCCAACAGCGGGCCTTTGACGTTCAGAGGAACGAACACTTATCTCGTCGGTCAGCGTGAGCTGGCGGTGATCGATCCGGGACCCGCCGACGCCGGGCATCTTGCCGCGATCATGGCGGCGGCGAACGGCCGCCCCATCACGCATATCATCGTCACGCATGCCCACCGCGACCATGTCGACGGCATCGAAGCTCTTCTTGCGCAGACCGGCGCGCGCACCTACGCGCACCGGCGCACGCAACTTGCGCCCGATGCCGGCGGCGATCCCGATGCCGAATACGTCGGGCACTCTTTCTCCGCCGACGTGCACCTCGAGCACGGCGACACGGTATCCGGCAATGACTGGCAGCTCATGGCTCTGCACACGCCGGGGCACGCGCCCGACCATCTGTGCTTCGCGCTCGAAGATAGCGGTGTCGTCTTTTCGGGCGATCACGTGATGGCGTGGAACACGTCCGTGATTGCGCCGCCGGAAGGGCGCATGTCGGACTATATGCGTTCACTCGAGTTGCTGCTCGACCGCAACGATGCGCTGTTCCTGCCGGGGCACGGCGGACGCATTGAGACACCCAAGCGCACAGTCAAGGCCTATCTTCTGCATCGCAAGTGGCGCGAGCAGGCGATCCTCGAAGCGGTGCGTAAGGGCACCAACACGCCGCGCATGCTGCTGCCGCTCATCTATCGCGACCTCGACCCTGCCGTCGCCGGTGCGGCGATGCTATCGCTGCGCGCCCACCTCGATCATCTCGCCGAGCGCGGACTTATTGCTTGCGACGATTCTTCGAACGCCGATTGTGTGGCCGTTCCTCTTTAGCGGCCTTGGCGTCCTCTGCATCCTCGCCCCGCGCCGCCGGCACCGTCGATTCCATCGATACGACGATCTCCTTGAGGAGCTGACGCGCGCGCTCGGCATTGCGGCCCAGATCGTGCGAGCCATACCGCGAGGCCGACCGTACATCGACGCGTGCATGCTGCTCCGTGCCGGAGACGCGGATGGCGATGTCCTCATAGAGGCCAAGGATCAGCGAGCGGTCGGCAATCTCGATAAGGCCGGGCCGCCCAACGGAATCATCCGGCGGCTGCTGATTGACGATCGGCATCTTCAGCCGCTTGATCGCGGCAACCGCGAGCTCGAACACTTCGTCCGCCGGGCGATTGATCTCGATGGGACGGATATCGGGATAGGCGCTGCGCTGCTTGCGCGCGAAGGGCTCGCCCGCATAGACCACAGGATTGGCGCCGGGCCCCCGCTGTTCGGCAATCGCCACGAACGGCGGCGGATTGTCGGTATCGGTCGTCACGTCGTAGATGCTCGGCAGGCTGTTGTACTTCGGCAGGAAGATCAGCGGCCACAACATCAGCGCAAGGCTGACGAGAATGGCGAACACGATGCGCGGCGTACCCGGCCGCCCGGTGCGCCAGATGCCGATGATCGCCGCCATCGACATGAGGATGGAAAGGCCCGCGCCTATGAAAGCGACGCCTGCGAGATTGGCGGCAACGGGCGTCGGCAGCGAGAACAGGCGGTGCAGGAATGCGGCCGTCGCCAGGAGCGCCGCCGAGAACACGGCAATGCGGCTCGTCCAGCGAGCGAAGAACGACGGACCGAGCGGCGGCGGTGGCCTCATGCGCAGGCCCGATCAGCGGTGAGCGATAGCACGGCGGAAATCATGGGAAGGCCACCCCTTATGGCGACACGCGGGGCCGCCGGCCGGTCGATATCTGAGCGAGGGAAAAGAATAACGCAGAATCGGGCCGAAAAACATCCGATGCGCCAACAGAATATATCCTCGGCACCACCCCCTCAAACGTGCTGCCCGCCATTGATGTGCAGTTCCGCCCCGTGCACGTAGCTCGACTGCTCGCTGCAAAGAAAATAAATGGCGCGCGCAACCTCCTCCGGCTCACCGAGCCGGTGCATGGGAATCTGCTCCTCGATGATCTTACCGGTGCCCGGCGAAAGGATCGCCGTGTCGATCTCGCCAGGTGAGATCGAATTGACGCGAACGCCGCGCGGGCCGAAGTCCGCCGCCATCTCACGCGTCAGCGCAGCGAGAGCCGCCTTCGAAGTGGCATAGGCCGTGCCGGCGAACGGATGCACGCGGCTGCCCGCGATGGACGTGACGTTGACAACCGCGCCGCGCGCACGCGCGAGCTCCTCGAACAGCCCGCGCGCCAGCATGATCGGCGCAAAGAAATTGACCTGGAACACCTCGCGCCAAGTGCGCATATCGGTGTCGATCGCGTTGAGGCGACCGCCGCTCTCCGCCTTGGGGCTGATGCCCGCATTGTTGACGAGCGCATCGAGCATCGCGCCTTCCTCGGCGAGCCGCGAGCGCAGGTCTGCAATCGCACGCTCGGTGTCCGCAGCATCGGCAAGGTCGACCTGGAGATGATCCTCCCGCCCCATCTCCCACGGACATTGCTCTGGAAATGGATGGCGCGAGCAGCTGATGACGCGCCAGCCCGACGCCGCAAAGCGCTGCACGGTGGCGTGTCCGATGCCGCGCGATGCACCCGTCACCACCAGAATCTTTCGCTTACGCTTGCCGTTCGTCGGCATGGACCCACCATCCGCTCAAATCGAAGGCATCGATTTGAGCGCAGAATTTGGCCCGGTCAAGCACAGGGCGCGCGAAGGCAATTCCTTAAGGATAGAGCCGCGTCTTCGCCCAGCCCTCGTTGGCCGATGCGCGCGAGAACACCACCCGCTCGTGCAGCCGCGAAAGGCGCGCGTGCCAGAACTCGATCTGCAGGGGCGTAATGCGGAAGCCCGACCAGTACGGCGGACGCGGCACCGCGCCGACGAGATGTTTGGCCGCTTCCGTGGCAACGGCCTTTTCGAGCGCGAAGCGGCTTTCCAGCGGCCGTGACTGGCGCGAGGCCCAGGCACCGATTTGCGCCGAGCGTGGACGGGTGGAGAAATAGGCATCCGCCTCTTCGGGCGTCGTGGGCGTCACGGAGCCACGTACCCGCACCTGCCGGTGCAGGCTCTTCCAATAGAAATCGAGTGCCGCATAGGGCTGGCCGAGAAGCTCGGTGCCCTTTGCGCTTTCATAGTTGGTGAAGAAGACGAAGCCCCGTGCGGGGTGCCCCGCCGGATCGACGGCCTTCAGCAGGACCATGCGCACATTGGGGTGGCCCGCTGCATCGACCGTCGCCAGCGCCATGGCGTTGGGATCGTCGATCTCATGGGCGGCGGCGTCCGCCAGCCACCGGTCGAAAAGGGCAAAGGGCTCGTCCGCAGCGGTAAAATCGCCGGGCTCGTTGGCCGCATCGGTTGCGGCAGGCACATCGCTCACGTCCGGTACCTCGAAAATCGCTGACGCCCCGAATCAGCGGGACACGCATTCAGTCGAACTTAACCAAACCCGCGCATAGTTGGCTCAGGTCACACACCTCAAGTTGCGCACCGTAGCGTCGTAAGCATCGAGTGAGCGTCATGAGTCTGCATCCCTCTCTAGTTACGCTTACAGCCGTTGTCACCACCGGTTTGGTACTCGCCGGAACCGTTTTCCTGGGTTCCACGAACGCCATCGGTGGCGAGCAATGGGAAACCTCCGTCACGCCGGAGCTCGGCAATCTTGCCGTGCCAGGGGTACCGGAGGCACCGGGAATTTCCCTCCTCCCCGGCACGACCGTCAACATTCCCGCCGGCCCCTATCAGCTCGACGAGAAAGACGAGATCGCCGCTCTGGAGCGCATCCAATATGCGCTTTCCGAGGTGAGCGACGGCAAGACCTATGTCTGGCGCCGCTGGCACGGGCGCCTCTCCGGGCTCGTGCAGCCGACGACCTCCTTCAAGGGCGAGGACGGCAGGATCTGCCGGCACCTCATCGTTCTAATGACGACAGGCCGGACCACGCGGAAACAGGAAGGCATCGCCTGCCGCCTGCCCAGTGGCCGCTGGCAACTCGACGGCTGACGCTCGGCGGCGGTCCCCTTCCCGCCCCGCGATCAGCGCAAAGGCCGGCCCTCCCCTTGGCCGGCCTTTGCTATTCTGCCTGCGAAAAAGCGCCCATCTGGACCCATCGTTTCATTTGTGTAG
>DASRYA010000080.1:0-15910 GCA_035687305.1 Hyphomicrobium sp. | reverse complement strand
GGCGAATGGGGATCGCGCGCCGCACGCTCGGCCATGATGGCGGCGAGGCCTGCGACGGCCTCGGCGCGGGCCGCCGCAATGGCAACGCCCGTCTCCGCCATCAGGAGCTCGAGCCCTTCGAAGCGGGAGGGATCACGCACGCCGTCGGCCAGCAGGCGGTTGCGCTGCTGCATGGCGCGCTCGAAACGGGAGGCGCCGGTACGGTAACGCGGGTCGAAGCACAGGATCAGCCGGTCGAGGAAGCGACGGCGGTCGGAGCCGGGGCCGGTGAACAGTCCGTCCATTGCAGGCGTCACCCACATGACCTCGACGAGGTCCGCCAGGGTGCCGGCGCTCGCCGGCTCGCCGTTGACGCGCACGAGACGCCCCACGCGGTCGCTGCTGGCATTCTCGGCAAGGAGCCCGGTGCCGATGTCGACCGGCCCCGTATGCGTGTGGGTATGCGCAGCAACAGCCCATCCGCCATCGCCAGCGCCCCGGGCAAGATCGGGATAGGGCGCGCGCCGCATGCCCTGGCCGGGCGCCAGCAGGGAGATCGCTTCGAGCAGGTTCGTCTTACCCGCGCCGTTGGCGCCGATGAGCACCTGCGGCTCGGGGCCGGCCTCCAGCGTCGCGTGTGCGTAGTTGCGGAAGTTGGAGAGCGTCAGCCGCTCGACCCATATTAGTGGGTTTCGATCATCAGTGGCTAACGGCGCTCCCGCATCAATTGTCGTCATGCTTCGGATTCTTACGCCGCGTCTTGCGCAGCGCTCTTTCCTCATTGAGCAAATCAGAGATGTGGCTCTCGGCTTCGGCGCGGCGCCTAGCGCGGCGCTCGGCATCGAAGAGGCGATATTGCTCTTTCGCATGTCGCTCAGCGGCCGTTGTCCGAACGGAACCACCGTGGTTGAGAACAGGACGATTGAGCGAGCGAAGCTGGCGATCGAGCGTTTCCTCGGCATCGCCCATGGTCGTCAGCTTTCCAATGTCGAGCTGGTCCTCGAAAATGTCGAGTAGGATCGTGGTCAGACGATTCAGTTCTCGCACCTCAGACTCAGCAAGATAGTTTTTGGCGACCAAAGCATCCTGCTGGCGAATATCGTCCTTGGGCCAAGTCCGCAATCCCATGCTGGGCCTTGCCGCGTCGGCCCTTTCGGAAACGAGCATCGCTGGCGTTTGCGATGTCACAGCCCACATCAGCTTCGCCTGCATTCGCGCGTAGAAATCTCGCCACGCAGAGGAAGCCGGATCGTAGTCTTGACACATGGCGCAGATGCGCCGCACTTCGCGGTAGACATTCGCCTCGTCGGAGCGAATGTCCCGTATGATTTCGCGAAGCTCAACGACGCGATCATGCGCCTCCGGATGTTTTAGCCGGGCAGAGTCGACGACGAAGCCCTTGGTCGCGAACTGAACGAGGGTATCGGTCGCCCAGATACGGAACATCGTTCCTTGTCGCGAGGAAACGCGATAGCCCACCGCGATGATCGCGTTGAGATTATATATCTCTATCGATCGCCTGACTTCGCGCTGCCCCTCGCGGGCAACTCTTTCAATTTTTGAAACTGTTGACTCTGGATCAAGCTCCCCTTCGGCAAAGACATTCTTCAAATGGCGACTAATGCTCGGAACATTTACTCCGAACATCTCGGCCATCTGGTCCTGTGTGGCCCAAAGGGTCTCGCCCGCATAACGCAGTTCGACCTTCACCCCACGATCCGTGCCGTAAAACAGAAAGCGGTCGCCGGTATCGGTATCTTCGCTCAGGCGTACCGGCTCGTCCTTGCGGGGAGGCTTCACGGCCCGATATTCCTGCAGTCGTCAGCGTCTAGACGCGCATAGGCATCAGCACATACAGCGCCGATGCATCGCCGGGATCGTTCACCATGGTGGGCGAGCCCGGATCGGCGAGCTTGAACGTGGCCCGCTCGCCTTCGAGCTGTCCGGCGATATCGAGCAGATATTTGGCGTTGAAGCCGATTTCCAGGGGCTGGGCCGTATATTCGACGCTAATCTCCTCGGTGGCGCTGCCGCCCTCGGGATTGTTGACCGACAACACCAGCTTATCGGGCTTGATGTTGAGCTTCACCGCGCGGCCGCGCTCGGACGCGATGGTCGACACGCGATCGACAGCGCCCATGAACTCGGCGTTGGAGACGGTCATTTCCTTGTCGTTCGCCTGCGGAATGACGCGGCCGTAATCGGGGAAGGTGCCGTCGATGAGCTTGGACGTGAGCGTTACGGTGCCGATCTCGAAGCGCACCTTTGCGGGGCTCACCGCAACTTTCACGGCGGCGGCGCTATCCTCGATGAGGCGATTGAGCTCGTGCACGGTCTTGCGCGGGATGATGACGCCCGGCATGCCCTCGGCGCCGGCCGGAAGCGGCAGCTCCACCTGCGCCAGGCGATGGCCATCGGTCGCGACGGCGCGTAGCCGTGCGCCCTCGGCGGACTGCGCGGTGTGGAAATAGATACCGTTGAGATAGTACCGCGTCTCCTCCGTCGAGATGGCGAAGCGCGTCTTGTCGATGAGACGCTTCAGATCCTGCGCGGTCAGCTCGAACTCCTGCCCCATCTCACCGATGCCGATGTCGGGGAAGTCCTCGGCGGGGAGCGTCTGCAGGGCGAAGCGCGCCTGTCCGGCGGTGAGGGTGAGCCGCTCTTTCTCCGCGTCGCGGCGGATGTCGACCTGGCTGCCGTCGGGCAGCTTGCGGACGATGTCGTGCAGCATATGCGCGGGCACGGTCACCGCGCCCGGCTGCTGCACGTCTGCGCCTACGCTCTCGATCACCTCGCGCTCGAGGTCGGTCGCCTTGAATTCCAGCGCACCTTCGCGCGCCTTCAAAAGCACGTTCGAGAGAATGGGAATTGTGGTGCGGCGCTCGACGACGCTGGTCACGTGGCCAAGGGCCCGCAACAGTTCACCACGTTCGATTACTAGCCGCATGGAAGGATCCTCGGCGCATTCTTTAGCAGCCCGCCGGCCTGAGCCGTGCAGACCTCGATCGAGGCCGCAGAACGGACCCATAGAGGGGGATAGCCCGGCAGGGCCAGAGACCGGAAGTTTATAGGATTCGCCCCGGGTCAACATGCCCCGATAGGGCGGTCGTGATCAAGAGCCCGACTTTCGCCAGGCTCTCCATGCCAGTGCCTTTAGCGGGATCGTAGCTCGGAAGGGCCCGCCATGGCGAAAGGAGCGGCGTTTGTGACGCCGCCCCTCCCCGCTTTGGCCCGTCGCGCTCGCCCCTGCGCGGCGGGCCGTATCTGGACGGGCAACCGTCAATGGCTGAGGAGGCGCTTCAGTTCCTCAAGCTCTTCCTTGAGACGTGGATTGCCGGCCAATTCGCCTTCGATCTTGCGGATTGCGTGCAACACAGTCGTGTGGTCGCGATTGCCGAAGCGACGGCCGATCTCGGGCAGCGAACGGGCCGTGAGCTGCTTGGCGAGATACATACCCACCTGACGCGGCCATACGACCGAGCGGTGGCGGCGCTGCGAGAGCAGGTCACCCTTCGACACCCCGAAGTGACGCGAGATGATGCGCAGGATGTCCTCGATCTTGATGCGGCGGGGCTCAAGCCCCTGCACCAGATCGCGGATCACCGTCTCGGCGACGTCTGGCGTTATCGAGGTGCGCATGTACTGCCACGTGGCGTAGAGGCGGGTGATGGCACCCTCCAGCTCGCGGCCGCTTTCCGTCAGGCGCTCGGCCAGTAGAGACAGGATCTCGCGGCTGAGAGCGAAGGAAGGATCGATCGCACGCTTTTCCGCAAGGCGCTTCTCGAGCACCTTGAGGCGCAGGTCGTGGTCGAGCGTGCCGATCTCGGTGACGAGGCCACGCTGGAGGCGCGAGCGCATGCGCTCGTTGAGACGCTCCACATGGTTGGGCGCGCGGGCAGAAGCCACGACCACCTGACGGCCGCCGTCGAGCAGCGAGTTGATGATGTGGTCGAACTCCTGCTCGGTACGCTCGCCGTGCATGAACTCGAGATCGTCGATCAGCAGCACGTTGATGCCGCGGAACTTTTCCTTGAATGCCAGCGGGTCCTGGCTGCGCAGAGCTTCCACGAACTGGTAGCGGAAGCGCTCGGCCGTGAGGTAGAGCACCTGCGCGTTCGGGGAACGGCGCTTCACCTCCCACGCAATGGCGTGGAGAAGGTGCGTCTTGCCGAGACCGACCGCCGAGTGGATGTAAAGCGGATTGAAGCCGGGCACGTCGCCCAGTGCCGTCTCCGCAACCTGCGTGGCACCGGCATGGGCCATGCGGTTCGAAGCACCCACGACGAAGCTGTCGAAGGTGTAGCGCGGATCGAGGGGCGAGCCCTCGAAGCCGCCGACGCTCGTGCGTCCGGCCGCCGGGACCGGGGCGACGAACATCGGACCGCGCTGACCGGCATCGGTCTGGGCACTGCTACGTGCGCCGGGTGCAGGCTCGGACACC
This sequence comes from Hyphomicrobium sp., assembly GCA_035687305.1. GTDB lineage: Bacteria > Pseudomonadota > Alphaproteobacteria > Rhizobiales > Hyphomicrobiaceae > Hyphomicrobium_A. The sequence goes on along the minus strand of DASRYA010000080.1, from coordinate 11,490 downwards.
GCGGCGTCCGCCTCGGCACGCGCCGCCGCCGCATTGCCCGGCTGGCGCAGCACAACCTCGACCTTCTCCGCACCCTTGAACTCGGCACGGCAGCAGGCGAGCAGATCTTCCGAATAGTGCGACTGAATCCAGGTGCGCAGGAACTTCACCGGCACGGAGAACTTCACCGTGCCGCCGTCGAAGCTCTCGAAGTCGAGCGCATTGAACCAGCTCGTGAAGATATCGTCGCCGAGCCGGGCGCGCAGCATGGCCCGCACCTTCTGCCCCCGAGGCTCGTCGGTACCCGTCGTGGCTACGACCGTCGTCGACGGTGCAGCAGGAGCGACCGCATTTACAGCCGTACGCTCTTCCATCCCGCCCTGAGCTGCGCCCGCATAGCCGCCCGCAACGGAAACTTCCGCCTTTTGAATCGTCTGCATAGTTGTAAACCCCCGCACTTATCGAACTTTTTGACTTGCACCTCAAAGTCACCCAGACAAAGATCTCCCGTCGCCCTCCGCCGCCGCGGGTGCGCAATCGATCAAAATCCAGGTCTTCCGAAACGGGTGCCTAACCTTGCACCCAAGCAAGACCGGCCGCCTTCCAGCCGGCCACCTGCCCTCGATGGCGGTTGGCGTCGAGAGGCCCCTCGAAGCCGTCCGCCACATTCCTGCATCGTCGATAGCCTGCGTTCGCCATGGCTTCGGCTGCCATGCGCGAGCGCGCGCCTGATCGGCAAATGAAGAACAACTCGCTGTCTTTATCAGCGCCCGCCGCATCGAGCGCTTTTGTCAGCCGTTCCGGAAAGCCCGCATCGATCTTGCTTTCAGGACACGTCTGCCACTCAACCGTGAGCACCCGCTTGCCGATCTCGCTGAGATCAGGGAGGCCCACGAACGTCCACTCTGCTCGCGTCCGCACATCGATCAGAACTGAACCTGCATCCTTCTCGAGGTGTGCCCAGGCCTCTTCCACAGGCACGTCCTCAATGTGGACGACTTCGAACGACTGCACCTTCGTCCTCCACTCACAGGCTGCGCCGAACGAAGCGCACTCAGGACAGCCTGCTCACACAACCAACGGTGACTAGAAACAGCTCTTTCACCTCCCAAGCATGCGCCCAGAAAGGGACGTGAGCAACGCACTTACGCTTCGATGAAACCAGGGACGCGGTACTGTACAAAACCTGGCGGTGATTGGCACCGGAACGCTGGATAAATCCAAGCGCCTCGACCTCAAGAACCGTAGCTCTTAACTGTGCGTTAAGCAAGCGTATCGGGCGTACGGTTGCGCAGTTGCAGAGGCGTACGCGAGCGTGCCGAAGCAGTGGAAATCCTGTGAATACGATGCAGCTTCTGTGGATAGCGAGCTGAGCAAGTTCATGATTTGCAAGGCTCACGCGCGCGCATCTACAGCGGAGGAAACTTGTCCTCGCCTACATCGCACAAATGTCATTTTCCACTTGTGCCACTTGTGCGCGGCGGAGTGCGCAATCGCGCGTCGCAAACAGCAGCACTGCGTGCAAGCGCCGATGAATCCGACACTTATCCCTGTTTGCGACTCGTGCGTCGGCAGTGGATCAGGCAGCGTAACTGTTGCGAACATACCGCACCGCTTTTCGCTGCCCCGCGTGCGCAAACCGGCAGCGCGCTGTCGCATGTTCTCGGATGCATTCCGTCGCGTCCGACATCGCAAAGCGCATGCGATGTCGGTGCGATAGCGCGCAGACAGAGGCCGCGTCACATTGCGTTACGCTCTGTTGCGCACGCGCTTAAGCGCCACGGCATCGGCGCGGACGGCGCGGTCTTGTTCGACGCTGCGACAGCGTAAGCGCACGTCGACACACGGAGAGAGAGCCCCCGTCATCGCGCAGATGAATTGTCGGTTGTGTTGTGTCTCTCGCCGGCAGCACCGCAGCGATGCGGCTACCCGGGCGCTCCGCATGCGCACACCGAGACGCGTTCGGCCGCGAACTTTCGATCGCGACACGTCTCGCGTCGCGAATGCGTTGCGGTCCGCTAATTCGATGCTGGGTCGTTCGAGGCTCGATGCCTGCCTGCCCAGCCGGCGCTATGGCGCGGCTGGTGTCGGCTCATCGCAGGCGCGCGCCAGATCAGATGCCGGCGCACGCGCGGGTTGGAGTGCCCCCACAGGGGGGGCATCGCTCCTCAGTTGGCCATCGCCTTCACGCGCGCGGTGAGGCGGGAAATCTTGCGGCTGGCGGTCTTCTTGTGGAGCACGCCCTTCTGAGCCGTGCGGGCGAGCACGGGCGAAGCGGTGCGCAGAGCGCTGGCGGCGGCGTCCTTGTCACCCGACTTGATCGCGTCCTCGACCGAGCGCACGGCGGTACGCGCACGGGACGTGCGGGCCTTGTTCACTTCCGTGCGGCGGATCGCCTGGCGCGCCGCCTTCTTTGCCGACTTGGTATTGGCCATATAGTTCGTCCTCGTTCCTCTCGATCGCTCCGGCATGCAATGTCGGCCGGGGCGCTGTTAATCCGGGCAGCTCGTCCCAAAACGCGCTAATCGCCCGGAGCGGGAGGCTACGAGCGGCATCAAGTGGCGATCCTATAGACGCGGCAAAGTGTAGGGTCAACGGCGTGCTTCGCAGGCTAAGCCATGCGCGGGCTTGCCAGAAAGGTCTTCCCGGGGCTCTCTTGGCGCCCGACGGCCGGTTTCGGGATATTCAGGGGGTGGGCGATGTCGTTTTGGCTATGGATCTTTGCTCTGGGCGCTGGAACGGCCGCCGTCTCGTGGGCGGCCCAGTGGGGCCAAGAGATGCATATGGCAGTCACCGCCGCGGTCTGCCTCATCTTCACTCTTTTGGCGGTTTTGGGCCGCTGGCGGCGGGTGAGCGCGGGGGGCAGCGAGGCGGCTGTCGCCAGCACCACCTCGGGCGGCATGGCGCTGGTCTGGGCCTGGGCCGGCCTCAGCATGCTCTTCACCTATCAACTCGTCCTGAGCTGGCACGAGTGGTGGCAGTACGTGCTGGCGGGCGTCGGCGTCGCGGCACTGTGCCTCGCCTTTGCCTCCATGATGTCGAAGGACGCGGCGGCAGGCCGCACCGACGAGACGCTGCTGAAGATCGCCCGCTACCTCACCATCGGCCAGCTCGCCGGCATGGTCATCGCCATGGCGGGCATGGTCATCGACAACAAGATGCCGCGCAATCCAGCCGAGCCGGACTGGGCCGCGAACGCCATCTTCTTCTTCGGCGCCGCCGCGCTCGCGCTCATCAGCGCCTACGCGCTCTGGGGACCGGCACCGCGGCGCGTCTCCTAACTCTGGCCAGGGATCACCGCATGTCCGGCACACACGCGAACCGTCTGCTCGCTGCCGCCGTGATCGCCGGCATCGCCAGCATTCCCGCCGCAGTCTCTGCCGCCTCGCAAGGATCACCGACGCTGCTGGCGCTCGCGGTCGGCTTTTTTGCCGTGGTGGCGATCGTTGCCCTGCTCGGCACAAATTTTCCGCTGCAGCGGGACGCCCGCGCCGATCTCGACAGTGCGGGGCGGGTCTGGGGCTGGAGCAATTCGCTGCTCGCAACGCTCGCCTACGGCTGGGGCGCTGCGGCGATGCTCGCGGTCTACGGCCTCAGCGCGCTATCGTGGCGGCACTGGTGGCAGTACGGCGCCGGCATGATCCTGTTTGCAGCGCTGGCCTATTTCTGCGCCCGCTACGCGCTCGGCGACCGCCGCGCGCAACCAACGCGCAGTGGGCTCAGGATGCTCGCATCGATGACGCTGGCGCAGGCGGCATTCGTTATCGGCGCACTCACCTACCTGATCGGATCGGGTGCACTCGACACGCAAAAGGATGATTGGGCAGCCAATCACATCTTTCTTGCGGGTGGCATCGTCTTAGCGCTGATTTCGATCGTCTCGCTGCTCACCTACCGGAAGCTGGCGGCGAGATCGGCTGCACCGGCGTAACGACCACAGCCGCATGACGCTGACGGGTATCAGCGTTGACAGCGCGGGCAGTAGAAGGTCGAGCGGCCGCCTTGCACGATGCGCTCAACGGTGCCGCCGCATCCTTTGTGCAGACAGGGCTTGCCCTCGCGGCCGTAGACGCAAAAGCGATGCTGAAACGAGCCGATCTGGCCGTCGGCGTGGCGATAGTCACGCATCGAGGAGCCTCCCGCTCCAATCGCGTCATCGAGAACTTCTCGCACCGCCCGCACCAGCGCCTCGGCGCGCGCGTTCGGCTTACCCTTCGCGGTGGCGATGGTGGCCGCGCCGCGGGTGGGCGATAGGCGCGCGCGGTAGAGCGCCTCGCAAACATAGATGTTACCGAGGCCGGCAATGATGCGCTGGTCGGAGAGAAACGCTTTGAGGTCGGTGCGCTTTCCCAGCGCGCGGCGCGCAAGGTAAGCGGCGTCGAGGTCTTCGCCCAACGGCTCGACGCCGAGATGGCGCAGCAAGGGATGCGTTGCCTCCTCACCGGGCGGGATGAGCACCATGAAGCCGAAGCGGCGCGGATCCTCATAGCTGACGACCGGTCCGCCGCGCATGTGGAACACGACGTGCTCGTGCACGCCGAGCTTCGCGCCGCCGCCGCGCTCGCCGCTACCGCCTTTGTGTACGGTGAAGCATCCAGTCATGCCGAGGTGCATCAGCAGTAGCTGCCCGTCCGAAAGGTGCGCGAGCAGATATTTGCCGCGGCGCTCCAGCCGCTCGACCTTGCGGCCGGTCAGCCGTGCCGGGAAGCTCTCCGGCAAAGGGAAGCGCAAATCCGGGCGGCGTTGCTCCACGCGGGCGAACGCGCGGCCCACGAGCGCAGGCTCCAGGCCACGCCGCACGATCTCGACTTCGGGCAGCTCGGGCATATCGGGCTTTTTCGTATGATTGGCCGCAGTGGGGGGAGCATAGCGTGCGGCCGCGGGCTTAGCTATGCTCGGGCCATGAGCGATGCATCCTCTTCCGATACCTCCACGACCTTCGGCTTCCGCAACGTCGAGCCCGACGAGCGTCAGGGCCTCGTCAACCGCGTGTTTGCCGGCGTGGCCGACCGTTACGACCTGATGAACGATCTGATGTCGGGCGGCCTGCACCGGCTCTGGAAGAACGACTTCATCGCGCAGCTCAATCCGCCAAGGGGTGATACGCCCTTCCGCCTGCTGGATGTGGCGGGCGGCACGGGCGATGTCTCAATGCGCTATGCGCAGAACAGTGGCCCCGGCTCGACGGCCGTGCTGTGCGACATCAGCCCGGAGATGATCGCCGTCGGACGCCGGCGCGTTGCGGAGGCGGGCCTCGAGGGCCGCATCGCGTTCGTCGAAGGCAATGCCGAGGCGCTGCCGTTCGATGACCGCTCGTTCGACGCCTATACGATCGCCTTCGGCATCCGTAACGTGACGCACATCGACCGTGCGCTCGCGGAAGCATTCCGGGTGCTGAAAATCGGTGGCCGCTTCCTGTGCCTGGAATTTTCCGAAGTACAGGTGCCGATCCTCGACCGGATTTACGATTTCCATTCCTTCGAGGTGATTCCGCGTCTCGGTCAGTCGATTGCAGGGGACGCGGCGTCCTACCGCTATCTCGTGGAGAGCATCCGCAAGTTCCCCAACCAGGAACGTTTCGCGGAAATGATTCGCACGGCGGGGTTTGCGCGCGTCACCTACCGCAATCTCACGGGCGGTGTCGCGGCCATCCACTCGGGCTGGAAGATCTGACAGCGCACGCCGCGCGCACATCCACGGGCGACAGCTGCGTTTCTCTGTGGATCAGTGACGTCAATCCTCTGAAAACATACCTACCCGGGGTGTGAGAGGTCTCGTTTCCTGCCTACCGTCGCTCGCGGACTGTGGGCCTGGGGGCAGACGATGCAGGCACCCTCGTGGTATCTGCCGCTCGTGTTCTTTCCCGGCATCCTCACTTGGGGCGCGGTTTGCTTCCTGCTCGTGGAGAAGCCCGGCATGCAGCTCGGACAGTATTTGCTGCGCCCCGCGCATCCCGTCGCGCGCAACGCAGGCATCCGCCTGCAGCCGGCCGAATAAAATCGAGCGACCACAACCTCGGATTGACAACTATCGCATCCCGAGGCTCTCCGGACCCGCTGCGGCTATCTCATTGCCGTTGACGCCGTTATGATGCCCGCCAAACAGATCTGCCCGGGGGGACTTGCGCGTGGGAATTAGTATTCTGAATGCCGCAATGATTTTGAATGAGCACAAGTACCGTCCGATCACGGGAACCGTGCTGACGATCGGCCGGCAGTCCGTCGGCCTCACCGCGGAAACAACCGACATCCTCCTGCAACGGATGGGGGTGCCGAAGCGCGACGTCCAATATCAAGTTGACGAGCAAACCATCGGGGTTTCCCGCGCACTGCCATATATCACGCAGGAATCTTTCTTCGCCGCCTTCACCGACGCGAAAGTCGCTTCGCTCGACGTGAGCGCCTACGAGAACGCAGACGTCGTTTGCGACATGCAGGGCACGATCCCGGAGCAATATCTGGGTTACGCGGATTTCATCTATAACGGCAGCTGCCTGGACAACATCTTCGATGCGGCGGCGGCGCTGCGGAACATGACGCTCCTGGCGAAACCCGATGGCCGCATTTACAGCTTCGAGCAGGGCAATTCACATCCCACGGCGTATCTGAAATACTCCGCCGACTGGTTCATGGATTACTACGCGCTCAACGAGTTCGCGGACTGCAAGACCTACGTCGCCAATTCCCCGAACACTCTCGGCACGCCGCTGATCCCGGGAACAGATGCGCAAACCTTCCCGCTGCCTACGCCCAGTCCCCACGATCTCATCATCTACAATTACAATCCTTACGTCGTCCACGCGAGCGGCGACGGTTACGACTGCTCATCGGTGGAACTCTTTTCGCGGTACGAGATTCATTGCATCGCCGAAAAGGCGGCATCCTCTACCCACGACCGCAACCCGATTCAGAAGCATTACCGGGTGGACCGATGGCATAATAAGATCTGCCTCAAGAGCGCCCGTAAATTCCGGGATTCCCAACGTCCGAATTTCTCTAACGACGTCGACTTCGACGTTGCGTCGATCCCCCGTATCGACAGTTCGGACTACCCGCAGCAGATGCGCTGCGTCGCGGTGTTTCCGTCAGGCTATCCCTTGGCCGACCGGAAGATCAATTCTTAGCGGCGCATCACGCCGACGATCACACGGAAAAAGAATTGTGCCGGTGGCGACTGCCAGCGTCGCCATCGGCAGAGCCGTCGACCACCACGTCGCGACGTCCCCGTACGCCTCGCTTAGCTGTAGATGCCGCCGGAGCCCGTCGACCCGCTGGCGCTGCCGGGGAAGTAGTTTGCTCCGCCGCCGTTGGTGAAGACCACGGAGTTGTTGTCCGACAGATACCGGGCGCCACTTGCGGAGCCCACGTAACTGTTACTGTTCGCTTCGATCTTGCCCAGGCGTGAGGCCTGCGCAAACGCGGTGTCGATCGTCGGCGTTCCCGTCAACGTGACCGTTCTTCCCACGACCGTTATGTGGCCGCCCCACAGCGCCAGCATGTGCGCGGACGCCCTGCCGCTGATGGTGTAGTTGCCGATTGCCGTGATGCGCGCGTTGGCATCGGCGCGCATGTGATAGCCGCCAGGAGGCACAGGGCCGAAGTCGATCCCCTTCGCTTCTACAGTGGCAGCATTCTCGACAAAAATGGCGTTGCCAGATGTTGTCGTCGTCAAACGCATGTCACTCAACACCCATTGCGATACGCCAGATCCAAAGAAACAATTGTTGCCCGTCACCGAAATGATCGTGCTCGATCCGGCGCCCTGGATCGTCACCGTGCCGGCACCGGCGAGGCGCTTCAGCCTGTTGAACCCCGTGTAGGTGCCAGCACCAACGGCAATCGTCACGTCGAAGACCGAAAGGTCGAGGCCGGCAACAGTGTCGATGGCCTTCTGAATGGTCGCGAAGGCGCTGCCCGTAGAGAGGCCATCGTTACCGTCGTTACCCGTCGTGCGGACATAATAGGTGCGCGCGGCGGTGAGCGTGTCACGGCCATTGCCGCTCCCGCCGCCCAGGCTCGTGTTGGGAAACGACACGGCACCGGTGGTGCGGTCGATGACGATGGCTTCCTTCCACGCCGTACCATCGCCGCTCACCTTGAAATGGAAATCGTCATCGCCCGCGAGGCCCAGTTCGGCCCGTCCGGAAAATCCCGTCTGGTAGACGATGCTTGCCGTATCGCCCGTGCTTGCCTTGTTGATCTTGAGGCGGTGATCGTCGCCATCGTGGCTCAGAAGCGTCGCGTCGGCCGCTACGGAGAGCCGGTTGGTGGCATTGGCGTCCGCATTGATGCCGACGGTGTCGAAACTGCCATCGCCACCCTGGCCGCCTCCGCCACCGCCTTCACCGGTGGTGAGCGCGATCCAGGCCGTGCCGCTCCATACGACGGCGACGTTTTCGTCGGCCACCCAGGCGATCCAGCCCTCCTGCGGCGCGTAGAACATCCAAGCTCCGTCCTGATAGGCCGCGATTTTTCCCCCATGGCCGGACCAGGCGCCGGTTGGCCCCGTGGCGATGATGTAGCGCGCGCCATCCGCCGGCGTCGTGGGCGGCGTTGAAAGGCCGCGGTCGAGCACGCTCAGCTGCACGATGGCATCGAGCGCGCGGATGGCCTCGTTATGGGTGACGTGCTTCTGGGATTGCGCCGCCATGATGTATGGCAGGCTGAGATTGGGTGTCGCGTCCACGCGATCCTCGCAAGATCAAATCCGATGCGCGAGGATAGGCACGGCGGCGGACGCCGAGGATAAAGCGGGACCGCTTCCCTGGGATCGTCCTACAGGTTGGTGCGCGCGCTATCGGCCGCCGTGCGGATGGCGTCGATGTTTGCGGCGTAGGCTTCGCGCGTGCCGCCCTTGAATACCGCGGATCCCGCAACGAGCACGTTCGCGCCCGCGGCCGTGACGAGGCCGGCCGTTTCCGGCGTCACGCCGCCATCGATCTCGATGTCGATCGGGCGCGTGCCAATCATCGCCTTTACGCGGCGGATCTTCTCGATGACCGCTGGGATGAAACTCTGGCCGCCGAAGCCGGGGTTCACGGTCATCAGCAAGATGAGGTCGATCCGGTCGAGCACGTAGGCGATGGCGTCCTCGTGGGTCGAAGGATTGAGCGCAACGCCCGCCTTCTTACCCAGCGACTTGATCGTTTGCAGCGTGCGGTCGAGATGCGGCCCTGCCTCGGGATGCACGGTGATGATGTCGGCCCCCGCATCGGCGAAGGCGGCGATAAACGGATCGACGGGCGCGATCATCAGGTGGACGTCGAACACCTTATCGGAATGGGGACGCAGCGCTTTGATGACGGGAGGGCCAAACGTGATATTCGGCACGAAGTGGCCATCCATCACGTCGAGATGGATCCAGTCGGCGCCCGCTGCCTCGACGGTCGCGACTTCCTCCCGGAGCCGGCTGAAGTCGGCGGAAAGGATCGAGGGGGCGATGGTCACCGAACGGCTCATGCGTAATTTCCTCAACGGATCTCTCGATGTGCTGCGCATCCGATCTGCGCAGCAAAGCTATTCTATAGCGGTGCCGGCCATTTGCGCCCCGCCGGGCGGCATCATGGTCAGGAGGCGCGGCGCCGGCGCTCCACGAGCTTCAGGATGTGCGGTGTGAGGATGAGCTGCATCGCGAGGTCGAGCTTGGCACCGGGAATGACGATGGAGTTCGCGCGCGACATGAAGCTGCCCGGAATCATCGACAGCAGATACTGGAAATCGATGCCGCGCGGATCGCGGAAACGAATGACCACCATCGACTCGTCCTGCGTGGGGATCCAGCGGGCAACGAACGGGTTCGAGGTATCGACGGTCGGGACGCGCTGGAAGTTGATGTCGGTCTCGGTGAACTGCGGGCAGATATAGTTCACGTAGTCGGGAATGCGCGTGAGAATGGCATCGACCGCATCGTCGTGGGAGTAGCCGCGCAGCGACTTGTCGCGAATGAGCTTTTGAATCCACTCGAGGTTGATCACCGGCACGACGCCGATCTTCAGATCGGCGTGCTGCGCCACGTTGACCGACGGCGTTACGACGGCGCCGTGCAGGCCCTCATAGAAGAGGAGGTCCGTGCCACGGGGAAAATCCTCCCACTCGGTGAAGGTGCCCACGGATGCTCCGTGCAGCTCGGCCTCATGCTGCTCGTGGATATAGTGGCGCGTGCGCCCGCGCCCGGTCTCGCCGTAGGTGCGGAACACTTCCTCCAGCTCCGCCAGCAGATTGGCTTCCTCGCCGAAGTGGCTGAAGTGCATATTTCCGCGCGCGCGCTCGGCCACGATGGCCTGCTCCATTTCCACGCGCCCGTAGCGGTGGAAGGCATCGCCCTGGATGAAGGCGGCGCTGATGTGCTCGCGGCGAAAAATGTTCTCGAAGGTCTGGCGCACAGAAGTTGTGCCGGCACCCGAGGAGCCTGTGACCGAGATTATGGGATGCTTGGCTGACATGGCGGTGTGGAGACTGCCTTATAATTATTTATCAAGTTAGAACCGCAGCAGTCCGCGCCGGCTGAACAGCGGCGAACGCTCGCCGCGGATCTGCGACCCGTCGTGCAGGCGCACCACGTGCTCCACCTCTTTGCGCGAACCCGCGATGAGCGGGACGCGCTGATGCAGCGATGTGGGTTTAACTTCCAGCAGCCGCTCGCGGCCGGTGGATGCGCCGCCTCCCGCCTGCTCCGTCACCCACGCGAGCGGATTCGCCTCGTAGATCAACCGCAGACGGCCATCGCGAAAGCCGCGCCGCCTGTCGCCAGGGTAGAGGTAGATGCCGCCCCGCGAAAGGATGCGATAGAAGTCGGCAACGGGCGAGCCGGTCCAGCGCATGTTGAAATCGCGCCCGCGCGGGCCTTCCTTGCCCCTGCGGCAATCTTCGATGTAGGTGCGCACGGGGTCGTCCCAATGGCGCGTGTTGGAATCGTTCACCGCGTATTCGCTGGTGCGCATCGGAACCTCGACCTTCGGATGCGTGAGCAGGAAGGTGCCGGTGCGCCGGTCGAGGGTGAACACCTGCGTTCCTGCGCCCACCGTCGAGACGAGCACCGTCTGCGGACCATAGAGGAAAAAGCCGCCGGCGAGCTGGTTGACGCCCCGCTGCAGAAAGGCCGAAGGGTCTTCGTTGTGCTCCAGCGCGGGGAGCACGGTGAAAATCGTCCCGATGGACGCATTGGCATCGATGTTCGAAGAGCCATCGAGGGGGTCGACCGCCACCAGCAACGGCGCCTTCGCGTCGAGCAGCAGCGGCGCGTCCATCTCCTCGGAGGCAACGGCGGCGACCGGCGCGTTGCGGAGTACGTCGACGATCTTGTTGTTGGCGAGGAGGTCGATCTCCTTCTGCTCGTCGACGTCGCCACGGCGGCCGGTGAGGCGGCCGAGGGGACCGGCGAGCGCGCCGAGCGCGAGGAGCTCGGACAGCTCGACGGCGGCCGACGCCAGCGCACCCATCGTTGCAGCGACGGCCAGCCGGGCCGGCCTATTGGCTGCCCACCCGGCGAAATAAGCCGCAAGGGTTTGTGGCT
>DASRYA010000079.1:0-19359 GCA_035687305.1 Hyphomicrobium sp. | reverse complement strand
CGCACCCGGACAATGGCGTTGCAAGCGGACAATCGGAACGTCAAACGTGTGCTGCGGCTGCTGTCACTGGAAGATAGGTCAAAGAAGCGTGGGAGCGCCGCGGGCCCCCGGCACCTTCGCCGACCGAAGCTGCGACACGCTTGATGGAACCGGAACGAACGTCGTCTATCGCGAAAATTCTACGCCGGCTGGTTTCCAAAGGCTTGCCCATGCCGTTCAAATCGCGACCGTTGGGCACGAAACCCTTGTCGCGCGCACAACGGCGGCACGCGCCCGCGATGCGTCACGCGGGTAAGCAAAAACCCGGCACCTTTCGGCGCCGGGTCCAATAGTGCTCGCGTTGCACGGAGCAGCCGGAAGGGCTGAGCTCCGGCTTACTTGCCGTCTTCCAGCAACCGGCGGGCGATGACCTGCGCCTGGATCTCGGCTGCACCCTCGAAGATGTTGAGAATGCGCGAATCGCAGAGCACGCGGCTGATCGGGTATTCGAGCGCGAAGCCGTTGCCGCCGTGGATCTGCAGCGCGCAGTCGGCGTTCGCCCATGCGACGCGCGCGCCGAGCAGCTTCGCCATGCCGGCCTCCAGGTCGCAACGGTGGCCCTGGTCCTTCTGGCGCGCGGAGAAATAGGTGAGCTGGCGGGCGATCATCGTCTCCACCGCCATCATCACGACCTTATTGTAAATGCGCGGGAAAGCATAAATCGGCTTGCCGAACTGGATGCGCTCCAGCGCGTACTTGAGGCCGAGATCCATGGCCGCCTGGGCAACGCCCACGGCGCGCGCCGCCGTCTGGATGCGCGCGGCCTCGAAGGTGTTCATGAGCTGCTTGAAGCCCTGGCCTTCGGTGCCGCCGAGGAGCTGGCTGGCCGGCACCTCGAAACCGTCGAAGGAGATGTCGTACTCCTTCATGCCGCGGTAGCCGAGCACCTCGATCTCGCCGCCCGTCATGCCGTCGGCGGGGAACGGGTTTTCATCGGTGCCGCGCGGCTTTTCCGCGAGCAGCATCGACAGACCGCGATAGCCCGCATCGTTCGGATTGGTGCGCACCAGAAGCGTCATCAGGTCGGCGCGTACCGGGTGCGTGATCCAGGTCTTCTGGCCCGTCACCTTGTAGGTATCGCCTTCCTTCACCGCACGCGTCTTGAGCGAAGCGAGGTCGGAGCCGGTATTCGGCTCGGTGAAGACGGCGGTCGGCAGCAATTCGCCGGTGGCGATCTTCGGCAGATACTTCTGCTTCTGCTCGTCGGTGCCGTTGTTGAGGATCAACTCGCCCGCGATTTCGGCGCGCGTTCCCAGGGAGCCGACGCCGATGTAGCCGCGCGACAGCTCCTCGGAGACGATGCACATGCTCTCCTTGCCGAGACCCAAGCCGCCGAACTCCTCCGGCAGCGTCAGGCCGAACACGCCGAGCTCGGCGACCTTCTGGATCACCTCGAGCGGGATGTAATCGTTGGCGAGATGCCACTCGTGGGCATGCGGGACCACCTCGGCCTCGGAGAAGGCGTGCATCTGGTCGAGGATCGCCGCGTGCGTCTCGTCGAGGCCGGGATCGCCGAAGTTGGCGGCGTTCGGCTGGGCAGCAATGAGGTCAGCGAGCTTCTTTTTCACGTCCTGGGTCGAGCCGGAAGCGATGAGATCGGCCACCTCGTCCTCGTAGGCGCGGATCACATCGCGGCCGACGCCGAGCTGCTCGGGGCGCACGAACTCGAGCTGGCTCATGGGAATGCCACCCGAGACCTGCGCGAGGTACTCGGCGAAACCTACGAGCAGGATCAGCTGCTCGAACTCGCCGAACCGGCTTTCGGACGAAAGACGCGCGCCCCAGTCCTGGAGCTGGCGCAGGCCCTCGATGGCCGTAGCGAGCCAGGCGAGACCGTGGGCAGCGTGCTGGATATTGTCGACGCCGCCCGCTTCCGCCACCTTGCCCTTGACGCCAGCCTTGGCCGCCTCGAGCACGCGGTCGGCGGAAGCGACCGCACGGGCTGCGCGCTCCAGAAGCGCTTGCGGACCCGCTGCAAGCAAATCCTGCTCGGCCGTCTTCACCGACGTCGTCATCTTGACCTCCCTGGGAATTTTGCAGCGGAAACGCCAGCTTGGCGCCGCCGATTTCGGAACGTGACGTTTGCGTTGCGGATAAAGAGGCCTTTCGTCAAGGCAATCGGTGCCGCAGGCGCCGATCATCCTCCGCTGGAACTCCTTCTCATCATCCAGAAAGCGCCTTGAAAAAGCGCCCGCCGGCGCTCCGCCCGGCGACCGAAGCGATGCGTTCGGAGAGCGAAGCGGGTTGCGGCGCCTGCCGGGGGCCGGGCGCGTCGCCTTCTTCGATGGCCCGCGGGACATCGACGATCTCGACGGTCGCCTCTTCATCCACGAAGGCCGCCGCCCCGTCAAACGGGTCATAACCGCTCGGAAAATGCCGGATCGGCGGCGCATCCTCGCGGGGGAATGGGGTGCGCTGCGGCCGGACGGGAAGATCGCCGAAGGCATCCGCATCCGCCAGGCCAGCGGCGCCGGAGACCTCAATGATCGTGACCGAAGCCTCGGCGGCGAGATCGACGGAATAATCGGGCTCGAGGCTCGTCAAGCTTTCGAGGGCCGCGAGCATGCGCAGCCCGTCCTCGTCCGCGGTGCCAAAGCCATCGGGATCGCTCTCGGCCGGTTTCGGCAGGGGCGGCGGCTCGTCGGCGGGGTGCAGCCGGGCGGGGCGCGTTGGATTATAGACCGCATCGGGCGCAGACCCCGCGCTGGCGCGACCGCGATCCTTTGTCTTACCCGTCACCGTCATCACCGTATGTCCCGATTGGGCTGCCATCATAGAAATAGCGGCGCGCCCCGTCCACGCGCCCGGCAGTACCGGCGGCCGCCGCGCGGTGATTTCGCCGCTTCAGGCCGCCACAAACACCGCGGCAATACCAGCGTAGACCACCCTGGCGGGCGCCGTTAGGTTGCGCAAAAAATCGGCTGGCTCCGGGGGGAGACTAGGAATGCAACGTTACCGCACCTTGCTCGAGGCCATCTATCGCCTCTACGAGCACAGCGGATTTGCGATGGCCGGTGCGGTCGCGTTCTCGTTCGTCGTCTCGCTGTTTCCCTTCTGTATCTTCCTCGGTGCCCTCGCCGGCATTTTCGGCGGCCGCGACCTCGCGAACCACGCCATCGAGCAGCTCTTCCAGATCCTTCCGAGCGGCGTTGCTGCCGGCCTTGCGCCCCAGGTTGAGGCCATAATGGGTCGCACCCGCATCGACCTGCTCACGGTGAGCGCGGGGCTGTCGCTATTCTTCGCCACCAACGCGATCGAAACGCTGCGGACCGCCCTCAACGGCGCCTACCGGGTCATTGAGAAGCGTCCGTACCTTTATTGCCTGGCGCGCAGCATGGTGTTCGTGCTCGCATCCGCCGCCTCGATGCTGATCCTCACGTGGGTCGTCGTCGTGGGGCCCGCCTTCGCCGAGCGCTTCGATCCGGCGCTGACGCAATCCTTCACGCTGATGCGCGCCACGTGGATGGGCGCAACATTTCGCTATCTCTCGGCCGCAGCCGTCATCTCCGGCCAGCTCTTCGCGTTCCATCTCTGGCTTGCCGCCGGGGAGCGCCGCATCAAGGACGTGTGGCCGGGCGTGCTCGTTTCGACGGCGCTGTGGCTCATCGCGGCTAGCCTCTACTCGTACTACCTCAACCTGTCGGACTACACGCGCTTTTATGCCGGCCTGTCGCAGCTGATGGTCGCGATGATCTTCTTTCAGATGACGGCCGCGATCGTCATTCTCGGAGCCGAACTCAACCGCGGCATCTTCGAGTTCAAGCGCATGAGCGCCATGGGACTCGATGCCGTGGCGGCGCGCACGCCGATACGGCGCTAGCGCACGATCGCTTTTCTTCGAATCGCGATGCGGCCAATGATTCATCCCTTCGGACTGGTAGGGTCCGAAGGCTGGACACTGTGAGCCCTATTCGACTTAAGTTTCAGAGACGGAACCTTGTCCATTGCGGCGCATTCTTCGCCCCGACACGGGCGGCGATGGCGGCGCTCACATGCTCCAGCGGAATGCAGGCCGGGCCGGCAAGGCGCTCGATGCGCTGAACTTCTTTCTTGCCGACGTTCGTGACGGCCTGGGGCCGTATCTGGCGATCTTTTTACTGACCATTCACCACTGGGACGCCGCCTCGATCGGCACGGTCATGTCGATCGCGGGGGTCATGGGAATCGTGGCCCAAGCTCCGGCGGGGGCCCTCGTCGACTGGGCCACCGCCAAGCGGGCCGTGGTCGTGAGCGGGGCCGTGCTGGTCACCGCAACGTCGCTTCTCGTGCCTCTCGTCGACGGAAGGGTCGCAATCGCCACGCTCCAGGGGTTGTCGGCGGTGGCGGCGGCCGTGTTTCCCCCCGCAATCGCGGCGATCACGCTCGGCATTTTCAAGCCGCAGGCGTTCCCAGAGCGGATGGGCCGGAACGAAGCGTTCAACCATGCGGGAAACGCGACGGCCGCGGCTGCCGCTGCTCTCCTCGCCTACTGGTTCGGACCCATCGTCGTGTTCTGGCTGATGGCAGCCATGGCGGTCGGCACCATCGCCGCCACGCTCGCCGTTCCCGCGGATGCAATCGACAACCGCGTGGCGCGCGGTCTCAACCCTTCCGGGGAGACATCCGAGACCCGCCCATCGGCAAGCTGGAGGGCGGTGCTGGCCGACCGGGACTTGCGCATTTTCGCCCTCGCCATGGTGGCTTTTCACTTCGCCAACGCGGCCATGCTGCCGCTTGCGGGCCAGAAGCTGGCGCTGCTCAATCCGACGCTCGCGACCTCGCTCATGGCGGCCTGCATCGTCGCGGCTCAGATCATCATGGTACCGGTCGCCTACCTGACCGGCCAGAAGTGCGACGCGTGGGGGCGCAAACCGATCTTCCTCGCTGCATTCGCGGTGCTGACGGTCAGAGGGCTCCTCTACCCGATTTCGGACTCGCTCTACTGGATCGTCGGCGTGCAACTGCTCGATGGCGTGGGAGCGGGGATATTCGGCGCGCTGTTTCCCGTCGTGGTTGCGGACATCACGCACGGACAGGGGCATTTCAATGCCGCGCTCGGCGGGATTGCCGCCGCAGCCGGCCTCGGCGGAGCGCTGAGCACGCTCGTTGCCGGCTTCATCGTGGTGATGGCCGGCTACTCGGCGGCGTTTCTGTCGCTGGCGGGAATCGCGGCCGCCGGATTTGCGCTCTACCTCGTGGCGATGCCCGAGACAGGTACGAAAAGGGCTGCCGAACCATCTGGCCCGGCAGCCCCATTGTCGCGATCGGCCGCGTAAACCGGCAGTGCAGCGGCTTACTTCTGGTGGAGGCGCTGGCTAGCTTCCAGAACGTCCTCGTAGGTGCGCAAACCGGTGGTCGGTGCGGAAACGAGAACCGCCATGTTGCCGGGCTTATGCTCGTTGCGGAACATGCGCATATGCGCCTTCGGAATCTGCTCCCATGGGAAGACTTCAGACATGCAGGGGTCGATGCGGCGCTCGATCACCAGCTTGTTTGCCTGCGAAGCCTGCAGCAGGTTGGCGAAGTGCGAGCCCTGCACGCGCTTCTGATGCATCCACAGGTAGCGGGCATCCATCGTCAGGTTGTAGCCCGTGGTGCCGGCGCAGATGACGACCATGCCACCGCGCTTCACGACGAAGACCGAGACGGGGAACGTCGACTGGCCGGGGTGCTCGAACACGCAGTCGACGTTGTTGCCCTTGCCGGTGATCTCCCAGATCGCGGCGCCGAACTTGCGGGCATTCTTGAACCAGTTGTCGTATTCGGGCGTGCCGACCTTCGGCAGCTCGCCCCAGCACTCGAAGCTCTTGCGGTTGATGACGCCGCGCGCACCGAGCTGCATGACGAAATCGCGCTTGTCTTCCTCGGAGACGATGCCGATGGCATTCGCACCGGAGGTGGCGCAGAGCTGCACGGCCATCGAGCCGAGGCCGCCCGAGGCGCCCCAGACGAGCACGTTATGGCCGGGGCGAAGGACGTGCGGGCGGTGGCCGAACAGCATGCGGTAGGCGGTGGCCAGCACCAGCGTGTAGCAGGCGCTTTCTTCCCAGGTGAGGTGGCGCGGACGCTCCAGAAGCTGGCGATCCTGCACGCGGCAGAACTGGGCGAAGGAGCCGTCCGGCGTCTCGTAGCCCCAGATGCGCTGGCTCGGCGAGAACATCGGGTCGCCGCCGTTACACTCCTCGTCGTCGCCATCGTCCTGGTTACAGTGGATGACGACTTCGTCGCCGACCTTCCAGCGCTTCACCTTGGAGCCGACCGCCCAGACGATGCCCGAAGCATCGGAACCGGCGATGTGGTAGGGGTTCTTGTGGCCGTCGAGCGGGGAGATGGGCTTGCCCAGCGAAGCCCAAATGCCGTTGTAGTTAACACCGGCAGCCATGACGAGCACGAGCACATCGTGGCTGTCGAGCTCCCACGTGGGCAGGACCTCCATCTGCATCGCCGTATCCGGATCGCCGTGCCGCTCCTTACGGATGGCCCAGGCATACATGTTCTTCGGAACGTGACCGAGCGGCGGAATCTCACCGATTTCATAGAGATCCTTTTTCTCGGTCGTCGCCGGTGCGCCCATGGCAACTTCCGTCCTAGCGGCGCTTTGGCTCGTCATTCTTGGCTCCCGTGAATGATAATCCCGGCCCCAGGCCGGCGGCGATGTGGATCGCGGCGCCCCGGGATGGAGCGGCCGCACGGTCTGTTGGCTTTCAAGCACGATTTCGCGCTGCAATGAAGAGGCTGTGGCGCCGCGATGCGATCGTGTCAACGAACCTTTAAGCTGCTGGAGCCTAGAGGATACTGTTATTCTTGCGCCCAGCGTTAACCCATTGGCGGCTTAAGGCAGGCGCGGCAGGGCGGGTAATTGCTGCGTATGTTGGATTTTCTCCACAGGGCGGTCACGGTCGACACCTACACCATCGTGGTGGTGGCCATGCTTTCCGGCTGGGCGGGCGTGCTGACGCTGCACGTGCTTTCGCGAACGCTGCTGGCGTTCGCCTTCGTCCCCGGCTTCATCCTCGGGGCCCTCGTCACCACGTATCTCTTCGAGACTTACGGCTTCTACCCCACGCTGGACCGGGAGACGAATATCGTCGTCGCCTGCACGCTCGGCATCATCATTGCCCTTTTGGCGCTGCTGCTTTGCTTGCGGTTCAGTGCGATCCTGGCCCGGATGCGGCTGGAGAATCACAGCTTCCAGCAGGATATGATCGAAAAGCGCGCGCACCCCTTCCGCCGCGAAGTGCGTCAGGTCTAGGCCCCTACACGAAGCCAATCCTCCCGGTGCCCCACCCGCGGCCGCAACCGGCGGGCCGCCGGACAATTGCGGCAAAGTTCATTTTGCCTTGCATCGCCGGTTAAGGGTACTTTATGGCAGCAGCCGAACCCAACCGAGGTTGATTTATGCGCGAAGGCAAGAGCGGGGCCGAAAATCGGGCACCCGACCGCCCCTGGCTTTTTCGGACGTACGCCGGCCATTCCACGGCCGCGAAGTCGAATGCACTCTATCGGAAGAACCTCGCCAAGGGGCAGACCGGGCTTTCGATCGCCTTCGACCTGCCGACCCAGACCGGCTACGACAGCGACAACGAGCTCGCGCGCGGCGAGGTCGGCAAGGTGGGCGTGCCCGTTTCGCATCTCGGCGACATGCGCACGCTGCTGGACGGCATTCCGCTCGACCAGATGAACACCTCGATGACGATCAACGCCACCGCCGCGTGGCTGTTGTCGCTCTATATCGCCTTCGCCGACGAGCAGGGTGCCTCGCGCGACAAGCTCACGGGCACCATCCAGAACGACATCATCAAGGAATATCTTTCGCGCGGCACGTACGTGTTCCCGCCGGAGCCGTCGCTGCGGCTCATCAAGGACACGATCGTCTTCTCCTACCAGAACGTGCCGAAGTGGAACCCCACCAACGTCTGCTCCTACCATCTGCAGGAGGCCGGCGCGACGCCGGTGCAGGAACTCGCCTACGCGCTCGCGACCGCGCTTGCCGTGCTCGACACGGTGAAGGCATCGGGCGAGGTGCCGCCGGAGAATTTCGGCAAGGTCGTGGGCCGCGTCTCCTTCTTCGTCAACGCCGGCATGCGGTTCGTCACCGAGATCTGCAAGATGCGCGCGTTCAACGAGCTGTGGGAAGAGATCACTCTCGAACGCTACGGCGTCACCAATCCGAAGGAGCGGATGTTCCGCTACGGCGTGCAGGTGAACAGCCTCGGCCTCACCGAGCCGCAGCCGGAGAACAACGTCTATCGCATCCTGCTCGAGATGCTGGCGGTGACGCTATCGAAGCGCGCCCGTGCCCGCGCCGTGCAGCTTCCCGCGTGGAACGAAGCGCTCGGCCTGCCACGTCCGTGGGACCAGCAGTGGTCGCTGCGCATGCAGCAGATCGTCGCCTATGAGACGGACCTGCTCGAATACGGCGATATCTTCGATGGCTCGCACGAGATCACGCGCAAGGTCGAGGAGCTGAAAGGGCAGGCGAAGGACGAGCTCGCGACCATCGAAAAGATGGGCGGCGCGGTCGCCGCGATCGACTACATGAAGCGCCGGCTCGTGGAGAGCAACACGGCGCGGCTTTCCAACATCGAAAGCGGCGCGCAGATCGTCGTCGGCGTCAACAAGTGGACGGAGACCGAACCCTCGCCGCTGACCGCCGGCGAAGGCGCGATCATGGTTGTCGATCCCGCCGTCGAAGCGGAGCAAATCGAGCGCCTCAAGGCCTGGCGCGCCTCGCGCGACAACAAGGCCGTGCAAGCCGCCATCGACGAGCTGGAGCGGGCGGCCAAGGAAGGCCGCAACATCATGGAGCCCTCCATCGCCGCCGCCCGGGCCGGCGTAACGACCGGCGAATGGGGTGCAACGCTGCGGCGGGTGTTCGGCGAATATCGCGCGCCAACGGGCGTTGCACAGGCCGCCGTCGCACGCGACAGCGCCGCTCTCGACAGCGTGCGCTCCGCTGTGGACGAGCTTTCCAGCAAGCTCGGCCGCAGGCTGAAGTTCCTCGTCGGCAAGCCGGGACTCGACGGTCACTCCAACGGCGCCGAGCAGATCGCGGTGCGCGCCCGCGACGTCGGCATGGAGGTCGTCTACGAGGGCATTCGTCTGACGCCGGCGCAGATCGTGCGTGCGGCCATCGATGAAAGCGCGCACGTGATCGGCCTGTCGATCCTGTCGGGCAGTCACGTTCCGCTGGTGCAGGAAGTGATGGAGCGCCTGCGCAAGGAAGGCGTCGGCGATGTTCCCGTCGTTGTCGGCGGCATCATTCCGCCCGAGGACGAAGTCAAGCTGAAAGCGTTCGGGGTGGCCGCGATCTACACGCCGAAGAACTTCCAGCTCAACGATATCATGAGCGATATCGTGCGGCTCGTGGACAGTCAGGCCATGGCGGCCTGACGCTTCACCACTACTCTCGATCTATTGTCTACCGGCACTACTCGGCATCCTAACCGACTCCGAAGGGTCCCCCGTCCATGCGTGATGAAACCCGTCGCAAGCTGGAAAAAATGCTGTGGCGCGAGCGGCTGAAAAAGGCCGCGCTCGGCGCGATCGCGCTCGTCGCCATCGCCGCCTATTTCGTCTACGAAGACTATGACGCGCACGTCGACAACGTGCGTGTTCCGGCAACCATCACCGCTGTCGCCCCGCTCAACATCAAGAGCACACGCCTCGTCGAGGAAGGCCTCTCCGTGGAGGTGGCGCTGCTCGACGGCCGGCGGGTCAATGTGATGGCGCTGAAGACGAGCCATCCACATATCGGAGATCATGTCGAGATCACCGAGCACCGGCATCACACGGGCCGTGTCACCTATACGTGGAAATAGCTCACCCGCCCGAGCACTCGGCGCGGCATTAACCGCAACGGCCGTTTGCTGCCCGGGCCTGCACCCGGTTGGCCCCGAACGTGCACCGGGTGCGGCATGGAACGCAGAAAGCACCCGCGCTGCCCGACCCGCCGCCCCGCAAAAGTCAGCTTCGGGGGCCAAGGCACCATGCCGTGCTGGATCCGCGATCTGACGCCGGACGGCGCGCAGATTGAGGTCTCAGGTGCACGGTGGATCTCGTACGCGTTCAATCTGCGGGACGTGATGTCGGGCGCCTTACGCAAATGCGCAGTTGTATGGCGCAACAATGCGCTCATCGGCGTGCGGTTCGCGGACCGGAAGGACTGGCCCAAACCGGAGTTGCCGCGCCGACGCGCACAGACGTCGTTCGGGCGGCGCAATAGCGCTGACAACGATACCTAGAGCCGTTCCGGTTTAGCTAGAAACGCAGAACGGCATTAGACCATTGTTTGATCGTGCTTCTTATCGGAAACCCGGTTCCCACTTTTCCGGAAGCACTTCTTTGCCCCGTGCTTCTTATCGGAAAACCGGTGCCCACTTTTCCGGAAGCACTCCGGATTCTCGCAGGCTGCAATCAACCTTCGTCGCGGTTCGGTGCCGCTGCGCTCTGCTCGCTCCTGATTTCCACCTGCTCGCCGAGCGTTTCACGCACATAGAGCCGGCGTACCGCAACGTCGATCACGATCGCGAGCGGGTAGCCCAGCAACAGGCCGAGCGGCCCGAAAAGGATGCCCAGCGCCACCACGGCGAACAGCCCCACGGCCGGGGGCAGATTCACCGCCTTCCCCGAAACGAGCGGCATGATGACGTTGCTTTCGATCTGCTGCACGACGACGAACAGGCCCGCCACCCAGAGGACCATGCTGAAGCTTTGCGTAGAAGCGAGCAGAAGCGCCGGGATGGCGGCGATCACTGGGCCGATGATCGGTACGAACTCCAGTACGCCCGCGATGAGCCCCAGGGCCAAGGGCGACGGCGCGCCGATGATCGCGAGCCCGATGCCGATCAGGACACCGACGATGATCATCGCCATGAGCTGCGCGCCCAGCCATAGGCGCAGCGAAACACCGG
The DNA here is from genome assembly GCA_035687305.1 of Hyphomicrobium sp. Classification (GTDB taxonomy): domain Bacteria; phylum Pseudomonadota; class Alphaproteobacteria; order Rhizobiales; family Hyphomicrobiaceae; genus Hyphomicrobium_A. Next base: position 8,428 of record DASRYA010000079.1, on the reverse strand, counting down.
CATCGTCGACCGTTTCCGCGACTTGCTCGTGCACGCTCTTGGGAAAGAGCTTGAGGAAGCCATCCCGATAGACCGCTGGGTCGAGGGCGATATAGATGCCGGCGATCAGCACCACGATCAGCGTCGCCACGGCGCCGAACACGGTGGAGCCCCAGGACACAGCATTCGCGATCAGATTGCCGACCGAGGAACCCTTCACGATCTCGGAAACCGACACGAGCGGCACCGACTTGGAGACGCGGGCGGCGGCCTCGGGCAACTCGCTGGCGAGCGTCGACAGCTGGCTGGCGATCTGCGCACCGAAGAGGAAGCCGACGACAATCAGCAGCAGCGCTATGCCAACGCCGGCCACCGCCAGGGAGGGTCGCTGCCCCCAGCCGGTCATCCGGCCGACCGGGCCCGCGATGGCGTGCAGCACCACGGCGAGGAGCACCGATCCGAAAATGAGGAGAAATATGTCGGAGAGGAGATAGGCCGCCGCCGCAAGGGCAATGATGCCGAGAGCGATGAGCACCCGGCGAACGTAGTCGGCCTCGCTCAATGGGGACTGGTTCGGCAAATCGCTCTCCCTCGTAGGTGGCTGCTCCGGACAGACCGGCCATCTGTCCCACTGCCTGCTCGGCGACGCGGATCGCTGCAGGCCGCTTGGTGTGTCAGGCGTGAAAATCGCACCAGGGGGTTACGGAAGGCCACCATGCCGGGTGCCCGCCGTAAAGACGAGGGTTGCAGCTCCCTCGTCCTGAGCAGCCGCGCCTTCTTTAAACGGCGAAAGCGGAAGAGGGGGCGCGGGCTCCGTCCCGGAGCGAAGCCTACCCGCCCCACGCCGCGCGCCCGGCAGGGCCGCGACGCGCCGCGTTGACGGGGCTAAGCTCAACAGTATAGTGCGCGCTCCTCGCCGCCGCTGATGCGTCGGAAGAGCTGCCCCAGTGGCGGAACCGGTAGACGCGACAGACTCAAAAAGGGGTTTGTCTATCAATCCACAGAAAATCGCGGCGAGTTGAAAGTGTCGTATTTTCAAGGGGCTGGCGAGGCAGGAGCGAAGAGTGGTCAAACCGTCGAATTGGCGCTAGGTGCAGCATAGGAGCTGAGAGCCTAGGCTAGAATCGGCGGCAATGTGCGGGCGTGGCGGAACTGGTAGACGCAGTGGATTCAAAATCCACCATCTTCACGGATATGTCGGTTCGAGTCCGACCGCCCGCACCAATCTTTTCCCGATGACTCACTGAGCGATCGTGTCGGGTGCGCCAAAACATCCGCTATTCAGAATGGACATGCGAACACTCGTCGTCCCGCCTTCGTAAGCGGACATGCTCAGAAGCAAAAATTGGGTCGCAATGAACTCAAGCAGGCACCTATCGTTTATCGAACGGAAAGCCTGGTTCCAGATGAAGGCCATCCTACAGCATCGGCGTGTCGAGCGGCAGGCGATTCACGATCAAATCGCCCGACCAATAAGAGAGCCGATGACAGCCGTCGATGCCATGGCGACGGCGCCCCAGAACACCACCCGGATCGTCGGCTTCCAGACACTCGCACCGCCGGCGAGCGCGCCGACCGATCCCAGCGCTGCGAGCCCAATCAGACAAGCGACAGATACCGCCCAGGCGGCCGTTCCAGCCGGCGCGATCAGCGCAACGATCAGCGGCAAGGCAGCACCCGTGGCGAAGGTCACCGCCGATGTGAAGGCCGCCTGGACAGGCCTTGCCATCACATGGCTGGCCAATCCGAGTTCGTCGCGGGCGTGCGCTTCGAACGCATCCTTCGCCATCATCTGCTCGGCGACCTGGCGTGCAAGATCCGACGCCACACCGCGCTGCTCATAGATCGCGGCGAGTTCGGCCAACTCTGCTTCCGGCTGGGTGGCCAACTCATGCTTTTCCCGGGCCATATCGGCTTCTTCCGTGTCGGCCTGGGAGCTGACCGACACATATTCGCCAGCCGCCATCGACATTGCTCCGGCTACCAACCCTGCAACACCTGCCACGAGAATCTCGTGAGAGGTCGTGGATGCGGCCGCTACGCCGACGATAAGGCTCGACGTCGAGATTAGACCGTCATTGGCCCCTAGCACCGCAGCGCGAAGCCAGCCAATACGCTCGATAAGATGATTTTCCTTGTGTAAGGCGCGCATCGACAATGCTCCAGAAAGCGAACGACAGGCTCTGAATCAGAGCCTGTCCCAACGAACCCGCGATTTCATTTGATGATGCGTCAGCCGGCGCAGGACCGATGGAGCGATCTATAAATTATACTGCTCCCGCGCGTAGTCACCAAGTCCAACAGCGTCGAGCTTGCTCAGCGGTGCAAGGAACGTCACCTGGATGACGCCTGGTGCACGACCGATTTCGATCGCGCCGTTCACTGTGGCCCTGTTGCGGACCTCCGGAACCGTCATCCCAAGCAATTTTGCGGCTCGCTCCAGGCCGTTGTCGATGGCGGCGTTCATGTTGGCGGCTGTCCCGACCACCGAGATCGGCGCGAGCGCCTCGACTTCATCCATGCCCCACGTCCTTGCCAGGCGCTCCGCCCGCGCCCGCTCCTGCGCATCGAAGGGACGCGCCAGGAGCGGCAAGTCTTCCAGCAGAGGAAACAGGACCGGTCCGTCGATCGGATAGTTCTTCACCACCTCGACTTGCAGCGTCACGCTGCCGGCCACGTCCATGGTGTGCCCGGCGATCTCGCCATCACCCTGGGCGGCGTGCATGTCCCCCATATAGACGCCCGCCCCCTTGACCTTGACGGGCGCGATCAGGATGGCACCAGGGCGCACGGCGTCAATGTCCATGTGGCCGTCGGTCTTGTGCTCGGCAAGCTGCTCGGCCGTCATGGCGTAGGCATGCGACGCCCCGACCAGGAATGCGCCGAAATCACCGGCATTGTGGGAATCCGGAATGGCATGAGAGGGGGTCGTTCCGAGCTGACCGAGGAACGGTCGCATTCGCACCATGACGCCGACCATATCCGAAGGGGCGAAGGTCAAAATCGAATGCTGCACGGATTTGTCGGGCAGCGCTGCAAAGTGCTTGGCGTTTCGTGCGATTTTCTCGGCGGCATCCCGTGACACGGTCACGCCGACGTGGCGGGTGTCATCGAAGACGACCGTGTAGCCATGGACGATCTCGAACGGCTTCACCGCATTGCCGCAGCGATTGCACTTCACCGCATCCTGCCCAATGCCTTCAATATGTGTCTCCGGCCAGATCTCGTCGCAGACCGGGCACCGCGCAGCGACGTAGGGATCGCCGAGACAGAAACCGGCGGGCGAGGAATCGTGGCCCGACGCCGTCGCTGTAGACGTGACGGTAATATCGCGGATTCGAATTGCAATCCCATCACCGGGTTCGGCGCCAGCGACGTAAACCGGCTGGGTTACTTCGTGACCGCCACGCAAACGAGGCGTGATCATTGGACCCCAGCAGCCCGGTGCAGTATTGGCGATAATCGTTCCACCGTTCTCCACGGGGCCAAGCATTGGTGCGGCAGGGTCCAGCACGCTGTTGGTGAAGCCATCGACAACCACGCTGCGCATCGGTGCATTCGACAGGCCGGAATTATCAGTCATGATATTCTCCTCATTTGCCTTCTTTTATGCCAGCTCCGAGAAGTCGGATCGTAGGCGCATCGACAACGTTTGCTTCATTTAAAATAGCACCATCTGCTTTCCTGCGATCAGTGCGGTCGCAATCGCGCCGGACTGCAACAGAAGCGCAATATTGCCGGTGCGGCCACCATATGCGCAAAGCCCGTGTTGAGTTTTGCCGGTGGCATCATCGGGCCGACAGTGCCTTCGCTCGCCGATGCGCCGAAGACGGCAAGCAATCTGGGACGAACTGCGAATTCCAGACTGCGCATCGTCAGGACGGGACTCCGATACTGTCAGATTTCAACTCCAACCTGATCGATCTTTGTATTTACACATTGCTCTGGATCAATGTGGTGGCTCGCAGCAATCATATCTCACCGCCGAGCTGAACTGGACCGTTCCTGACATAGCGGCGAGAATAAGCGCCGCACCCAGCAGGCCGATGCGCGGCGACTGTCTTTCAGACACTGAAAGACATTCTCTACATCGCAGGCCCGCATGCGTTGACGACCCCGTGGCATCAGTTCGTCCTTCGGAACGGAGTGCTTCGGCGCATGTTCGATGTTCTTGTCCATTTGTCAGGCGGCGGGAAGACGCAATGTCGCGTGGAGGCCACCGTTGCTGCCATTGGACAGCTCAATGGCGCCACCATGTAGCGTGGCGAGATCACGGACGATCGCAAGGCCGAGCCCGCTGCCCGGCTTGGCTTCGTCGAGGCGCTCTCCGGGCGCGAAAGCGCGGCTAAGTGCGTCGGGGGGGATGCCGGGTCCGTCATCGACGATCGTGACAAGAAGTTGTCCCGCTGACGCCTCGCGTGTGGCCGTGATCGTGACAGTGCTAAGTGCCCACTTGCAGGCATTGTCGACCAGATTGGCGACCACCTCATCCAGGTCGTTGGGATCGACGGCGGCCACGAGGCCCGACTCGGCCGAATGAGTGATTGTAAGCGCACGATCCGCATATAGCCGCCGCATCGCCGCAACGATCGAGGCAAAGGCGGGTTCGACCGGTGTGATGACGCCGGGCAGACCGGCATTGGCGGCGGCGCGGGCGCGGGCAAGCTGGAAATCGATCTGACGTTGCATTAGCCCTGTCTGCTGGGTCAGGACCGCGGCGCTCTCCGTATCGCCTCTCGCGAGCAGCCGGCGCACTTCGTCTGTGAGCACCGCAAGGGGCGTCTTGAGGCCATGCGCAAGGTTGCCCGCCTGCGTACGCGCGCGGCGAACCATTTGGGTATTGGCATCGATCAGAGCGTTGAGGTCGTCGACCAGCGGCCGAACCTCGGACGGAAAGTCGCCGGGCAGGGTTTCTGCCTTGCCCACGCGAATGTCGCTCAATGCATCGCGCAGGCGGCGCATGGGACGCAGGCCAAACCAAGCCTGTAATGCACCGGCCCCGATCAGGGCGAACGCCAGCGTGCCGAGCGACAGGATCAGCGCCCGATTGAAATGCGCCAGCACATCATCGACGATACGTTGGTCGGCTCCGATCTGAAGCACGTAGCCGCTTGCAGCGGTGTCCCATGGTCGCTCGTATGCGATCATCGGCCCGCCGGTCGGGCCGGCTTCGACCGAGCGGATAAGCTCCCGATCCGCACCTGGCGCCGGGGGCGGAAAATGCTGTTGCGGTTCGAGGGACGCCGATTGCAGCACGGCGCCATCGCGACCGCTCACCTGCCAGTAATAGCCCGCACCAGGCTGCGCGAAGCGTGGATCGCTGAGTCGCTGCGTCAAAGCGACATGACCATCAGCCGTGTGAGTCAACAGGCTTTCCAGCTCTCCGAGATGACCGATCAATTCGGCATTGACCAATTCCGTGACATGGGCGCGGAACAGCGCGGAAATCGACACACCGGCGATAGCGATGCCTGTCACGGTTGTGAGAATGACACCGACTAGCAGCCGCGCGCGCAGGCTTCCCAACATCAACCGAACCTGTAGCCCATGCCGCGCAATGTCCTGATAGTATCGCGACCGACCTTGCGTCGCAGCCGGCCGACATAAACCTCAATGGTGTTCGAGCTGCGTTCCTCATTCAGGCCGTAGAGATGGTCGAGCAACTCGGCCTGCGTCACAACGCGGCCGACACGGTGCAGGAAGAGGTGAAGCAGCCGGAATTCCTGCGCGGTCAGATCGATCGGCCGGCCAGCAACCGTGGCCGTGCCGGCGACCGGATCGAGCGCGATGTCTCCGTGGCGCAATTCCGATGCCGCCTGGCCCGCGACGCGCCGCATCAGCGCGCGAAGGCGCGCCGCGATCTCGTCGACGTGAAACGGTTTCGCCACGTAGTCGTCGGCCCCGGCGTTGAGCCCCTCGACTTTCTCGGTCCAGCTACTGCGCGCCGTCAGGATCAGGACAGGCGTGGAAGAACCGGCGCGCCGCAAACGTCGCAAGACCTCGATGCCGGACAGTACAGGCAGACCGAGGTCGAGAATAATCGCATCAAACCGTTCATGCAGTGCAAATAAAAGGGCCTGCTCGCCATCCTCTACATGTTCGACGACAAAGCCAAAGCTCGCCAACCCCTCCTTGAGGCGGGCGCCGATATCAAGATTGTCCTCGACAAGAAGAATACGAATGGCTCGATCTCCTGATTGTCGCCGTCGCATACCGGATAAACCTGTATTTACGCTGACAGCTTGCGTTCAGATTAGCGTGGCACTCAGGCGCCTAGAAGGCCGTGTCGAGATCCGAGCCAATGTCAAAAATGCTTCTGAGAATCGTTTGCATGACGGGAGCCGCCTTGCTGGTGGGCACATGGGCAGCTCCAGGATATGCCCAGCAGGCGAACGTGCTGTCGATCGATGCGCTCGCCAATATTATTGTCGCTAACAACCCCGAGCGACGCTTTTATGCCCAGCAGATCGGGCTTGCGGGGGCTGAGCGCGATGCATCGGACCGCCTACCAGATCCGGAGGTTGCGTTTGAGTTCGGCGAGCGCCGGATGGCCGACGGCCTGACCGGCGCCCCGAGGGGAGCCGGGCCCACTTATGGCATGTCGATCATGCAGCCGCTCGACCTTGCCGGGCGCGGCGCGCTCCGTCGCGCCATCGCCGATCGTCAGATCGCGCTGGCGCGGATCGGTCTTGCGCAGTTCGACGCAGCGCTGACAAGCCGGGCACGATCCTTGGGATATGCCTTGTTTGCGGCGGAGCAGAAGGCCGTTGCCGCGCGCGATGTCGCTGTGCGGATGCGCGCGCTTGCACGGATTGTCGAGCAACGCGACCCGGCAGGTGTAGCGTCTACGCTAGACGCGGCCATTCTTGATGCGAGCGCCATCACAGCCGAGCGCAATGCTGCTCTTGCGGATTCAGAGGCCAGTACCATCAGTTATGAGCTGAATCAGCTTCGCGGTGTCTCCCTCAAAACGCGAATCCGCATTGCTCCACCCGTTGTTACGCTGCCCGGCCTTCCGTCTGCCGAACGCATGGCACAGCAAGCCGGCGCCAATAATTTCGAGATCCGAGCACTGCGTGCGCAATTGCAGCAGCAAGGTTTGCGCGTCGATCTCGCTCAAACGGCACGTATACCGAATGTTTCGGTGGGTCCTTACGTCAATCACGCGAGGTCAGACAGTCGCGAGACCAATTTCGGGGTACGGCTGACAACGACGTTGCCGGTTTGGAACAGCCAAGCTGCCGGCGTCGCGCAAGAATTGAGCCGTCAGTCCCAGGGTGAGGCGGCCGTGATCGCCGCCAATCGACGCGTTACGAGGCAGGTCTATGAGCAGGCTGCCTATTATGAAACAAAACGTCAGGTGCTTGCGACGTGGCCCGCGGCGGCGACGGAGAAGTTCGCGAACGCCGCCACGATCGCCGACAACAGCTATCGGCAGGGGGCGATCCCGGTCGCAACCTACGTCGAGATGCAGCGCCAATATCTGGACGCGTTGTCGGCCCTGCTCGACACGCGACGCGAGGCCATGGAGGCGATGCTCCAGCTTCGCGCGCTCAATGGCGGCCGCAGTTTCCAGGGCGTGTCCCAATGACGCGCAGGCTTCTGGAATGGACGACCGGCCGACCGCTCACGGTGATGATGATCGCTCTGCTGATGGGCGCTCTTGGGGTCTGGTCTTTTCTGAATCTGCAAATCGATGCCATCCCCGACATCACCGGCGTGCAGGTCCAGATCAATACGACCGTCCCGGCCTTGGCGCCGGAAGAGATCGAGCGTCTCGTGACACTGCCGATCGAGCGCAGCATGGGCGGTCAGCCGGGCCTGCGCGAGATGCGATCGCTCACCAAAACGGGTTTGTCGCAGGTCACGCTGATCTATGAGGATGGCACGGACCAGCTTCGCGCGCGCCAGTTCGTCAACGAGAGACTCACGGCGGCGCGCGACACGCTGCCGGCCGGATCGTCGCCACGCCTCGCACCGATCACCACCGGACTTGGCGAGATCTGGTATTACACGCTCGAATGGGCGCAGCCGCCGTCCGGCATGGACGAGCAGCAGCAATTGATGGAGCTGTTCGAGGCTCAGGAATACATCGTACGGCCGATGCTGCGTGCAATCCAGGGTGTGGCCGACGTCAACTCCAACGGCGGTCTCGAACGTCAGTTCGTCATCGAGCCGGACCTGAAAAAGCTGACGGCTGCGGGCATCACGTCGAGCGAGCTTGGTCAGGCTATCGGCGCCAATGTCTCCAATGCCGGTGGCGGAACTATCACCAGGAACGACCAGCGCTTCACCGTCCGAACCGAAGCGCGCGTCATGACCGCTGAGATGATCCGCGCATTGCCCGTAAAATTTGCCGGCGGCTTACGACCGCTGACGGTCGGCGATCTCGCCACCGTGACCATAGGCCATGCGCCACGCGACGGCGCTGCGACCGCGAATGGTAAGG
>DASRYA010000078.1:0-11254 GCA_035687305.1 Hyphomicrobium sp. | reverse complement strand
ATTCCAGCATCCTCCTCCCTCGATCTGCGACGCGATCCCGCCGGCCGCGCGCTCCGCCGCGAGCTGACGCAGGGCTTTGCCTATTGGGACTGCCGCGTCGATGATTCACGGCTCGTTGTGCTCAACGCACGCGCTGCCGCGGCAAAGGGTGCTGTGATCGCAACGCGCACGGCGCTCAAGTCTGCGACTGTGCACGAGGGGGAATGGCGCATCGCTCTCGATGGCAACGGCTGGGACAGTAACGTTCACGCGCGTGCGCTCATAAACGCAGCGGGACCTTGGGTGAGCAGCGTCAATGCGCAGATCGGGGCCGTCGCCGGCGCGGGCTGCGACGTGCACCCCAGTCCGGCGGTGGACCATCCTGCTCCGTTGCGGCTGGTGAAGGGAAGCCACATCGTGGTGCCGCACATCTCTGGCGCGGACGATGCGTACCTTTGCCAGAGCGCAGACGGTCGCGTCGTCTTCACAATTCCCTATGAGGAACGCTTCACACTCATCGGCACGACGGAGATCGACTACAGCGGCGATCCGCGTGCCGCTGCGATCAGCGGCGAGGAAGAGGAATATCTTCTCGCGCTGACGCGCCGCTTCTTTGCCGCGCCGCCCACGCGCGACGATATCGTCTGGAGCTTTGCGGGCGTGCGTCCCCTCTATGGCGACGACGGCGCCGGGGATGCCTCAGCGGTAACGCGCGATTATCGCGTGGAGCTGGGCGTCGCGTCCGGCGCGCCGCTCCTGACGGTGCTGGGTGGGAAGCTGACGACATACCGCAAGCTTGCCGAGGCTGCGCTGGAAAAGCTCGCGCCGCATTTCCCGCGCATGGCTGCGGCGTGGACCGCGACGGCCAAGCTGCCCGGTGGTGATCTCGGCGACACCGGCCTGGCGGGCTTCATCAAGGGGCTGGGCCGAAGGCATCGGGGATTCGATGCGGCATATCTCGGCCGGCTGGCGCGTCGCTATGGCAGCCTCACCGATGATGTTCTGGGCGACGCGCGTGGGATGGCGGATCTGGGCGCGGCCTTGGGTGGCGGGCTCACGGAGCGCGAGGTCGTCTACCTGCGCGAGAACGAATGGGCGCGCGCGCCCGACGACGTACTGTGGCGGCGTACCAAGTGTGGGCTGCACATGAGTGCGGATCAGCGCGCGGCTGCGGCCGAGGCTATCGCGCGGTGGCTGTGAGCGCGGTGCTGGCGCGGAGCGCGCTCGGCTCCGACGAGAGCGTCTTGCGATCCGATGGAATCGGATCGGACGCTCTAGATTTTTGATTGGCCGCATTTTCTTACGACGAACCGGCATCCACTTCGTAGGAAAAATGCTCTGGAGCCGTTCCGGTTTAGGTGGAAACGCAGAACGCCTCTAGGCCATTGTTTGGTCGTGCTTCTTATCGGAAAACCGGTTCCCATTTTTCCGGAAGCACTTCTCTGCCCGTGCTTCTTATCGGAAAACCGGTGCCCACTTTTCCGGAAGCACTAGCCTGGGTTTGGCGGGCCGTAGAGCGGTGCTTCGCCGGCGGCGATGCCGGAGCGCACGGTGGGTCCCGCCCAGGGGCCATGCACACCGACGGTATCGCGCGGCGCCCCCGGGGCGATGACGGAGCCGGTTTCGATCGGGTTGGTCCCGCTCGTCGCCTTCGGGGCATCGCTGACCGCAAATTCCAGATCGAGGTTGCGGGCGATGAGGTCGATAGCGCCTTCGGCTTTGAGGGCGCGCTCGCCCGAGACGGCCACTGCGGATTGCGCGCGGAGGATGCCCTTGGCGACGGCGAAGCGCGCGTCGAGCTTGTCGACGGTGATCGCGCGCGAGCTGGCATTCTGCCAGGCTGCGCTGTCCAGCGGCTCGCTGCCCGGCGCGGTGAGCTTGTTGATGTCGAGGCCGACACGGCCCGGCTCGGTCAGCGAGACGGAGAGCTTTCCGGCCAGCGAGCGCAGCAGCATACCGCCCGTATTGCCGCTTGCGGTGAGGTCGGCGGTGAGCGCGCCGCGGCCCTGCACCGTCGGGTGTCCGAATACAGCGTATAGGGTGTGGCCGACATCGGCTGCCTCGAACTTCGCCTGTAGTCCGTAATGCGGGTTCGCGCCGGACATGTCGATGCGAATTTGCCCGCTGCCGCGGGTGCCGTCATCGAACTCGAGCTCGGCGATGTCGGCGAGCATCTTGCCTCCGCGCAAGGAGACGGTGGCGGCGCTGCGCCCGACGGAGAGCGTCGGCAACGAGAGGCTGCCGGCGGAAATGCGGAAGTCGGCGTCGATCGCCTGGATGAGGGGAAATTCGAGACCGCTCGCATCGCGGATCGCCGCGAGCATGTTGTCGTGTTTCGCGGTTGGATCGTCACCCTTCAGATACTGCGCGACGTCGAGCGTCTTGAAGCCGAGCGTTCCCTCGATCATCGGACGCTCGGGAGCATAGTTGAGCGAGAGCGTGCCCGTCGCGCTGTTGTCGTCGAGCTCGAGGTCGGCGTTCTGAAGGCTGATATTGCGCCCCGTCCACTCCATCTGGCCCTTCGCACGGAAGGCACCGAAGCCATTGCCGTCGGGCCATTCGATGCCGAGCCAATTGGCCAGGGCGCGCAGGTTGCGGGTTTGCAGCGTGGCCTTCGGCGCGAGAAGCTGCGGGCTCTCGCCGAGCAGAAGATTGCCGTCGAGGCTGGCGGAGATCGGCTGGCTGGTGAAGGATGCGCTCACCGGGCGGGACATGCCCTGTGCATCGCGGCTGGCATCGAGCGCGGTATCGAAGGTCACCGTCTCGTTGCGGAAATCGAACGAGCCTGACGCGTGGATCGCACCGTTCGGCTTGCTCGAGATGGTCGCGGATACGTTGTCGAGCTGAAGCAGCGAGCCGTCCGACATCTTGATGCGCACGGTGCTCTCGCGCACGACGAGCCCGTCGAACTGCAATCCCTGCAGCGCTTTGACGAGCGGCGCCACTTCTTCGTCGGGTGCTTCGCGGGAGAAGGTCGGCTCGCGGGAGGAGAAGTCAGCGGTGAACGCGGCGTGCTCGAGCGTCAACTGCGGGCCGTTGCCGGTGATGAGCATGGCGATCATCTGACCGCCGCGGGCAAGACCGGTGCGGCTCGGCGGCACGGAAAGCGTGCCGCGCTCCAGCTCGATCGTCGGCCCTGTCATCAGGCGCACGGGCGTGCTGAGGCTGTAGGTATTGTTCGAGGCGGCGAGCACGGCGCCGGTTTGCAGCGCAATGCGATTATAGCGGTCGCTGACGAGCAGCGGCGCGGCAAGCAGGATCAGAAGGAAGCAGAAAATCGCGAGTGTCCACGTATAGCCTCGCACGTTTTGCTTCGGGCGCTTCATGAATCCCTGCCGCTTCAGCACGCGCCACCCACAGTGTTCAAGATCACCGAAAAAGGACCCGGCGCAAGGAAGCGACCTGGGGACCAGCGGACGCCGATAGTCTTAAAGGCGGCCCATACGCCGCGCAAGCAGCGAGCTGACCTTGGTGGGCGTCTAGCGCCTGTTTTTCTTAATGTCCGCAGGGCCTTTCTATACCGTGCGGCGTCGGATTGCGAGATGGCGATGCGGTGCTGTTCACGCTTTTCGGCTTTGCATATTCAGCATCGTGTGGACAAAAAATTTGCACTTGCATCCGCTGCGAGGCCCCCGCGGGTTGCGAGCACCTTGCCGCTCGTGCACTTTCGCCCGGGAATTGTGCAGTGCCGGATAGCGGAGCTTCGTGGTGAGGCAGCCTTTCGTCGTCGGAGGAATGGCCGTTGCACCGGGTGAGCGGCGGCTGATCGACCTGCCGGTTTCGAAGCTTTCCAATCATGCGCCTGTCACACTGCCCGTGCATGTGCTACACGGCGCGCAGTCCGGCCCGACGATGTTCGTGTCGGCGGCCATCCACGGCGATGAGCTCAACGGCGTCGAGATCATCCGCCGGCTACTGCGTACCCTAGATCCGCAAAGCATAAACGGCACGCTTCTGTGTGTGCCCGTCGTCAACGTGTTCGGCTTCATCAGCCGCTCGCGCTATCTGCCGGATCGACGTGACCTCAACCGCTCATTTCCCGGGTCGGCGTCGGGCTCGCTCGCGGCGCGCCTTGCGCATCTTTTCCTGACCGAGATCGTGAAGCGCTCGCAGGTTGGCATCGATCTGCACACCGCGGCGATCCATCGGATCAACCTGCCGCAGATCCGTTGCGTGTTCGGTAAACGCCCGCGCGTTCTGGAGCTTGCGCGTGCGTTCGGCGCGGAGGTGATGCTGGAGAATGCCGAGCGTCCGGGCTCGCTGCGGCAGGCTGCTCGCGCGGCGGGCGTTGACGTGCTGAGCTATGAGGGCGGCGAGGGATTGCGCTTCGATGAATTCGCGATCCGCGCGGGCGTCGATGGTATCACCGGCGTCATGTATAAGATGGAGATGCTCGATCTCGCCGAGGATGTCGATCCGGTGCCCGTACGGCAGGCGCCGGTGCTAATCAACACGTCGAGCTGGCTGCGGGCCCCCGAGGGCGGGGTGTTCCGCACTACCAAGCGCATCGGCGATGGCGTCAATCTCGGGGAGATTGTCGGCCATGTCGCCAATCCATTCGAGGACGCGGCCGTGGAGGTGCGTTCGCGCCATCGCGGGATCATCATCGGACGCACGACGCTGCCCATCGTCAACATGGGCGATGCGCTCATGAACATCGGATGGTCGGAAGATCTGTCGGACCGTACGTCGCCGGAGCGCGAGGCCGAACGCGTCTGGCTAGAGGACGACGATGTCGTCGATTGATGCTCGGATGCAGGTTTAGCGGCTACCGGGGCGTCCGCCGGCGACGGCCTCGTGCAACAGCAGCACCGGGATCAGGCCGACGAGCACGATCGTGAGCGCACCAATGGAGGCCTGCTCGAGCTGCTCGATGGAGGCGAGGCTGTAGACGTGCGTTGCCAGCGTCTCGAAGTTGAAGGGCCGCAGGAGCAGCGTTGCCGGCAACTCTTTCATGCAATCGACGAAGACGAGCAATGCGGCTGCGCCCAGTGGCGGGATGAGTAGCGGCAGGTGCACGCGCCAGAGCACCGAGAGCGCGTTCTCACCCAGCGTGCGGGCGGCGGCATCGAGATTGGTCGAGACGCGGCCGAGGCCCGCCTCGATAGGTGCGAGCGCCACAGCGAGGAAGCGGATCACGTAGGCGAGGGTGATGGCAAAGAGCGAGCCCGACAGCAGCAGGCCCGTCGAGACGCCGAAGGTCGCGCGGGTGAAGGCGTCGACGTGATTGTCGATGCCGGCGAGGGGAATGAGCAGGCCGATCGCGAGCACCGTTCCCGGGACAGCATAACCGAGTGCCGAGATGTGGCCCGCCGAGCGCACGAAGCCGTTGCCGGCAATGCGGCGCGCGTAAGCGAGCGTCAGGGCTACGAGGACGGCAACGGCGGCGGCGATGGTCGCGAGCAGCAGCGTGTTGCCCGCAGCGGGCAGAAAGCCGCTCGAAAGGGCGTCGCCGGCATGGTTCGCCGCGTCCGGGATGATCACCAGGACGGGCACGAGGAACCCCAGGACGAACGGCAGCGAGGCGAATACCGCCGCCAGCCATCCCTTCCAGCCCGGCAGCTCGTGGAAGGGAATTGCACGGTAGCGCCCCGTCGTATTGTGGGTGCGTGCGCCGCGCCGGCTCGCGCGCTCGAGCGCAAAGAGCATCGCAAGCAGCACCAGCATGACGGTGGCGAGCTGCGCCGCGCCGCCGATGTTCGAGCGCTGCACCCATGTCGCGTAGATGGTGGCGGACAGCGTATCGATGCCGAGGTACTGCACGGCGCCGAGGTCGTTGAGACACTCCATAATGACGAGGGCAACACCGGCGGCGATGGCCGGGCGGGCGATCGGCAGTGCGACGTCAAAGAAGGTGGCGAGCGGCGTTCGCCCCAGCGTGCGCGCGACTTCGAGCACGCAGACCGATTGCTGCGCGAAGCTCGCCCGCGCGGTGAGGTAGACGTAGGGATAGAGCACGGACGTCAGCACGATGATGCCGCCGCCGAGCGAGCGTATATGCGGGAACCAGTACTCGCCCGCGGTGGTGAATCCGAACGCCGCGCGCAAGTGCGTTTGCACCGGGCCGGCATAGTCGAGCAGCTCCACGTAGCAGTAGGCGATGATGTAGGTCGGCACCGCGAGCGGAAGCACCAGCAGGCGGTCGAGCAGATTGCGGCCGGGGAAGCGGTACATGGTGATGAGCCACGCCGTTGCCGTGCCGACGATGAGGCTCAGTCCGGCGACGCCGCCAGAGAGCAGCACCGTGCTCGCGAGCGAGCTCGGCAGCACGGTCGAAGCGAGGTGCGGCCAGATATTGTCGGTGGGATTGAGCGCCAGCAGGAGGACGGTGACGATGGGGAGCGCGACGATGGCGAGGATCGCCGCCGCGGCTACCGTCCAGGCTGGCGATACGGCACCGCGGCCGAAGCGGAATAGCGAAGCGAGGCCGGAGATGGCTTCGCCCGGGCGCGGTACACGTGCGTCGGGTATTGCCGGTTGCGGCCCCTCGACCGTCATCGGCCGCTCCCTTTACGGCCGGCATCGCAGGCGATGGGGCGCCGCACCGTTCAGCAAAGGTTACGCGGGGCGGGCATCACCAGTCCTGCGCCCATGAAGGCCGTTCCGGGCGAGAGAACCTGACCGGCCTCGCGCAGGCAGCGGGCGAAGTTGTCGGCGCCTTCGATGGCCTCTTCGACCTCGTCGCATCCGAGGAGCGCGACGGCGCAGGCGCGGAAGGCGGGACAGGTGCTGTGCTGGCACGCGGCGACCATGGAGATCGCGAGACACTCGTCGCGGCAGAAGCGGCGGCACTGTGCCGGGAACACCTCGATGCGGCGCTCGGCGGAATCCTGCACCGCGCGCACCCAACAGGCGAGCTCGGTCATCAGCGGCTTTGCCGCTTGCGGCCCGACGGCGCGCGAGAACTCGTCCCAGGCAACTTCCCAGCAACCGATGTCGCTGGTCTGGAAGCCCTGGAGCCAGCACCGGAATCCGACGCCAACGAGGCGCTCGGCGGCGGGAAACATGGCGGCGGCCGGTATCGCGGAATCCCGCGCGGTGCGGCTGCGGTGGAATGTGTCGATCTCAGACATCAGTTGGTTGCCCCTTGATCGAATTGGACACGGTCGATGATTTCGGATGCTTGCTTGCGCAGCGAGGCGATCTTGGTGAGTGACAGCGTGTCGGCCTTCAGCGGGCCCCAGCTCTGCACCAGCTCCGAGGCGGGAACTTCATCGCCAACGGGGTATTCGCCGTTCGCCTCGGCATAGATCTGCTGCGCTTCGGGTGCCGCGAGAAACTCCATGAGCTTCAGCGCATTCTCGCGGTTCGGGGCATTCGCCGTCATGGCTACGCCCGAAACATTGACGTGCGCGCCACGGTCGGCGGCGTTCGGGAAGACGATGCGCACCGCGTCCGCCCAGGCCTTCTGGTCGGGGTTCTTGAGCATCGCGCGCATATAATAGGTGTTGCCGACCGCGATATCGCACAGGCCTGCCTGTACGTCGCGCACGGCCTCGCGGTCACCGCCGGCAGGCCTGCGCGCGAGGTTCGATTTGAGGCCCTGCAGCCATTTTTCAGTTTTCTCCTCGCCGTGGTGGGCGATCATGGAGGCAACGAGGGCGACGTTGTAGGTGTGCTGACCGGAGCGGATGCAGATCTTGCCCTTCCACTTCGGGTCGGCAAGCTCCTCATAGGTGAAGGCATCCTGCTTCACGCGGTCCTTCGAGGCGTAGACGACGCG
Source organism: Hyphomicrobium sp. (assembly GCA_035687305.1). Taxonomy (GTDB): domain Bacteria; phylum Pseudomonadota; class Alphaproteobacteria; order Rhizobiales; family Hyphomicrobiaceae; genus Hyphomicrobium_A. The sequence goes on along the minus strand of DASRYA010000078.1, from coordinate 3,552 downwards.
GGCGCGGCGGGTAAGGCCAAACCAGTGGTCGGTCTCGTCGCGCCAGGTTGCCGGAATTTCCTTCTTCAGCGTCTCGGAATGCACCGGCTGGGTTACACCCGCCTCGGCGGCGCGCACGAGCAGGCCGGAGTCGTTGGTGAGCAACAGATCGGCGGGGCTGTTCTTGCCCTCGGCCACGAGGCGCTCGATGAGGCCGTTGGGCGCGAAGACGACGTTCGTCTTGATGCCCGTCTCTTTGGTGAACTGGTCGAGCAGCGGCTTCGTGAGGCCCGGCTCGCGGAAGGAATAGATGTTGACCTCTTCCGCCGCACCCGCTGCGGGGGCGAAGGAGGAACTTGCAACGGCGAGCAGTGCTGAATACGCCGCGCGCAGAAGTGCGCTGGATGACCGCATCATTTGCTCCAATAGGCGGGGTTCAAGGCCCCGGTATCGGTGGATCGAGCAGGGCGGCGAGTGGCACACACTGCCCGGCCATCATCCCTAACGTGCGCGCACGGACACAGTCAACAAAAGCCCTTGAAATCCCAATAGATTAGAAATCCTCTAATTCGAAACAGCAGCTGCCTAACATGGGCGCGCGGGCGGTCGTTAGTTCGAAACAGCGGCGTGCGCGATCACCCTGTCGCGTGGAAAAACGAGGGCGACCGCAGTGCCTTCGCCGAGTGCGCTGTCGATCTCGAGGCGCGCGCCATTTTGCTCGGCGAGGCTGCGCGCGAGGGGCAGTCCGATGCCGTGTCCGCCGTCCTTGCTCCGCTGCGGCTGCTCGGGCACCGGTGCTTTCAGGGCGGCCTCGATCTGCTGCTCCGTCATTCCGGCGCCGGTATCCTGCACGGCGATGAAAACCGATCGGTTGAAGCCGAGGCCCGTGACGACGCGGACGTCGCCGCCGCGTGGCGTGAACTTGATCGCGTTGCTGAGAAGGTTGAAGAGCACCTGCTTGATGGTCGTTACATCGGCGCGCACCTTCGGAAGCTGGCCGTGGAATTCGCATTCCAGCTCGAGGCCCGCCTCCTCCGCCAGGGGCCGCAGCGCTGAAACGGAGCTTTCGGCAACTGCGTTGAGATCGATCTCGACCGGCTCCAGCGGACCCGGCGTTTTCTCCGCGTCATCGCCGCTCAGCAGGCGGTTGATCAGCGCCAGCGCGTGCTTGGCGTTATCGTGAATGTCGGAGGTGTAACCGTGGTAGCGCTCGTTGCCGATGGCGCCGAAGCGCTCATCACGCATGATCTCGGCGGCGGCGGCGATCGCGCTCAACGGCGTGCGCAACTCATGGGCGAGCTTGGAGATATGGGGGCTGCGGGTTGCCGCCGATCCAGCCGGAGCGCTCTCTGCGGCGTCGGTTTCGGCGTCGGCGTCTGCGGCGGGCTCGACGCGGCCACCGGCAAATCCGCTGCGGATCGCGCTCGCGATCTTCAACATGGTTGCCGCGTCGTCGGCGGACGGCGCGACCGGCGGCGGCAGCGCCTGCTCCGGTGCCGACGGCAAGGGCGCGTCCGTTGCAGCCTCGGGGCGCCGTCTCGCCACTCCCGAGGCGATGCTGACCAACACGAGCTCGGGGGATGCCGCGGCCTCGCCATCCTCGGGAACGGCGGCGACGTCGCAGATGAGATTTTCGGCGCCATAGGCGGTCCAGAACACGAGCGGCTCGCGCCGTCCGCCATCGAGCGGCTCGCGCATCATCGCGCGCAATCGCACGAGGCCCGGCATGGCGGCATCGAGGGTTCCCGAGGCGGCATCGGGGCGCAGACCGAGGCGCGCAGCGCCCGCGGCGTTGGCCGCGAGCACCCTGCCCTTGGCGGGATCGATGATCCAAGCGGGATCGGGGCAGCCCGCCAGGACCTTCTCAGGACCGGCTGCAGCCGAAGGCAGCGATGCGCGCGGACCGTCTACTGGCATGGGCAAAATACCAAAGCTTAAAACCTGTTAGCGTGGTGAGCCGCTTACGTCCATGAGCTTGGGGTCGCGTCGTCCGGTATCCACACTCATTTCGCGACCGCTGGCGGCAGAACGCGGTATATTTGCACTCTGCCCGAAAACCAGGAGCGGGCATGACAACCATCCTGGCCCCCAGAGGAGACCCCCGATGACCGACAAACCGCAGTTCGAGTTTCCGGAAGCGGTCCGCGAGCTCGCCGAGCGCAACGTCGAGCAGGCTCGTAGTGCCTACAATCAATTCCTCGATATGGCACGCAAGGTCCAGGAGACGCTCTCAGCGTCGCAGGGCGCAGTCACATCGAGTGCGGCTGAAATGCAGTCGCAGATCGCCAAATTCGCCGAACAGAACATTCAGGCGAGCTTTTCCTTCGCTACCGAGCTTTCGCGGGCCCGGGATTTGAAGGAATACATGGAAATACAGCAGCGGTATGCGCAAAAGCAGATGCAGACGTTCGCCCATCAGGCCCACGTGCTGGGGCGGCTCGTCAGTGAGGCGGCGCAGAAGGCCCAAGGGCGCTAGCCGGCCCGCCATGGGGATCGGCGGGTAAAGGGGACTTTATCCGCTACCGCGGCGCTCCATCTATAGCTTGCGCGGTCTTCAGGGACGGCCTGCTGGCTGGCGCCTTGATGCGTCGCGATGGTTTGGCAGCTCCGGCGATCTTGCCTAAGGGGATCGGTCGATGTATTGGACCGCTCCTGCGCGCGTTGGCCGTGCGGAAGCACCCGGTCCCGGAACGCTTCCTCTTGCCAGCGGGCAGGGCGCCGGTGCGATTGACTTCCCGCCGACTGCGGGCCTAAGTCGCTGATGTTGCCCAAGTGCCGCCTTAGCTCAGATGGTTAGAGCGCTAGATTGTGGATCTAGAGGTCTCCCGTTCGATCCGGGAAGGCGGTACCATCCATTCAGCCGTGTCTTCTCCAGGCGTTTCCCTTACAACATGATTGCCAGATTGCCCTTGATGGTGAGGGCATCTGTCCGGACGGCGTCGGCGCCGGCACGATCCTCGTGGTCGGCTTTCGCGCGAGCGCAATAGCCGTCGAGGCAGTCCCGTCGTCCTTGCCAGGGACCGTGCGGCCGGCCGGCCGCCGATAGCATCCTCGATGCGATGGGTGCGGGCCAAGAAAGCGCGGATCTCAATCCTCGAGCTTCCGGCACCAGGGGCCTGCGTCGGCTTTCGCATTCACTGCGCGCTCGATCAGCCGCCGATTGCGGCAGGCTCACGGGCGTGTCTTCGCTCGCTCCGTGTCCGGAACACAGCTCGCGGCGTAGAGGTTGCATCTTCGTAGCTCATGCCGCGCCACGCGCGACCGCTCCGTCCCGATGCGCGCATATACCGGCGCAATTCTGATATCGGCGCAGTTCCGGGCGAGGTGTAACTTTGGGTGCCCTGTCGTGTGACCGAAAGGAACCAAGCCAAATGCAGCTCGTCCCTAAAAGCTTCTTTCTGACGCGCGGTATCGGCGTTCATCGTGAGAGGCTCACCGCATTCGAACTCGCGTTGCGCGAAGCCGACATCGAGCAGCAAAACCTCGTGACCATCTCGTCGATCCTGCCGCCTCACTGTATCGAGCTCGAGCGGGAGAAGGGCGTTGCCACGCTTCTGCCTGGCGAGATCACCT
>DASRYA010000077.1:0-6629 GCA_035687305.1 Hyphomicrobium sp. | reverse complement strand
CGGCCGATGGCACATGCATCCGCGACTACATCCATGTGACGGATCTGGCACGCGCGCACGTGGCGGCATTGCGGCATCTGCGCGATGGCGGCGCTTCGGACGTGTTCAACTGCGGTTACTCGAAGGGCTTCTCGGTGCTGGAAGTCATCGAGGCGGTGAAGCGTGTTTCGGGTGCCGATTTCGAAGTGCGCATGTCGCCGCGGCGCGCGGGCGATCCGGCGGCAATCGTCGCCGCATCCGACAAGATCCGCATGCATCTCGGATGGCGCCCCGAGTTCGACAACCTCGATACGATCACGAGGCAAGCGCTGGCGTGGGAAACGCACTTGCAAGAACTCAAGCACGCCAGTTAGCGCCCGATTCACCTTAGAAACCGCAAATTCGCCTGGATTTATGACGAGGGCGGCGTGGTGTGCCATTGCGCGCGGGAACGCATCGCCTAGCTCTCGTGGGAGGAACCATTGAAGACTGGCCTTAGAGGAACGGTCATGCGCCGTCTTGCAACGCGCCTTGCCGCGGTATTCTGCCTTGCAGCCGCTTCCCTTGCTGCGACAGTGCCCCCAGCCGCCGCCGATGCGTGGAGCGATTTCGTCGCTGGCCTCTGGCCGGAGGCGGAAGCGCAGGGTGTTTCGCGCGCCACGTTCGATGCGGCGTTTCGCGGCCTCAAGCCCGACTACTCGCTGCCCGATCTCATCGTGCCGGGCAAGAAGCGCGACGACAGTGCGGGACAGGCGGAGTTTACGAAGTCGGCGTTCGAATATCTCAACGAGAAATATCTCGCCTCTCTTGCGGTGAAGGGACGGCAGTTCCTCAAGGACCACGAGAAGGACATCATCAATATCGAGAAGAAGACCGGCGTCGATCGCTACATCATGGTGGCGATCTGGGGCCGCGAGACGGCATACGGCCATCACAAGCTGCCGCATGACGCCATTCGCGTGCTGGCGACGCAGGCCTTCACGGGACGGCGCAAGGAGCAGTTCCGCGCCGAGATACTCGCCGCGCTGAAGATGCTTCAGGCGGGTGTGCCGCGCTCGAAGATGCGCGCGTCCTGGGCGGGCGCCGTCGGGCAGACGCAGTTCATGCCGACGGAATACTTCCAGCACCTGGAAGATGGCGACGGCGACGGCAAGGTGGACATTTTCGATTCCGTTCCCGACGCGCTCGCTTCTGCGGCGCGTCAGCTCGCCAACAAAGGGTGGGTGCGCGGGCTGCGCTGGGGCTATGAGGTGAAAATGCCGGAGGCCGGCGATTGCTCGCTCGAAGGCCCGCCCGGCGAGCGCACCATCGCGGAGTGGCGCAAGCTCGGTTTCCAGCGCACGGGCAAGACGCCGTTCAAGCCGTCCGAAGACAACATCAGCGCCTATCTGATGATGCCGTCGGGCGCCTACGGTCCGGGCTTCCTCGCCACGGAGAATTTCAAGGTCATCCGCCTCTACAACACTTCTGATCTCTACGCGCTCTTCGTCGGCGATCTTGCCGACCGCATCGCCGGTGCGGGCGGTTTCCACGTGCCGGCCGCGCAGATCGCCCAGCCGCGCACTGCGCAGGTGGCGGAAATTCAGGAGCGCCTGTCGAAGCTCGGTTTTCCGATGGACAAGATCGACGGCAAGATCGGCTCCAACACGCGCCGCCAGGTGGGCATCTATCAGAAGCAGAATGGGCTGAAGATCGATTGCTGGCCAACGGAGGCGGTGCTGAAGCACCTGCGCACGAACACGGCCAGCGCCGTCAAGTGAGCGTGGCAACCCGACAGTAGAAAATTCCACATCGCGTGCTATGCCCTAAAGTCCGGCCGCCGCCTCGCGTGCGGCTGTCCGGATGGCGAGGAGGCACGATGGATCGCTGGGTCGAGGAGACGTTTCATCCCCATTGGCGCGTGCGGCTTGCGGCAGAGGACGTGCTGCACGAGGTGAAGACCGAGCACCAGCACCTGGTGATCTTCAAAAACCGCACCTGGGGTACCGTGCTGATGCTGGACGGCGTGTGCCAGCTCACCACATCGGACGAGTTCATCTATCACGAGATGATGGCGCATGTGCCGCTGATGGCGCTCGACCATCCCAGGCGCGTGCTCGTCGTCGGCGGTGGCGACGGCGGGGTGATGCGCGAAGTTCTGAAGCATCCCAGCATCGAGAAGGCGATGCTGTGCGAGATCGACCGCGAGGTGATCGAGACGGCGCTAAAATATTATCCCGAGATCCCCGGCAACTCCTTCGACGACGAGCGCGCCGTGGTCGTCATCGCGGACGGGCGCAAGTTCGTTGCCGAAACGGACGAGCGCTTCGATGCGATCATCGTCGATTCATCGGAGCCGATCGGGCCTTCGGCGGTGCTGCACACGCCGGAGTTCTTTGCCTCCTGCAAGCGCGCGCTGACGAACGACGGCATCCTCGTTACGCAGAACGGCTTGCCGTTCCTCTATCCCGATCATCTGCGCGATACGACGCGATCCTTCGCAGCGCTGTTCAATCACGTGGCGCCCTACCTTTGCACGCAGCCGTGCTATTTCGGTGGCCCCTTCGCGTTGAACTGGGCGTCCGACGAGGACGACCATCTCGACATCACCGTCAAGAAGCTGACGAAACGCCAGGCGAAGCGGGGCATCGTCACGCGCTACTGGACGCCAAGGCTGCACAACGCTTCATTCGCTCTGCCGCGCTATGCGCAGACGCTCGTCGATCAAGCTATCGCCGATGGCCGCAGGGACCGCGTAGCGCGAAACAGCCACGGCATGGATCAGCCGGCGGCCAGCAAGACCTTGCGCACGTAGACAGGCGCTGCTTCAGGCGATCGCATCCGCCATGCGCGTGCCGAGCAGACGGTCATAGACGTGCAACGTCTGCTGCTTCATCTGCCGCAGTGAATAGGACGTCTCAACGTGCTGGCGCGCACGCGCGCCCATTGCAGCACGCGCCTCCGGCGTCATGGAAAGGGCTTCGCCGAGTGCGTGCGCGAGGCTGGCCGCATCGCCCGGAGGGACAAGCCAGCCGGTGGCCCGGTCAGGCGCGATTCCCGGGCGGCCGCGCACCGTCTCCGGCGGCGCGCCGATGTCCGTGGCGATGACGGGCGTTGCCATCACCTGCGCTTCGGTGGCGGTGCGGCCGAAGGCTTCAGGCTCGATCGAGGCGACGACGGCCACGTGCGAAGCGCGGAACGCGGCTGCCATATCGCTTTCATGACCGACGAGCCGGACGCGATCCTGAAGGTTCGCTGCGTTGATCTGCTGCATCAGTGCGGCGTGATAGGCGCTGCGGTTCTGCGCGTCGCCCGCGAGCACGAAAACAACATCGTCGAGCGTGCCCTGCTTGGCCAGCAGTGCGGCGGCATCGATGACCACCCGCTGCCCCTTCCACGGGGTGAGGCGGGCGGCATGGAGAACGACGCGCTGATCGGGCGTGACGCCCCAACGCTGGCGCACGGCCGCTACGCGGTTCTCGGCGACCGTGGCGGGATCGAACAGCGCACCGTCGACGCCACGGTAGACCACCTCGATCTTCGCGCGCGGCGTGCCGTAGCGCATGCGGATGAGGTCGCAGGTGTAATTGGAGTTGGCGATGACGACATCACCGCGAGCCATGACGCTGTTATAGAGGCGCTTCAGGTCGGACTTTTCCGAATAGGCGCCGTGGTAGGTGGTGACGAACGGCACGCCCGTCTGCCGTGCGGCCAGAAGGGCGCTCCAGGCCGGGGCGCGGCTGCGGGCATGGATGAGATCGACGCCCTCTTTGCGTACGATAGCCGCCATGCGGCGGGCGTTCCAAAGAAGGCGGACCGGATTCTTCGAGGCCGCGGCGAAGAAGTTTACCTCCGCGCCCGTGTCGCGTAGACGCTGGACGAGGCGGCCGCCTTCGGTCAGTACGATGCAGCGTCCGCCGGCCGACTGTACGGCCTCGGCGATCTCGATGGTGGAAAGCTCTGCTCCGCCGGTATCGAGCTCTGGAATGATCTGCAGTATGGTCGGGCGCTTCTCGGCCACAAGCTCATCCTCCGGCGGTGAAAGGGTTGTTTAGATTGAGTGAGAGCGAACCGCAATTCCTCCAATTGGGGGCCACCGCGAACGCCGCGGCCCGCCGCATCGCTTACCGGGTGGACCCGGCGGGTGAGGGGAAGCTGAGCCTCTTCTGGCTGTCGGGCTTCAAGTCCGACATGGCAAGCACGAAAGCCACCGAGCTTGCCGTCTTCGCGCGCGAGAAAGGCTTCGGGTGCACGCGATTCGACTATTCGGGTCACGGCCTTTCGAGCGGGGCTTTCGAGGATGGGACTATCGGCGCATGGCTCGATGAAGCGGAGGCGGTGTTCCGCGATGTCAGCTGTGGCCGGCAGATCATCGTCGGCTCGAGCATGGGCGGTTACATCGCGCTGCTTCTTTTGCGGCGCCTGATGGAAACCTCGCCGGAGGATGCAGAGCGCATCGCAGGTCTCGTTCTCATTGCGCCCGCATGGGACATGACCGAAGAGCTGATGTGGAAGCAGTTCGACTATCGCGCGCGCCGCGACATCGAGGAAAAGGGCGTCTTCCAGCTGCCGTCCGAATATGGCGAGCCCTACGCGATCACGCGGACGCTCATAGAGGACGGCCGTGGGCATTTGATGGCCAAGCGCCCATTCGACCCAGGGCGGCCGGTGGTCATTCTGCAAGGGCGGCTCGATACGTCCGTTCCAATCGGACATGCGCGGGCGCTCCTGAGGCTCCTCAAGGGCGATCGGGTGGAATTCGTCGAAATCCCCGATGGCGAGCACCGCCTTTCGCGCCCGCAGGACCTGTCGCTGCTTTTTACGAAAATCGAGGAGATCGCAGCGGACCGGGTGGCGGCAAAATAAGGGCATCGACAGACGCCTCAGTCCATGGAAAGCTAGCGTCCCAGTAGTGCAACTATGGGCGCTGCCATGACGAAAGCGGGCCGTATTGCCCTCGCCGTCACGTTGATAATACCCCTCCACCTGACGACCGCTCTGGTCGGGCACAGTCAGGCCGGTTCGAGTGCAGACTCGGGCACGAGCGTGGAGGTTGAAAGGCCAGCCGGGCCCGGACCCGAGACGTCACCGGGCTACAAGCCGCGCTGGGCCGATCCCAACGCCCGGCCGCCGATGCCGGGCATCGACAGTGAGCCGACGCCGTTCGATCCGGCGGACGTCGACACGAATTCCGATCCTCTCAGCAACAACCTGAACAACGTGGACCAATAGGTCTCGCGCGATGCCGCCTGGGCATGGCGCGAACCGGAGGAGACATCATGCGTTCGCCCTCAACATGGATACCCCCGCTAGAGGCACATCGCTGCGGTCATGGTGCTTGCGCAACGTCAATGCGCGCCTCTCCGCCATAGAGTGACCATGGCTGGCTGCACTCATTTCACGATCACGACGCGACGACAGGAAACCGGAGAAAGATATGAAAAGAGACCTGCAGATCGCATTCAAGAACGTTGAGAGCTCGGCTTCCCTGGAGAGACTTATTCGTGAGCGTGTGGAGCGACTGCAGCGCTTCCACCCGAACATCATCGGCGCCCGCGTGGTCGTCGAGATTCCGTACCGCCCGTCGGAGGCCGGCAAGCTGCCGCTCGGCATCACGGCCGAGATCGAGGTTCCCGGGCGCGCGCCCGTGGTGGCCAAGGGCCAGCAGGAACGGCGCGAAGCCAAGGGCGACAGCACCGCGGTGGTGAATCGCGTGTTCGAAGCGGTCGAACGCCAGCTTTCGCAGATCACCACCATCCGCAAGGGCGAGGTGAAGCAGCACGGCTCGGCGGGGGATACCGGCGTCGTGGTGCGGCTCTTTCCCGACCAGAACTACGGCTTCATCGAGGTCAAGGGCTCGCCGGACCTCTATTTCTCGCGCGATGCGTGCGGGAACGGCTCGTTCGAGGATATCGAGGTTGGCTCCATGGTGCACGTGACGCGCGCCATGAGTGAAGGCCCGATGGGCCCGCAGGCCAGCTCGGTCAAGCTCCTGGGGTCGGCACGCAGCCCTTCATGATGTTGCGAACAAGCATCCGTCGTCTTTCCCCGGCATGCTAAGGAGGCATAGAGACTAAAACGGGGGAGGACCGGATGCTGCATGCCACGCCCCATCCGCGGCTCGAGGACGACCTTGCGGCGATCGAGGAGATCGCCGCACGACCGGCCGCGACGGCAAAGGAGCTGGCAGCAAATCTCGAGGCGCTTTACGCGGCGACGTTCAACGTCAGCCTCGATCGCTATGACCTCGACATGCTGCTGCGCTCGGCTCCGGACATTGCGCGGGCAATCTTCGCCCTGCGGCTGCGTCTGCGCGATCAGATCGCAGATTGGCACGCGCGCAACTTCCTGTCGCTCGCCGGGCAGCGGGCGCTACGCAACGCGCTGCGCATTGCCCGCTACGCCACCGACATGCTGGGCGAGATTAATATCCGCTATGCGCAGCTCGGACCGGGCGAGAAAACCTTGCGTGGCTTCAGCGGACAGCAGCTGAACACGTTCGTCAATCCAGCCTACGACACGGGCCGCGATCTCGATTTCCGCGCAGGCGATCTGCTGCTCATGCGCGGCATGCACCACAACAGCGCTGCCATTGCGCGCATCGGCGATGTCGATAGCCAGTTCAGCCATCTCGCCATCATCCATACCGACGAGAACGGCAAGCACTGGGT
>DASRYA010000076.1:0-7713 GCA_035687305.1 Hyphomicrobium sp. | reverse complement strand
GCGCCCGCACGCGAGAAACACTGGCAGGAAGCCTGGGACAAGGGAGGCATCTTCCGCGCCTCCACCAAGCCCGGGCAGCCCAAGTGCTACGTCCTCGAGATGTTTCCCTATCCGTCGGGGCGCATCCACGTCGGCCACTCGCGCAACTACACCATGGGCGACGTCTTCGCGCGCTACAAGCGGGCGAAAGGCTTCAATGTGCTGCACCCTATGGGCTGGGATGCGTTCGGCATGCCGGCCGAGAACGCCGCCATGGAGCGCAAGGTCCATCCCGCGGAGTGGACGTACGAAAACATCGCCACCATGCGGCGGCAACTCAAGTCGATGGGATTTTCGCTCGACTGGTCGCGGGAAATCGCCACCTGCTCGCCGGACTACTACCGGCATCAGCAGAAGCTGTTTCTCGATTTCCTGAAGAAGGGCCTCGCCTACCGCAAGTCGTCGAAGGTCAATTGGGATCCGGTGGACCACACGGTGCTCGCCAACGAGCAGGTGATCGACGGCCGGGGCTGGCGCTCGGGCGCGCTCGTCGAACAGCGCGAGCTGACGCAGTGGTTCTTCAAGATCACCGCATACGCCGACGAGCTGCTGGAAGCGCTGCAGACGCTGGACAAGTGGCCGGAGAAAGTGCGCCTGATGCAGGCGAACTGGATCGGCCGCTCGCAGGGCATGCTGGTGCGCTTCGGGCTCGACAAGAAGACTGCGCCGGAAGGCCAGGGCGAGGTCGAGGTCTATACGACGCGGCCCGACACGCTGTTCGGCGCCTCGTTCGTTGCGCTTTCACCGGACCATCCGCTGGCGAAGGCGGCGGCTGCGAAAAACGCGGACCTCGCCGTTTTCTGCGACGAGTGCCGGCACATGGGCACCTCGGTTGCCGACCTCGAAACGGCGGAGAAACAGGGCTTCGACACCGGCATTCGCGCCGTGCATCCGTTCGATCCGAACTGGACGCTGCCGGTCTATGTGGCGAACTTCATCCTCATGGACTACGGCACCGGCGCCATCTTCGGCTGCCCGTCCGGCGACCAGCGGGATCTCGATTTCGCGCGCAAATACGATCTGCCGTTCACACCCGTTATCCTGCCGCCGGGCGAGGATGCGGCCACGTTCGCCATCACCGACAGGGCCTATGACGGCGACGGCACGATGATCAACTCGTCGTTCCTCAACGGGCTCGGCACCGAAGCCGCGTTCGAAGAAGTGGCGCGGCGCCTGGAGAAGGCGACGCTCGGCAACAAGCCCGTCGGCGCGCGGAAGGTGAATTATCGCCTGCGCGACTGGGGCGTCTCGCGTCAGCGCTACTGGGGCTGCCCGATCCCCGTCATTCACTGCGAGACGTGCGGTATCGTTCCGGTGCCGGACAAGGATCTGCCCGTCGAATTGCCGAAGGATGCCACCTTCGACAAGCCGGGAAATCCGCTCGACCGTCATCCCACGTGGAAGCACGTCGATTGCCCGAGCTGCGGCGGCAAGGCGCGGCGCGAAACCGATACGATGGATACGTTCGTCGACTCGTCCTGGTATTTCGTGCGCTTCACCGCCCCGCACGCGAAAACACCCGTAGACAAGGAAGCGGCGGCCTATTGGCTGGCGGTCGACCAGTATATCGGCGGTATCGAGCACGCGATCCTGCACCTTCTCTATTCGCGCTTCTTCACCCGCGCGATGTGTGACACCGGCCATCTCTCCATGGCGCAGAACGCGCGCGAGCCGTTCGCGGCCCTCTTTACGCAGGGCATGGTCACGCACGAGACCTACAAATCGCGCCACGGCGGCTGGCTGCAACCGAGCCAGGTGCGCATCGAAGGCGAGGGCGCCTCGCGGCATGCGGTCGAAATCGCGACCGGCGAGCCGGCGGTGATCGGCGCGATCGAGAAGATGTCGAAGTCGCGCAAGAATACCGTCGATCTCGACGATTTCGTCTCGCGCTACGGGGCGGACGTCGCCCGCTGGTTCGTGCTCTCCGATAGCCCGCCCGAGCGCGACGTCACCTACACCGATGTCGGCGTCGAGGGCGCCCGCCGGTTCGTGCAGCGCGTGTGGCGTCTCGTCGACCAGGGAGCGGAAAAGGCCACCGAGAAGGGTGCCACCAAGCCGGCCGAGTTCGGCGCCGAGGCGAACGACCTGCGTCGCGCCGCCCACAAGGCGCTCGACCAGGTCGCCCATTCGATCGAAGCCCTGCGATTCAACGTGGCGGTGGCGCAGATCTATGAATTCGCGAATGTTCTGGGCTCGGCGCTCGGGAAAACCGGGCCCGACATGGCGTGGGCGCAGCGGGAGGCCCTCGAATTTCTGGTGCACATGATCGGCCCGATGATGCCGCATCTGGCCGAGGAATCCTGGGCGCGGCTCGGATACAACACACTTTTGGCCAATGAGGCATGGCCGGAAGCCGATCCGGCGTTGCTCGTTGACGATACGATCGTCATTGCCGTACAGGTGAATGGCAAGCGGCGGGACGAAATGACGATTGCCCGGACGGCCGACAAGGCTGAGATCGAGGCTGCGGCGCTCCAGTTGGAGACGGTGCAGCGCGCGCTCGAAGGCCGGCCGGTCAAAAAGGTCATCGTTGTGCCGCAGAGGATTGTGAATGTCGTCGGCTGAAGCCGAAGCGCGAGGGGCGGGCGATGTTGGCCGCTAGCCACCGAGGGATGATCCGGGTTGCGTTGGCGTGTGCTGCGGCATCCATGCTGCTGCTCGCCGGCTGCGGTGATTCCGGCTTCCGGCCGATGTATGCCTCAAGCGCCATCACCGGCGCTCCAGACGTCAGTGAAAAGCTCGCCGAGGTCGAGATCGCACCAATTCCGGGGCGTGTCGGCCAGCGTCTGCGCAACGAGCTGATCTACCAGTCCACCGGCGGCGGACTTCCCGCCCAGCCGGTGTATCGCCTGGAAGTCGTGATCCGCGAGTCGCTGACGCCGACCCTCGTGGAGCCCAACGGCAACTCGTCGGGCAGTGTCTACAATCTCAACACCACGTTCCGCCTCGTTCGCATCGCCGATCGCTCGGTGGCGCTGCAGGGCGAGAGCTTCGGCCGGGTCGCCTTCCAGCGCTTCGACAGCGTGTTCGCCAACGTGCGGGCGCGCCAGGACGCCGAGGACCGCGCCGCCAAGACGGTGGGCGATGAGCTGAAGGGCCGCCTCGCGGCGTTCCTGTCGGGTAACGCTTAGCCCACGGCGAGTGGGTTCGTTCTCTCTACGCCGCAGACAGTTTCACGCCATGAGCGGAGTGGTGCGCAGCCATGGTCGCCATCAAGGCGCATCAAGCCCAGTCATTTCTCAGCCCGCCAGGACCGAAAGTACCGGCCGTGCTGTTCTATGGCACCGACGCGGGGCTCGTATCGGAGCGGGCGGCCAAGCTCGCCCAGCTCATTGCTGCGCGCGACAACGGGGAGATCGTGCGCCTCGATGACGCCGATCTCGATACCGATCCGGATCGGCTGGTCATCGAGCTGCAGACCGTGCCGATGTTCGGCGGGTCCAAGGTGGTGCGGGCAACCGCCGGCCGGCGCATAACAGCGCCCAACCTGCAGCCGCTGCTGGCCGAGGGCGCGCTCGCCGCCAGTCTCATCGTCGAGGCCGGCAACCTGCGTCCCACCGACGCGATGCGCGCGCTTTTCGAGAAGTCCCCCCACGCGGCTGCGGTCGCCTGCTACGCGGATGAAGCGGCGGATCTCGAAGGCCTCATACGCGATACGCTGAAGCCGCACGGGCTTTCCATCAGTGCGGACGCGCGCGAGATGCTGCTCGCCCGCATGGGCGCCGACCGCGCGCTTTCCCGCGGCGAGATCGAAAAGCTGGCGCTCTATGCCGCGGGCCGAAAAGAAATCGAGGCTGCCGATATCGAGGCGGTGGTGGGCGATGCCTCCGAGCTCACGATCGACCGCACGCTCAATGCCGCCGCTTCGGGCGATGTGACGAAAACCGTCGCCGAATACGCGCGCGCCATGGCCGCCGGAGAAAGCCCGCAGATGATGATCCTCGCGCTTCAACGCCATCTGCAGCGCCTCCACCGCATCCGCGCCGATATCGATGCCGGCTCGAGCTTCGAGGACGTGATCCGCCAGCAGCGCCCTCCGGTTCATTTCAAGCAAAAGAATGCGATCGGCCTCCAGTGCCGCCTGTGGACCACACAGCGCCTCGCTGGCGCACTGGCGCGGACGGCAGCCGCGGCAAAAGCTGCCCGGCTCAACTCGGCGCTCGAGGAGCAGATCGCGGAGGAGCTTCTGCTCGCGGTCGCCACCGCTGCCCGGCCGGCCGCCAGGGGCGCCGGCTAAGCGGCGCGCAACCCTCAACTTTTTCGAATATCTGGCTGCGACGGCTTGTCGGATGCGGCCCGGTGCCTATAGTGCGCCCCGATCCGGGACATTGGGGGGTGTATGCAAGAGACACGCTACGACGTTGTCGGCATCGGCAATGCCATCGTCGACATCATCGGACGCTGTGACGACGGGTTTCTGTCGAAGCACGATCTCGCCAAGGGCTTCATGCGGCTGATCGAGGCCGAGGAAGCCGATCGGCTCTACGGGCTGATGGGGCCTTCGATCGAACGCTCGGGGGGCTCGGCGGCCAACACCGTGGCCGGGCTCGCCTCCTTCGGCGGGCGCGCGGCATTCATCGGTCGCGTCGCCGACGATCAGTTCGGCAAGGTTTTCTGGCACGATATCCGCGCGGCGGGTGTTTCCTTCGAAACGCCGCCTGCCACGAGCGGCCTGCCTACCGCCGTGTGCCTCATTCTGGTGACGCCGGACGGCGAGCGAACCATGAACACCTTCCTCGGCGCCAGCACAGAGCTCAGCGCAGCCGAGGTGGATGCCGGCCTGATCGCTGCTTCGAAGGTGACGTATCTGGAGGGCTATCTGTTCGATAAGCCCGCCGCCAAGGAAGCCTTCTATGCGGCCAGCGCCATCGCCGCCAAGTCGGGCCGCAAGACCGCGCTGACGCTGTCGGACGCCTTCTGCGTCGACCGTCACCGCACCGATTTCCGCAAGCTGGTGAAGAACGGCGTCGACGTTCTCTTCGCCAACGAAAAGGAGATCACCGCGCTCTACGAGGTGAACTCCTTCGACGAGGCCGTCACGGCCGTGCGCGGCGAATGCGAGATCGCGGTGCTGACGCGCTCGGAGGCGGGCTCCATCATCGTCACCGACAAGGAGACGGTGCAGGTGCGGCCACAGCGGGTGGAGCGGGTGGTCGACGCCACCGGGGCCGGCGATCTTTATGCGGCAGGCTTCCTTTACGGCTACACCCGCAACCTGAAACTCTCCGACTGCGGACGGCTCGCGAGCCTCGCCGCTTCCGAGATCATCAGCCATATCGGCGCGCGTCCCGAGCGTCCGCTCTCCGCCATCGCCAAGCAGGAAGGCCTCGTCGCCGGCTAACCGGGGCTTCGCCTTCCTCGCTTCACCGCGACCAGCTTTCGATGCTGACTATGCCGTCCTGCGCGTTGAGCGCGCGGGACGGTGGCGTTTGGCTGTTGCTCTGCAACGCTCCGGCTACGCATGCAAAGGATGCGACGCGCGGCACCCCCGTCGGTACGAGATACAATTCCTATAGGCATTTACGCCACAACACCCGCCGATTGCCCCCTTTCGTTGATACAAGACATTTATTCTCTCTGGCAAAGCGCTGACATCTCACCATAATCCCAATAACGATTCGAGCCGTTTTCGAGCCTTGCTCGAAGGTCATGGGGACCGATTGCATGCCGATCATGCACGCGCGTTTGGGACGTCCAAGGGGTAGCGGTGTTGAGGATGGCCCAAAGCTCGAGGGCGTCGCTGCTCTCCTTGCAGCCGATGCCGCCATGAAACCCACGGCCGCGATCCGCCTGCCGGGCCGAGCCAACAGGGATCACAATTCGCATTCTCACGGGAAACATCCCGATACGCTTTCCAACGGCGCGCTGCGCTCAGATCTGCGCGCGTCCATCGCTGCGTCCACTCACGCAGCGCAACCCATTCCGGCAGCCTGTTTCGCGCTGCCGACCGAGACTATTGCCACTGAGCCCGTCTATCGATTGCCGCAGCCGCCGCTGTCGGCAATCACCCGTGAGTTTGTGCTGTCTAGGGTTCAGGCGGCGATAGAGCAGCATGCGGTGCCAATCCGGCACTGGCTGCAACGACCGGCGGTCGCGCCCATCCCGCAAGCTCGGCTTGCGGTCGGCGCATGCGCCATCACGGCTACGACGATGCCGCGAAAACCGCTGACGCCGCTTCTGCATTGAGCGGCACTCCCTGCACTTTGAGCGAACCTAGAGCGTCACACTTGACGGGCCGCCTCCCCAGGCGGCCTTTTTTTTGCTCGTCCGCAGGCGCGGCAGGGAAGCCGGAACGATCCTAGAGGCGTTCTGCTTTTCAATTGAATCGCAGCGCGGCTTTATCGCTTCGAGCCGACCGTTCCGGAAGCACCCTAGAGCTTGCGCAGCGCCACCGACTCCACGTGATGGTCGGCGGCCTTGCGCAGGATGAGGCGCGCGCGCTGACGCGTCGGCAGGATATTCTCTTCCAGGTTCTTCAAGTTGATGCTGCGCCAGATCTCGCGCGCCCGCGTGCCGGCGGCGTCGGGCGACAGGTTCGCATACTGGTGGAAGTACGCGCCGGGATCGCGGAAGGCCGTGGTGCGCAGGCGCATGAAGCGCGCGACGTACCATTCGCCGATCACGGCGGGGTCGGCGTCGATATAGATCGAGAAATCGAAGAAATCCGAGACGAACGGAATCGCCTCGCCGCCGCGCGGCATGCGTGCGGGCTGGAGCACGTTGAGGCCTTCGACGATCAGGATGTCGGGGCTTTCGACGACGACCTTCTGATCGGGAAGGATGTCGTAATGGAAGTGCGAATAGACCGGAGCCTCGACGCGCTTCACACCGGATTTGACGCTGGCGAGAAAGTTCAGCAGCCGCGCGGTGTCGAAGCTTTCGGGGAATCCCTTGCGCTCCATGATGCCGCGCCTCTGAAGCTCGGCGTTGGGCAAAAGGAAACCGTCGGTCGTAATCTGCTCGACGCGACGATGGTCGGGCCAGCGCGCGAGCAGCGCCTTCAGCACACGCGCGGTGGTGCTCTTGCCCACTGCCACGGAGCCGCCGACACCGATGATGAAGGGCACCTTCCCGTCGCTGCGGCCGAGGAACTTGGAGGATACCGAATCGAGCTGCTGGGCGGCGGCAACGTAGAGGTTGAGCAGACGCGACAGCGGCAGATAGATCTGCTCGACCTCCTCCACCGACAGCTCCTCGATGAGACCGGAGAGCGGCTCCAGCTCGCTCTCCTTCAGGGTCATCGGGGTATCGGCACGCAAGCGCGCCCACTCGTCGCGAACGAACACGCGGTAAGGCGAGAATTCGAGCTGTGAGGGCTGGATGATCGCAGACATGGCGTGCGTCCGGCGTTGTTTTTGTTGGGCGTCAGCGGTGAGACCGCTGAGCCTTTTCCTGCAGGCCGGACATACCCTGGCGCTCGGCGAGAACGGCCAGAACGTCCGCAAGCGAAACGTTACGGCTCTCGAGCAGCACCAGCAAATGATAGAGCAGGTCAGCGGCTTCCGACTTCAGCGCATCATCGCTCTCGGCGGCCGCGGCAATGACCGTCTCGACCGCTTCCTCGCCGAACTTTTTGGCACAGCGCGCAGGCCCCGCGTCGAGGAGCTGGCGCGTATAGGAACTCTCCGCGGCGGCGGTGCGGCGCGCGTTGATCGTTGCAGCAAGTTGCAGCAA
>DASRYA010000075.1:0-5829 GCA_035687305.1 Hyphomicrobium sp. | reverse complement strand
TGCGGGCCTTGCCTTTCTCGGCTCGGTCGCGGCCGTCAGCGCCGATGACGCTCCACGCCGTACGATCACGGTCACGGCGACGGGCACCGTCACTGTCGAGCCGGATCAGGCACGCATCTCCTCGGGTGTGACATCCGAAAGCGCGACGGCGCGCGACGCGCTCACGCAGAACTCGGCATCGATGCAGAAGGTGATCGAAGAGTTGAAAAGCTCCGGCATCGACGCCAAGGACATCCAGACGTCGTCTTTCCGCGTCGAGCCACGCTACACCCGGCCCGCCGAAGGGCAGCTGCCGAAGATCGACGGCTATACCGTGAGCAACGAGGTGCAGGTGCTCGTGCGCGACCTCGATAAGCTGGGTGAGATTTTCGACCGGCTGGTGACAGCCGGTGCCAACCGCAGCGCCGGGCTCAACTTCGAGGTGAGCAAGGCCGAGACGCTGCTGGATGACGCACGCAAGGAAGCGGTCGCGAACGCCCGTCGCCGGGCCGAGCTCTACGCCGCTGCGGCCGGCGCGGAGGTCGGCGAGGTGCTGACGATTACGGAAGGCGCGAACGAGCCGCCGCGGCCGATTTTCGCGGCCCGCGCAATGAAGGCGCAGGCGGCTCCGATAGAGCGCGGGACGGAAACGCTGGAAGCGAGCGTCACGATCACATGGGCGCTGAAGTAGGTAAGCGCCGCACTAGAGTGCTTCCGGAAAAGTGGGCACCGGTTTTCCGATGAGAAGCACGATGTCAAAATGAGTGCTTCTGGAAAAGTGCGAACCGGTTTTCCGATGAGAGGCTCGATGACACGAAAGCGTAGCGTCGTTCCGTGGTTCCACGAAAGTCGGAACGGCGCTAGGCCAGTGTGACGACCTTGACCTTATCGGCGAGCTGGGCGGCGCCGGCCTGGTTCGGCCAGTCGACGAAGTTGCGCATCTCGCCGGACGTACGCAGATGGCGAAGGCGCGCAAGGTCGACCTCGGCCGCAACCCATTGGGCGGCGTTGAGCGTACCCTGGGCCAGCACACCCGTATCCGAGATGGTCTGCTCCGCCGGAACGTAGATGCCGGCCGAGCCGGTGTTGTGGTCGACGGCCGGCGACCACAGCGCATCGCCGACGGTGGGGCTGACGACCGCCGCGATCTGGTTTTCCAGAGCGCGCGCGAGCGAGCCGGTGCGCACGCGGTGATAGCCCGAGAGGCGCTCCGTGCACGAGGGCACGAGCAGCAGCTCCGCACCGGCCTCGGCCATGGCGCGGGCAAGCAGCGGGAACTCGCTGTCGTAGCAGATGTTGATGCCGATGAGGCCGAGCGGCGTATCGAACACGCGCGCCTGCGCGCCCGCCGAAATCCCCCAGTCCGTCTCGAAGGGCGTCATGATCAGCTTTTCCTGCACGCCGACGCTGCCCTTCGGCGTCACGAGCTGGGCCGAGTTGACGTAGCGGCCTTCCCCCTGGCGCGATGGCCCGCTGCCGACGAGGATGTAGACGTTATGGCGCGCGGCGAGCTCGCTGTGGAGCGCGACGCGGCTCGCTTCCAGCTCGGCAACCGCCTCCAGCGTGGCTTCGAGATCGCCATAGACCTTCTCGCCGAGCGCGGCAGCCTGCTCGATGGCGGCATACTCGGGGAACACGAGCACTTCCGCGCCCGTCGCCGCGCCCTCCGCAACCCAGCGGGCGATCTTGTCCCGCCACGCATTGAGCGTAGCCGGCTGATCGATCGGGTACTGTGCGGCCGCGACCTTGAGAGTGTTGCGTTGGCTCATGTCGGAACTCTTGGGCGCCTTACCGGGTGCCGTCGAGCGGCTTCATCCAGAACTGCATCTGATGCGTGGTCTCGCCCGGCTGGTCGATGTCCTTCCAGTCGTAGGTGGCGATAAGCCCTTCGACGGGCGCATACCCGCGCTTCTTCCAGAAGCCGTCGAGCGGAACGTAGTCGGCCGGCTTCAGCGGATGGTCGTCGGGGCGCACCACGCGGCAGAACGTCGAGTGCGTGAAACCGCCGAGCTTTCTCGCGTGCGCCTCGCGGCCATCGAAAAAGGCATGCCCGAGGCCATGGCCGCGGTGTGATTTCAGCAGCACGGATTCGCCGCAGTAGAAGATCCTGTTGAGATCGAAGCCCGCTTTCTCGAATGGCTCGGCGAACTCGTCGGCATGCTCGATCATCGGAGCGGCCGTGGAGGCGCCGACGATGTCGTCGCCATCCTTGGCGATGATGCAGACGGCGCCGGGCGCGGCAGCGAACGTCGCGAGGTACTTCTCCTCGTAGTCGAGCGTGCCGTCGTAGAGATAGGGCCAGTCGCGGAAGACGGCGATGCGCAGGCGCGCCAGCGCCGGCAGCACCGCATTGATCTCCTCACCCGTCAGCGATTTGACTTCGAGCGCCATCGGTATTCCTCGAACCGTCACTCGACCGTCGGCTTGTCGGTGATGCTCTGGATCGCGTTACCATCGCCCAGCAGGACGATCGTCGGTTTGTGCAGCTTCGCCTCGGCGAGCTCCATCTGCGCGTAGGCGCAGATGATGATGCGATCGCCGAGGCACGCACGGCGCGCCGCCGCGCCGTTGAGACCGATGACGCCGCTGCCCGGCGGGCCCTCGATCACGTAGGTCGCGAAGCGTTCACCGTTATCGATGTTGTAGACCTCGATATACTCATTCGGCAGAAAGCCGGCGGCCTTGACGAGGTCGGAATCGATCTTCAGCGAGCCCTGATAGTGCAGGTCGCATTCGGTGACTGTCGCCCGGTGCAGTTTGCACCTCAGCATGGTGACGAGCATTGGCGTTGGTCCTGTGGGAGCGGCTATCAGCCGGAAACCTGCGCGATCCAGTCGGTCAGGTTGTAATAGGTGGTCACACGCGCGATCTTGCCGTCGCGAATGGCGAAGAACGTGCCGGCGGGCAGGATATAGGTCTGGCCCTTGGCCTCGGGAAGACCGCTGTCGGTCGCCTTGTAGACCCCGTGGACGTTGAACTCGGCGGCGGCACGCGTGCCGTCCTTGCTCACCATCACGGCGATGTTCTCGAGCTTCTCCTGATAGTGGTGATCCATCCGCGCGTTGAACGCCTTGAACTTGTCGAGGCCAACGCGGCGCTCGCCCTGATTGACGTCGTGAATGACGTCATCGGCGAGACAGGCAATCATGCCATTGCTGTCGCCGGAATTGAACGCATCGTAATAGCGGCGGATGAGGGCAGCGGTTTCGCTCCGCGCCTTGCTTTCGGCCTCGCTCATGGCAGCTCCAAATATTTGCGGTACGGAGCGCTCATTAGCAGGTCGCTGGCCCGGCTGCTACCGCTCAGCGCAGCGACATAGGGCGCAGTGGAGCACGGCGTGCAGAGGGGGCGCTCGGCGCCGGTTCAGGTCCGGCCGAGATGCCGGACGATGAGATCCCCGGCCTCGCCGACGGTGCGGCCGAGGGAGCGGACGAGGCGGCGCATCCAGCGCGGCAGGCCACCGGCCTCGGCGGCGTCGTCCAGATAATCCTCGATATCGTACAAGAGGCGGGTCATCGACGTCTCCGTGAGCTGCGGGAATGCAGCGCCGATGCTCCAGTCACGCTGAGTCCGCTTACGGATGGGTTAAGGCCGAGCGGGCTCCGGGGGCGATTGCCGAACAGCGAAGGGCCGCGCCCTTGACGGTGCGCGGCCCTCGGCTTCCGGCGGAAGAATAGACGTCTCAGCGGCGGGTGCTGGCGGAACGGCGCGCGATCTCGGCCTTCGAAACCTCACCCGATGCGACAAGGGCGGAGATACAATTCTTCGACAGCCGGTAGCCGACCGCGCGCATGCACTTGCGGGTCTGCGGACTGTTGGGCGCATAGGCGCTGCAGTTGCTTAAATAGTCGTTGGCGCAGGCATTGCGCACTTGCGGGCTCACGGCGTGGACGTGCGGAATCGCCGCCAGCGTAGCGATCAACGACACGGCGGCGAGGAGCCCGGCGCGGTAGGCATGCAACTGGAGGCCGGTGGACGTTACGAACATAGCCCTACTTCCTTTACGGGGTCCTCGCCTCACCGGTTGCGCCGACGCGGGGCGCGGGCACGCTAGCGCTCAGCGCAGAACCCGAGACTGGCTCTGCGCCTGCAGCGTGGATGGTCGGGACCGTTGCTAGATGGTTGAGGCGTCTGGCCGAGAGCATGGACCGTTAAGGTAACCGCCCGGTAAATGGAAAGAATTCGGCAAGCCTTGCGGCACTCGGGTAAGCCCACCAATGGCGACGCGATCTTCTAGCGACGCGATCTTCGGCGGGATGGGCCGCTACCAGGTAAGCCGCTCCATCACCGCGATCGGACGCGGCGCGGGCGGCGCGAAAAGGACCGCGAGCTTCTCCGGCGAGAGCGTGTCGGTGCCCATCGTCTCGTCGCGGTGGATGCCCGAGGCGACGAAAATGGCGTCGATCCCGAACGCTTCGGCGCCCTTGAGGTCCGTGCGCAGGCTGTCGCCCACGGCAATGATCCGCGCCTTCGGAACCTCCGCGCCGCGCAGCCCGGTCGCGCTGGCGCGCGCCGTCTCGTAGGCATTCGCGTGCGGCTTCCCGGCCCAGAACACCGTGCCATCCATGCGCTCATAAAGATCGGCGATGGCACCGGCGCAGAGAAACTGCGTGCCGCCCACATCGACCACGAGATCGGGATTGGCACACACGAACGGCAGGCCGCGCGCACGGGCGCGCTCCAGCAGCGGGCGATAGTCGTCGGCCGTCTCGGTCATATCGTCGTTGAGGCCGGTGCACAGGATCGCATCGGCCACCTCCAGCTCCGTGCGTTCCGCCCGCAGCCGCGAGAAGGTAGCGGCATCGCGATCCGACGGGCCGATGCAATGGAGGCGCCGGTATTCCTTGTCGGCGATGTGGCGCAGGGCGATCTCGCCGGAGGCGACGATGTCGTCCCAGGTTTCGCGCGGCACGCCGCGGGCATCGAGCATCACCGCGACGCGCTCGGCGGGCACGGGGGCATTCGAAACCAGCACCACCGTTCCGCCGCCGGCGCGAAAGCGCAGCAGGGCATCGCACGCGGCCTCGAATGGGCGTTGGCCGTCGTGCAGCACCCCCCAAACGTCGCAAAAGACGACGTCGTAGTTGGAGAGCAGGGGGCCAGCGTGGCCGAGGACAGGCGGAAGGGTGGAAGTGCGGGGCATAGCGTGAGCGACACTCGGCGTGATTGAGGGGGCGCGAACCGAAAGGGGTCTCGGTACGTTCTGAGACCATGAAAGCCAAGGAATAGCAACGGAGCGGGCCAATGGACCGGCACAAGCAGCCGCAAAAGGAGAAGGGGCCACGCCGGACGGAAGGAGAAGGCGCGCCGCGACGTCAGCGTAAGGGTAGTGCGCCGAAAGCCGACGAGATCGCCGATCCGCAACGCGGCGAAGGCACGGAGGATGGCCGCCTGATCGAGCGGCGTCGCGATGCACGCAATCCGGAAGGCCTCTGAACGGCGAAGCTGGAACCCCGCCGCCGACGCGCTCTATATTCGCTCTCTGGAATTCGAGCGGGGCAGGGGATCAATGGCGAGTACGGTCTACCGCGCGATGGCGGGCGCGTTCATCGCCCTCGCGGTCGCGCTCCAATATTGGCTGAGCGTTTTGGCGAGCCCCTCCGGTGACGTCCTGATCTCGTCGCTACGGTTCTTCAGTTTCTTCACGATCCTGACCAACCTGCTGGCCGCGGCGGCGCTGCTATTGCCGCTGCTCCGTCCGGAAAATGCGGCAGCTCGTTTTCTTTCGCGCGCCTCGGTGCGCACGGCCATTGCCGGCTACATCGTCATGGTCGGCGCCGTCTATTACCTGCTGCTGCTGGGCCTCAGTCATCGGCATGGGCTGTCGCTCGCGGTCGAGCACGTCCTGCA
>DASRYA010000074.1:0-11735 GCA_035687305.1 Hyphomicrobium sp. | reverse complement strand
TCTTTCCAGATCTTTTCGAGACGCTCGCGCCTCAGTTCCTCTTCGACTTCGCGGAGAAGACCATCGTCCTGCTGTGACATCGCTCGCTCTTTCAGCCCCTGATCCCTGGCGCCTTTCCCATCAGAGGCCTCATCAAATAGGCTTCTGGACGCCGCATACATAACCGACGGCATCCCCCGCGCAAGCGAATGATCGGCATCGGCGCCGATCCAGGGGCGGCTCCGTCGACCCCGTCAACCCTTGCTGCTGGGGTTTTTCGACTTTTTCGTGGCCCTGCTGGTAGTTGCACCGACACGTTCCACCGTCTCCCGCACTTTCGCGGGCGCACCGTCATGCATGGCGTAGGTATGCTCCGGTGTCGGGAAGGCGCGGGTGCGCACATCCGAGGCGTAATCGCGGATTGCCTCCTCGATGGCCTCCCCCACCTTGCCGAACTTCTTGACGAAGCGCGGCACGCGCGGACTGAGGCCCAGCATGTCCTCCATCACCAGGATCTGCCCGTCGCAGGCGGACGATGCGCCGATGCCGATGGTCGGGATCGGTATCGAAGCGGAGATGCGGGCGGCCAGCGGCTCGGCGATCGCCTCGAGCACGATGGCAAACGCACCGGCGTCGGCCACCTCGCGGGCGTCCTCTTCCAGGGCCGCCCATTCGTCCCGGTGGCGCCCCTGGGCCTTGAACCCGCCGATGACGTTGACCGATTGCGGCGTGAGCCCGATGTGGGACATGACCGGAACGCCCCGGTCGACCAGATAGCGGATGGTCTCGGCCATACGCCGGCCGCCCTCGATCTTCACCGCGCCGCAGTCGGTCTCCTTCATCACCCGCGCGCAATTGCGGAAGGCCACCGCCGGGCTCTCCTCGTAGGAGCCGAACGGCATGTCGACGACGACGAGCGCATGCCGCGCCCCGCGTACCACCGCGCGGCCATGCATGATCATCAGCTCGAGCGGCACCGGCACGGTGGTCTCGAAGCCATGCATCACCATGCCGAGGCTGTCGCCCACGAGCAGGAAATCGCAATGCCGGTCGGCGATAGCCGCCGTATGCGCATGGTAGGCGGTGAGCGCCACGATGGGCTCCCCCCGCCGTTTCATGGCGGCGATGTCGGGGGCCATCAGGCGCTTTGAGGTGCTGTGTACGGACATCTACGGAGAATACACCTTCTGTAGCCCGGCGTCGTCGTTTGCGGCCGAGTGCGGGACCATTTGCGCTCCCTTGGGGCAGCCACTCTCGTGGCGCTATTTGAAAGAACTTATAAATCAGCGCCTTGATAACGAATATTTAGTGTTAAAATCATCATATTCCCTGATCCTAATGGGAGACAGGCTCATTTCCGCTCGGGGGCTTCCTTTGCAGACGATGACATCACGCGCTGGCGCCATGTCGAGCGGCCTGCGCCTTCCAACTCTCGCGGCGATCCTGGCCGGCGCCTTTCTGGTGACCGGCATGCCTCAGCGCGCCGAAGCCCAGTTCTACCCGTGGGGCTCGTGGGGCAATCCCGGCCCATGGAAGCCTAAACCCCGGCGGGCGCGCCGACCCCAACCCCAGTATGTCGAGCCGACGAACGAGAAGCCAGCAAAGGCGCTGCCGAAGCCGAGCGGCCCGCTCGTGCTCGTGGTCTCGCTCAGCAAGCAGACCGTCACCGTCTATGATGATGGCAAGCAGATCGCCAAGTCGCCGATCTCCAGCGGTACGCGATCGAACCCGACGCCCACCGGCATATTCTCGATCCTGGAGAAGAACCGCACGCACCATTCCAATCTCTACAACAGCGCGCCCATGCCCTTTATGCAGCGCCTGACCAATTCCGGCATCGCGCTGCACGCCGGCGACATACCGGGTTACCCCGCCTCCCATGGCTGCATCCGTCTGCCCTACTCGTTCGCCCGCAGCCTGTTCGACATCACCGAGGTCGGCGCCCGCGTGATCGTCACTAACGAGGATCTCACGCCTGCCGAGTTCAACAGCCCGGCGCTCATCGCCCCGCTGCCGCCCGACAACATGGCCTCCGCTGGCGCGAGCGCAATGACCGCTGCCGCATCCGCCAACGGATCGGGCGTCGTCGTTGGCCGCACCGCGGCCGCCGGATCGGCTCAGCACGTCACCACGCGCAGCATGGCCGCTGCGGCCCGCGCCGCTGAACGCAGCCGCCTCGCCGCCGCCGTGAGCGAAGCAGAAAACGCCAAGAGCGCCGCCGATCAGCAGGCGCAGGCCGCAACGAAAGCCGTCCTCGACGCCAAGGAAGCCGTCAAGAAGGCGCGGGCCGAGGAGCAACGCCTCGCCGGCCTCGCCCGCAAGACCGCGAAGAACGCCGACGCCGCGGCCGGCCGCTTCAAGTCGTTCACCGAGAAGCTCGCCAAGATCGACGTCGGCAAGATCGATGGCGCGGCTCTCGAAAAGCATTCCGCCGAGGAGGTCGCCGAGGAAACGAAGATGCTCGACGCCGCCGATGCCGCTGCCGCGGCCAAGCGCGCCCTCGACGAGCAGATAGCCAAGACCAAGCAGGCGGTGGCCGATGCCGGCGCGCTCGAAAATGCCCGCAAGGTCGCCGTCGAGGATGCCAAGCACGCCGAGACGGTGGTTGCGGACGCCCAGAAGGCCCTCACCGCCGCCGACACGCTGGAAGCGCGCAAGGACTATCCGGTTTCTGTCTTCGTCAGCGCCAAGACTGGCCGGCTGGTTGCCAAGCTCGGGTTCGTCGAGGTGATGGACGTTCCCGTCACGATCACCGATCCCGACCAGCCCCTCGGCACGCACGTGCTCACCGCAACGCACTTCACCGACGGCGGCAAAGGCATGCGCTGGAGCTCCGTGTCGCTGAAGCCGGGAGCGGATTCCATCTCCTACACTCCGCGCAAGAAGCGCCGGCACCAGGACGAGGAGTACGTGCCGATCGCCGATTACGATGTCGACGCAGAGACGGCGCTGGAGCGCATCCAGATCCCCGAGGAAACGGTCGAGCGCCTCGCGGAGCTGATGAAGCCCGGTTCCTCCTTCATCATCTCCGATTACGGTCTCAGCCGCGAGACGAGCGCGCGCACCGAGTTCGTCATCGAGCCCTGGCGCAGCAGCAAGCGCGACAGCTCCTACTACCGGTACTACTGAAGCGCGCCGCGCCGACCGCAACCGTGCGAAATGAAAAGTGCCGGGAGGCCATGCCGCCCGGCACTTTGGCTTTCGGAAACCGGACTGCGATCACGCCAGCGGCGAGACGCCGATCACGAGCTCGTGCAGGTAGAGCACGATCAGCGCGTAAAGGGCGATGCCGAGCAGCACCACCAGGATATCGTTCACCCACGGCCCGCTGCCCTTGCTGAGCGAGCCCGGATCGCCGCGGCGCTTGATGGCGATCCGGTCGTAAACCGCGAACGCCAGGAAGCTGCCGAACAGCACCAGCGAGGCGAGATCGCCGTTCGCGAGCAGATGCGCCAGCGCCCACGTCTTGATCGCGACCAGCATCGGCTGCTTCAGCGCGGCATGGATGTGCGAGGAGAAGAACTGCGCGACGAGGGCGATCATGGCCAGCAGCATCAGCGCCAGCGCCAGGTGCCGGGTCCAGATCGGCGGTTCCCAGAGGATCGGGTTCTTCCCTGGATGCAGCTGGAGCTTATGAAAACCGAGCGCAATCAGCGCGATGCCGACAATGGAGAGAACGCCGAAGATGGTGTGATACCCCGGCGCGCCGAAGCGGGCCACCAGCCCGTTTTTTAGGTTCACATTCAAAGGTACGAGGTGGATTGCAAAAAAAACGAGCAACCCGATCACCATAACCAGCATCACGTCCTCCCCAGATAATTCGCCGCGCGCAGCTATCCCATTGCCACGCTGCGGCCATCTCGTTAGGCTTTTTTAGTGTTCGGACACGTCGCCCGCCAGGGCGCCTATTGTCCGCGGTCGCGGGGGCCGGTGCCTTATCGTTTTTCGAGGTGCAGCATGCATACGCTCCCGTTCCCGCCGCGCGGGCGGCCGACACGCGGCCAAGCGCTAGACTTGTACACGCCGGACTTGTACGCACCAGACTTGCGTCCCCTACCCGGTTCCCAGTTGCGGAATGCGTTGGAAGCCTTCCACTTCGGGGGAGAACCGCCCGTGGCCGCAAGAGCCCAGATGAAATCCGATTTCGGCGCGGAGGACGATCACCGCCTCGCCGACGATATCGCCCGCGCAATGCACAACCGTCCGCTCATGAGCCGGCTCGCCCGCGTGGAGGCAGCGCACGGCGATGCCGCCGTCGCCGTGGCGAGATCGGCCATCGATCTGGTGACGCCGCGCGAGGAGCCCGCCGCTACCCGGACATCACCGCCGCCGCCGGCCGTGGAGCTTCGCTCGATCGAAGAGGTGATCGACGATCTGGGCTACGCCGCATCGCCGCCGCCCAGCGCCGCGTGGCTCGAAAAGGCGCGGCGCGCGAAAACGCTGGAACGACGCCGCCATGCTCTCGCGTGGGTGACGACCCTCGCCATCGCCGGCGTCATCCTCACCGGCACCTATCTGCTGTTGCACGTCTGAGGCGGTGGACCGTCGACCTTGCGCAACGTCTACGGCAGGTATCCCTTGTCGAGGTTGAGCGCCTGGCGCGCCACCTCGGCGCCCTTCCCGTCGACGTGCTTTGCCGTCCAGGCAACATGGGTGCCGCCCTCCTGCGAGGTGCGTGAGCGCAGCGCCACGGAGACCGTCTCGCCGGCTTTGCCCGCGATCGGCGACAGCAGCGGAAAATAGAGCTGTTCCCAGTGCGTGCGCGGCGCGTCCGGAGCCGTCGAGAGCGTGATGCCCGGCACGAGCTCCGCGCGCCACCAGACCGCAAAGCCATAGATGCTCGCGGCCCGCCGCAACTTCCAGCTTGCCTCGCCCTTGCGCGCCGAGCGCGCATCCGATCCGAGCTCGACAGTGTCCCACATCTTCGCGTCGAGCAGCTCATCCGGTGCAAGCGTGCGCACGTAGATGTTGTTGAGGCTCATGGTGCGCGCCACGGACATCTCGAACCCGGTTTCGTCCCAGGCCGAGAACTCGCGGTGAATGCGATCGCTGACGACCGGCGCAACGTATTGCTCGATGCGCCGCGGGATCATGGTCCCGCCTGGCTTCAGGAAGCGCTTCTTCGCGTCCGCCAGCGTTTCGATGATGTGCTCCTCGAGCGCGTAGTTCCCGAGCGTCTCCGACACGATGACATCCACCTTCGGCGGATCGACCATCTCCGTCGAATGGCACGGAATGAGGTGGCAGTTGCGCGCCCCGTTCGCCTTGAGAACCTTCGCGGCAACGCTGGCGACTTCAGCGGTCTCGTAGAGAAACACCTCGCGCGCACCGCGCTTCGCCGCCATCAGCGCCAGAAGTCCCGTGCCGGCACCGATGTCGGCAACCGCCGTCTCGCCCTTCTTGATAACGGTGCCCAGCGCCTTCTCGAACGCTTCGTTGCGGACGCGGTCGGCGATGAGCGTGCGATGATATTCGATGCGCATGGGCTAGAGGCTCAGGTTGGGACCGCGGATCTGATAGAGGACGAGCGCGGTGGCCACCGCGAGATTGAGCGAGTCGAGCCGGCCGGCCATCGGAATTTTGACGAGCCGCGTGCAGGCTTCAGTAAGCTCCGGCGAGAGCCCGGGGCCCTCGCTGCCCATCGTGAGCAGCACCGGCGCGCGATAGGCCGCCGTGCGGAAATCCTCCGCCCCCGAAAGGTGCGTGCCGACGACATCGCCGCGCCATGCCGCAACCCAGCCGAGGAACGGCTTGCGCTCCGTGCGCACCAGCGGCACGGCGAACACCGAGCCCATGGTGGCGCGCACGCACTCGTGCGAATAGGGATCGCAGCAGGCACCGATGAGAATGATGCCCGCTGCACCCACGGCATCCGCGGTGCGAATGATGGTGCCGAGATTGCCGGGATCGCGCACTTCCTCGAGCGCGAGCCAGACGGCCCCATCCGAAACCTGCTCCGCCTTTGGCAGCCCTGACCAGCGTTGTTCGAACACGCCGATCATGCTTTGCGGGTTGTCCTTCGAGGACAGCTTGCCGAGCACGGCTTCGGAAACTTCGAGGCATTCGACGCCCGCGCCGAGCGCCCATTGCACGAGCCCCTGCGCGACGCCGGACGTGGCGCTGCCGGCGCGATAGACCAGCGTCTTGGGCACGAATCCATTGTCGCGCGCCGTGATGAGCAGAGACGCGCCTTCGGCGACGAACAGACCCGTCTCCTTGCGCGCCTTGCGCATCTCGAGGGCGCGGATCGCCTTCACGCGCTCGTTCTGCAGGCTCGTGATGGCCTTCGGTTGCAGCATCACGCCGCGCTCCAGCGCGTGAAGAGCGAAGCGGGCACCGCACGCGCACCGCGCGCCTCGCGGATCGCAAGCTCGCCCGACTGGAACACGCCGCCGCGCCCCGCCAGCACCTCGCGACAGAGCTGATCGAACGCCAGCGCCGAGGCGCGAATGGCATAGACCGTGAGCACGAGCGATGCGCCGGGCGCTAGCAGCGCCGCACAGTCCTTCATCAGCGGCGGCAGGCTGGTGAAGAGATCCCACACCTCGCCATCGGGGCCGCGGCCGAACTTGGGTGGATCGACCAGGATGATGTCGTAGCTTTTCCCGCGCCGCACCTCGCGCGCCACGAACTTCGCAGCGTCATCGAGCATCCAGCGGATCGGCGCTGAGGTCAGCTTGGATGCGGTCTGGTTCTCCTTCGCCCAGGAGATTGCCTTCTTCGAGGCGTCGACGTGGGTGACGTGCGCGCCCGCTGCCGCGGCGATCAGCGAAGCGGCACCCGTGTATGCGAAGAGGTTCAGCACCCGCGGCGGCTCCGCGCTGCCCGTCTTCTCCGCAAGACGCGCCAGCATCCATTCCCAGTGCGGCATCTGCTCGGGAAAGAGCCCCATGTGGCGGAAGCTCGCCAGCCGGCAGAGCATCGTCGCCGCGCCGACTTTCACCGGCCAGCTCTCGGGAAC
Organism: Hyphomicrobium sp.; assembly: GCA_035687305.1. GTDB lineage: Bacteria > Pseudomonadota > Alphaproteobacteria > Rhizobiales > Hyphomicrobiaceae > Hyphomicrobium_A. The sequence goes on along the minus strand of DASRYA010000074.1, from coordinate 4,795 downwards.
CGGCCTGTCGATACGCCAGCGCCCCTTGTCCTCGTCGTCATCGCCCGCGAACACCGCGTTGGCGTTGCGCCAGTCACGCTCCGGCGCACCCGGCGTCCATAGCGCCTGTGGCTCCGGACGATCGACGATCACCGACCCGAAGCGCTCGAGCTTGCGTCCGGCGCCGCTGTCGAGGAGCGCATAGTCGGCAAAGCCCCGCGTCTCGATCAGCTCGAGCTTGGCGGGTTCTGCGGGCGGCTGCGCTGCATCTTTCATCTCTAAGGATTTCATTCGCACCGCATTAGCCTAAACCGCAGTTAACGTCGCACGGCGATTTCCCCTGCGAGCAGAACGCAGCATGCTTCTCCGATGCGCGAAACCTTGCGGAGAGCACGGAGGCATCCATGACGACCTGCGCCTGCGGCAATTGCCAGTTTTTCGACACGCAAAGCAAGACGACCCGTCAAAAAGACCGGGACATCGGCCTGTGCCGGTACAATCCGCCGATGGCCCAGGCGGGCGGCACCGCCCCCGCGGTATGGCCACTCGTCGAATCGCGAGATTGGTGCGGACACTTCGCCGTCACCGTCGAGCGCTTCATGACGGCGGCCGAATAGAACCGCCGTCAGGTGCGTAAGGCCCCGCGAACCGGGCCTTAATCGAGGTCGGCGACCTCGACCGGGCCGCCGCCCTTGATGCGCTGCGCCAGCGCGCTCTCGATGAACGGATCGATCTCCCCGTCCAGCACCGCGTCGGGATCGGTGCTCTGCGTCCCCGTGCGCAGGTCCTTCACGAGCTGATAGGGCTGCAGCACGTAGGAGCGGATCTGATGGCCCCAGCCGATTTCCGTCTTGCTGGCGGCTTCGGCGTTGGCTTTCTCCTCGCGCTTCTTCAGCTCCATCTCGTAAAGGCGTGCCTTCAGCATCGACCACGCGATCGCGCGGTTCTTGATCTGCGAGCGCTCCTGCTGGCTCGCCACGGCGATGCCCGTGGGAATGTGCGTGATGCGCACCGCCGAGTCCGTCGTGTTGACGTGCTGGCCGCCCGCGCCCGATGAACGATACGTATCGATACGGCAGTCGCTCTCGTTGACCTGAATATCGATGTCGTCGTCGATGACGGGATAGACCCACACGGACGCGAAGCTCGTGTGCCGGCGCGCATTGGAATCATAGGGCGAAATGCGCACCAGCCGGTGCACGCCCGATTCCGTCTTCAGCCAGCCGTAGGCGCCCTCGCCCTTGATCTCCATCGTGACGGACTTGATACCCGCCTCTTCGCCCGGGCTTTCCTCGAGCGTCGACACCTTGTAGCCGCGCTGCTCGGCCCAGCGCATGTACATGCGCGCGAGCATCGACGCCCAGTCCTGGCTCTCGGTGCCGCCGGCACCGGCGTGCACCTCGATGTAGGTGTCGTTGCCGTCGGCCTCGCCGGAAAGCAGCGCCTCGATGCTGCGGCGCTCCGCTTCCTCGGCGAGCTTTTTGAGCATGGCTTCGCCCTCGGCGACCGAGGCGTCATCGTCCTCCGCTTCGCCGAGTTCGATGAGCGTCACGCCGTCTTCCAGGCTGCGCTCCAGCTCTTGGTAGATGCCGATCGAGCGCTCGAGCTGCTGGCGCTGGCGCATTGTCTTCTGCGCCAGCTTCGGATCGTTCCAGAGGCTCGGATCTTCAGCTTTCTTGTTCAGCTCGGCGAGACGTTGCTGGGCAGTATCCCAGTCAAAGATGCCTCCGTAGGAGACCGAGGGCCTCCTTGATCGAATCCACGAGCTTTTGCGGTTCGGCGCGCATCGCTGCCTCCCAGATGTGTGCGATGTCAGGGTGTTGCGAGTGATATAATGGGCGGGTGCGCGCCTGTAAACGCGGGGACGCGCCGCACGCCTGGGCCCTTGCGTCAGGCCGCGGCTACAACAGCCAACTCACCAGAGCCCGCCCGGACCGGAGCCGAACGTCGGTGCGCGGCGCGGCTCTGGCCGGTAATAATCATCGCGCGTGCTGCCGGTATCGCCGCGCCCGCCGCCCTGATCCGTGAAGCCGATCACGGAGTACGCATCGTCCGGCTCTTCGCCCGGCTTGAACGCTTCCATGATGCTCTGCGGATCGTCAGCGCCTGCGCGCAATCCCGTGCGCAGGTTGACGCGCGCGAGCTTGATCCCCGGCGGGATGCGGAAGGGCGCAGCAGGCTTGTCGGCCAGCGCTTCCCGCATGAAGTCGCCGAACACCGGAGCAGCGAGCTTGCCGCCCGTGTTGCCCTTACCCATAGGCGTCGGCGTGTCGTAGCCCATGAAGACGCCGACGACGAGATCGGGCGAATAGCCCACGAACCAGGCGTCCTTTTCCTCGTTCGTCGTGCCGGTTTTACCCGCGAGCGGACGCTCCAGCTTCTTCAATGACGTCGCCGTGCCGCGCTGGATGACGCCCTCCAGAATGGAGGTGAGCTGATAGGCCGTGTGCGGGTCTATGATCTGCACGCGATCGTCGAAGATTTCGGGCTCTTCCTGTCCGTTCCACGCCTCGGCGTTGCAGCCCTCGCATACGCGCTGATCGTGCCGCCAGACGGTGCGTCCCCAGCGATCCTGAATGCGATCGATCAGCGTGGCGCGAACCTGATGCCCGCCGTTCGCCATGGCGCAATAACCGGTCGCGAGCCGCAGCAGCGTCGTCTCGCCCGCGCCGAGCGACATCGACAGCACGGGAAGCAGGTCTTCATAGATACCGAAGCGCTTGGCGTAATCGGTGATGAGCGGCATGCCGAGGTCCTGCGCCAGGCGTACCGTCATCTGGTTGCGCGAGCTTTCGATGCCGAAGCGCAGCGTCGAAGGGCCGGCGGAATGGTCCTTCTCGTAATTCTCCGGACGCCAGATGTCTTTGCCCGGGCCCTGCTCGATCTCGATGGGCGCATCGAGAATGATCGATGTCGGTTTGTAGCCGTTGTCGAGCGCAGCCGCGTAGACGAACGGCTTGAACACCGAGCCCGGCTGCCGGCGCGCCTGGATGGCGCGGTCGAACTGGCTGATAGAGAACGAGAAGCCGCCCACGTCGGCAAGCACGCGCCCCGTGTTCGGGTCGAGCGCTACGATGCCGCCGCCGACCTCCGGGATCTGCATGAGCGACCAGACACCCGTGACTTTGCCCGGCTCCTTGGGCGCAACGTAGATGACGTCACCGGGCTTGATGACATCGGTCATCGTTTTCGGCGCCACCTTCGTCTTGGCCGCTTTCGCCCACTTCACCTCCTCGAAGGTGAGCTCGATGGCTTCGCGCTTTCCAACGAGCGAGCCATCCTGCTGCTTCTCCGGTCTGAGCCCCACCACGGCCTTGTTGTTCTCGATGCTCAAAACGACACCGAGGCGCCACGGCTGGATATCCGGCGGGCTCTTCACCGCATCGAGCGCCTTGCCCCAGTCCCCGGCGATGTCGAGCTTTTCGACCGGTCCGCGCCAGCCCCGCGTGCGATCGAAGGCGACGAGACCGTCGACGAGCGCCCGGCGCGCGGCCTGCTGCAGGCGCGGATCGAGCGTCGTGCGGACGGAAAGACCGCCGCTATAGAGCTTTTCTTCGCCGAACTGGGCCAGCAGCGTGCGGCGGACTTCCTCGGCGAAGAAGTCGGCGGCGAAGATGTGCGCGCCCGTCTGGCGCAGATTGACGCCGAGCGGCTTGGCCTTTTCCTCCGCCTCTTCCTCCGCGGTGATGTACCCGTTCTCGTGCATCTGGCCGATGATCCAGTTGCGACGCGCCAGAGCCTGCTTCTCCCGTCGGAAGGGATGGTAGTTGTTCGGCCCCTTGGGCAGCGCGGCGAGATAAGCCACCTCGGAGATCGAGAGGTCCTGCAGCTCCTTGTTGAAGTAGCTGAGGCTGGCCGCGGCGATGCCATAGGCACCGATGCCGAAATAGATCTCGTTGAGGTAGAGCTCGAGGATCTTGTCCTTGGGGTAGGCGCGCTCGATGCGGATGGCGAGGATCGCCTCCTTGAGCTTGCGGTTCATCGAGCGATCCGAGCTCAGCAGGCAGTTCTTGGCCACCTGCTGGGTGATCGTGGAGCCGCCCTCCGCGCGCCGGTCGCTTCCGCTGATCTTCGCCTCGACGATCTTGAAGACCGCGCGCCCGATACCCTGGAAGTCGATGCCGCCGTGCTCGTAGAAGCGCTTGTCCTCAGCCGAAAGGAAAGCGGCGATGACACGCTTCGGAATGGTGTTGATGGGAACGAAGATACGCCGCTCGCGCGCATATTCGGCAATGAGCGCGCCGTTGTGCGCATGGATGCGCGTCATCACCGGCGGCTCGTACTTGGCGAGGCTCTCGTAGTCGGGAAGATCCTGCGAGGTCTTCCAGAGCACATAGCCCGCGGCTGCCGAGACGCAGATGAACACCACGACGCCGGCCGCAAAGCCGAAGCCGAGCAGGCTCAGAAGCAGGCTCTTGCGCCGTTTCCGCCGGCGCGGCGGGGGCGGCGGCTCGGGGGGATAGATCGGCTCATGGGGGTATAGGGGCGGCTCGCGCATCAACCTCTAGTTCCGTTAATCCGCAAATGTCGGTTGATCAGGCATTTTCCGCGCGAGGCCATCGGCTGATGGAGGCGCCGCGAAGCAGGCACATTAGCACGGAATGTGGCATCAAGTCGTCGCTCCGCGCAGATTAGATAACGCCACGCGCTTCAGGGCGCCTTTGCCGTGCGGCGAGAAAAGTAGGCATCGACCGCCGTTCCGATCGCCGCCGCGACCCTCCGTTGCCACGCGGCGGAGTTGAGCAGCTTCTCGTCCTCAGGATGGCTCATATAGCCCAGTTCGATCAGAACCGACGGCGTGTCCGCCTGACGCAGC
>DASRYA010000073.1:0-26665 GCA_035687305.1 Hyphomicrobium sp. | reverse complement strand
CAATCGCACCGCCTTCACGCAATCCATTGAAGCGCGCGAGGGGATCACCACGGGCATCTCCGCGGCCGATCGCGCCCGCACCATTGCGACCGCCATCGATGCCACGCGCGGCGCTGCCGATATCGTGTCGCCGGGCCATGTGTTTCCGCTCGTCGCGCGCGAGGGCGGCGTTCTGATCCGCGCCGGGCATACGGAGGCTTCCGTCGATCTTGCGCGTCTCGCGGGGCTTTATCCCGCCGCGGTGATCTGCGAGATCATGAACGACGACGGCACCATGGCGCGCATGCCGGATCTCGTCGCGTTCGCGCAGCGCCATGGCCTCAAGATCGGCGCCATCGAGGATCTCATCGCCTACCGGATGCGCAACGAGCACTTGGTGCGCGCCACCGCGAAGACGAACATCGATACCGTCGCGGGCCGCTTCGATCTGCGCGTCTACGAAACGACGGTAGAGCCGAACGAGCATGTCGCGCTCGTCAAAGGCGATCTTTCCGCGCCCGGCCCGGTGCTCGTGCGCGTGCACGCCGTGAACCTCATCGGCGACGTCATCGGCGGCGGAGAAGCGGACGATCGCGAGCAGATCAACTGTACGCTGCGGATGATCGAGCGCGAGGGGCGCGGCGTTGTCGTGCTCATCCGTGACCTGCGCCCGAATGCGCTTTCGCAGTGGGTGGCGTCGCGGGCGCAGCCGAAGCGCTCCATCGCGGGCGCGCGCGAGCGCCGGCAGGTGGAGATTGGCGTCGGTTCGCAGATTCTCACCGATCTCGGTGTTCGCGACATGGTGTTGCTCACCAATTCGCCGGCGCACGTGTATGTCGGTCTGGAAGGCTTTGGATTGCGCATTGTCGGCACGCGAAGGATCGAGTGAGAGATGATTGTAAAGGTTGACCGGCCGACACGCGGCGCCGCGCAGCGGAGCGAGATGCGTGCACGCATCCTCATCATCGAGGGGCGCTACTACGAGGAGATCGGCGATTTGCTCGTAGGTGCCGCGGTCGAGGCGCTCAACGAGCAGGGCATCACCCACGAGCACATCGTGGTGCCGGGTGCGCTGGAGATCCCGCAGGTGCTGGTGCAGGCTGCGAATGCAGGCTTGGTGCCGCGCCGTGCGGAGAACGGCCGCTTCGACGGCGTGGTCGCGCTCGGTTGCGTCATTCGCGGCGAGACCGCGCACTACGACATCGTCTGCAACAACGCCAATCACTGGTTGATGGAAACCGCCGTACGCCATGCGGTGCCGGTGGGGAACGGCATTCTGACGGTCGACACCGAGGCGCAGGCGCTGGCTCGCGCCCGGGCAGGAAAGGGCGCCGATGCGGCGCACGCCTGCCTGCGCATCCTTGAGCTCCAACGGGCGTTCGAAGGGCAGAGCGCATGACATCCGCGGGCAACGCCACGCCTAAACCGGACAAGATCGCCCTGCAGCCGCGCACGGGCGCCCGGGTTGCTGCGGTGCAGGGTCTCTACCAGATGGACCTTGCCGGCACCGACCTCAACGCGGTGATCGACGAGTTCGTGCGCCTGCGCTTTCCGCTTCCGCCCGGCGATGAAGCGGCCGCTGGCGCCGATGCCGCCTTCTTCGCGGAGCTGATCCGGGGCGTTGTTCGCCGGCAGCGCGACATCGACCCGCTGGTCGACCGGCAGTTGGCCGAGGGCTGGCGCCTCGTGCGCATCGACGCAATCGTGCGCGCGATCCTGCGCGCGGGCGTTTTCGAGCTGATGGAGCGCCCGGACGTTCCGACCCGCGTCGTCATCAACGAGTACATCAACGTCGCCCACTCGTTCTTCTCGGAGGACGAGCCGAAGGTCGTCAACGGTGTGCTCGACAAGCTGGCACGGCAGCTGCGCACGGGCGAGTTCAACCGCAATGACACGCAAACCCGGTGACGCTCCGCTCGAAGGGGGCTTGACCGGCGGCGAAGAGGCGCTGATCGCAGAATTCTGGGCGCCTTTGACGGCAGGCTATGCCGGTGCCCGGGCATTGAAGGACGATGCGGCGACGATTGCCGCGCCGCCCGGCGAAGAGCTGGTCGTCACCACCGATGCCCTGATAGCGGGCGTGCACTTCTTCCCCGACGAGGATGCCTTCTCGGTCGGTTGGAAGGCGCTGGCCGTCAACGTTTCCGACCTCCTCGCCAAGGCCGCCGCGCCCTTCGCCTACGTCATGAATGTCGCGTTGCCGGAATCGGTGACGCGCGACTGGCTGAACGGCTTTGCGCAAGGTCTCGGTGCAGCACAGAGTGCGTTCGGTTGCCGGTTGATCGGCGGCGACACCGACCGCACGCCGGGGCCGCTCAGCGTGTCGATCACCGCCTTCGGTACGGTACCCAGCGGCAGCATGCTACCGCGTAGCAGCGCACGCGTGGGCGACCGTGTCTACGTTACCGGCACCATCGGCGATGCCACGCTCGGGCTGGCGCTGCGCCGCGATCCTGCTGCCGGAGCGCGCTGGCGATGCACGGCTGAGGCCGCAACTTATCTCGCTGGGAGATTTTCCCGGCCGCAGCCGCCCATCGCGATCGTCGCGGCGCTGCGCGCCGGCGCGTCCGCTGGAATGGACATCTCCGACGGCCTGATGAAAGACTTCGGCCGCCTGTGCAGTGCTTCCAGCGTCGGCGGGCGCATCGAAGCGGCGCGCGTACCTTTCTCGGATGCCGCCCGAGCCGCCATCGAAGCCGGTGTCGCGCCCACCGAACTCATGGCTGGCGGGGAAGACTACGAGGTGCTGGCGTGCGTACCCGAGCCGCGCGCCTCGACCTTCGAGACCATGGCGGCGGAATCGGGGACACGCGTCACATGCATCGGGAGCATCGAAGCGGCCGAGCACGGAATCGCCGCCTTCGACAGCAGCGGCGCGCCGCTGCATTTTCCGCGTACGGGGTGGGACCACTTCGCATAACGATCGCTACTAGCGTGCTTTCGATCCATGCGGCCAAAGCACAGTCATGTGGCCATTGCGCCCCAAACCACCGTGCGGCACAGGAGTGTCTTGGTTTGGCCATATCATCGCGGCTATTGAGGCGCTCGGCGCCGCGAAGGAAGTGAACGGGGCCGCTTCGCATTTCGCGGTCATCGATTGAAGGCAGATGCGCGCGGCGCATCGGGCAGGACGGGACGACTTCATGCAGATATATCGCGCTCTTGCGCGGCTCATCGGTTTTCCCTCCAGCTCGCGGGGTGCGACGGCTCTTACCCTCGGCACGAGCATTGTGTTCGGCCTGATGATGTGTGGGCTTCTTTGGTCCGGTGCAGCCCATGCCCAGGGCGCGCAGGCGAATTGGTGGGAGAGCCTCACAGGGTCGGGCACGCCCGATCTTACGGGCCGCCGCCAGGAAGAACGCCAGCAGGCGCGCCGTCCCGAGCAGCTCGACGACCTGCGCCCCGACGCCGTGCCGCTGCGGTCCGATGAGATGATCTCGTTCCTCGAAGCGGCGATCGCCAAGTATCAGCAGATTGCCGCGTCGGGCGGTTGGCCCATGGTGCCGCCGGGCCGCATGATGCGCGAAGGCGAGGACGATGAGCGCGTTGCCATTCTGCGCCGCCGTCTGATCGCTACCGGCGATTTGAAACCGCGCAGCAACTACTACAACTCCTATACCTTCGACAGCGAGCTCACGGCTGCGGTGCGCAACTTCCAGCGCCGCCATGGCCTGCGTCCCACGGGACGGGTGGAGCGCTCGACGTATCCGGTGCTCAACGTGAGCGTCGATGAGCGGATTGCGCAGTTGCGGCTCAACCTCGGCCGCGTTCACGAGCTGATGTCGATGCCGATGGACGAGCGCTACGTGCTCGTCAACGTGCCGGCCTTTCAGCTCGAAGCGGTCGAGAGATACGAGGTGCAGCAGCGTCACCGCGTGATTGTCGGCCGCAACGGGCGCGAGTCACCGGCGGTGAAGGCGACGATCCGGGCGCTGAATTTCTTTCCCTACTGGCGCGTGCCCGACAGCGTTGCGCACCTCGACCTCATTCCGCGCCTGAAGCAGGAGCCGGACTATCTCGATAACGAGAAGATTCGCGTTCTCGATCCTTCGGGCGTCCGCGAGATCGATCCGCACACCGTCGACTGGAATTCACCCGAGGCGCGGCGGCTGAAGTTCCGCCAGGATCCGGGTCCGCAAAACGCGTTGGGTCTCGTGCGCATCGATATGCCCAACGAGCATACGGTCTATATGCACGACACGCCGATGAAGCAGCTTTTCAGCCAGCGGTCGCGTGCGTTCAGCGCCGGGTGCGTGCGCGTTGAAGGCGTATTCAATCTCGTGGACTGGATCGCGCGCTATGAGCCGGGCTGGGGCGAGCCGGGGCAGGCACAGCGCATCGTGGAAGGCGGGCAGGCGGTGGACGTGACGTTGACGCGCCCCATTCCGGTGTATTTCACCTACATCACCGCTTGGGCGGAGCGCGACGGCGAGGTGGAGTTCCGTCCGGACATCTACGGCCGCGACGGCGCCGTCGATCAGATTGCCGAGATGGATCGCGATCCCAACGAGCCGCCGCCCGCGGTGACCTTGGCACCGTAAGCTTGGCGTGCTTGCCCTCGCGGCTGATGGATTGGCTGTTGCGGGCACTCTGCGCGCCCGCATGCCCTCTGATGATCCGCCCGCCTGCGCGCGCTAGGGGGAGATGATCACCTTCAGCGCGTGCGTTTCCGCTGCGCGGCCGAAGGTATCATAAGCGTCCATAATCTGATCGAGCTTGAAGCGATGCGTGATGAGACGCGTCGGGTCGATCTTGCGGGACTGCACGGTTTTCAGCAGCATCGGTGTTGTCACCGTGTCCACCAGCCGCGTCGTGATCGCAATGTTCTGCGACCACAGCCGCTCGAGATGGAGATCGACCTTGTGGCCGTGCACGCCAACGTTGGCGATCACGCCGCCCGGTGCGACGATATCCTGACAGAGGAGAAACGTTGCCGGTATGCCCACCGCCTCGATCGCGGTGTCGACGCCGCGCCCATTGGTCCGTGCCTTGATGGCCTCCGCCGCCTTTCCATCGGCGCTGTTGATGGTGTGCGTGGCGCCGAATTGGCGCGCAAGGCCGAGGCGATTGTCGTCGATGTCGACCATGATGATCTCTGCGGGCGCATAGAACTGCGCCGTCAGCAGCGCGGCGAGGCCAACTGGACCCGCGCCGACGATGGCCACGCTCGATCCCGGCGCGACTTTTCCGTTCAGGACACCGCATTCGAAGCCCGTGGGCAGGATGTCGCTGAGCATCACCAGCGCCTCTTCATCGGCGCCTTCGGGAATTGGATAGAGGCTGGTATCCGCATGCGGCGTGCGCACGTATTCAGCCTGGGTGCCATCGATCTCGTTGCCGAGTATCCACCCGCCCGTCGTGCAATGGGAATACATGCCGCGGCGGCAGTACTCGCACTTGCCGCACGAGGAGATGCACGAGATCAGCACCCGATCGCCGGGAGAGAACATGGTGACGGCATCGCCCACGCTGTCGACGACGCCGACACCCTCGTGGCCGAGAATGCGGCCCGGTTTGCAGGTAGCGACGTCGCCTTTCAGAATGTGCAGATCCGTGCCGCAGATCGTGGTCTTGACGACCTTGACGATGGCATCGCCGGGATCCTCGATCCGGGGCTTGGGACGGTCCTCGACGGCCTTCGTTCCCGGGCCGCGGTAGACGAGAGCTTTCATGTTTCGGCTCCGGTCGTGGCAGCGGGCACTGTCGCGGACAGACGTTTACCGATGGATTTCGCGGCCCATCACCTTTGAGACGCATTTGGCGGGTTTGGCGGACGGGAGACGTCGGCGCGCCGCGGCGCCATTACGCCCGCGTACGCTGGGCCAATGCGCTGGAATGTCGTGAGAAGGGTTTGGCTCCGCGGGTAGGGCTCGAACCTACGACCGTCCGATTAACAGTCGGATGCTCTACCACTGAGCTACCGCGGAATACCTGGCCATTAAAGGCATCGCGCCTCTTAGCAAAAAGCTTCGGGGCGGGCCAGCGCCTTACGCGCCGGAGCCTTTCCCGTGAGGGCGGCCCCTCCACTCTCACAAACGGGCGGCTCAATCAAGGGGGTCGATACCAGGTTGCGCGAAATTCCGGCGGCAGGCCGGGAAAATCAGAGCAATTTCCGCCGTTGGCTTGAGAGCCCGGGTGTCGGAGCTGCGCACGCCGGTTATCCAGGCACCTGCGCAGGGCCGCGGATCGTTAGCGACGGAAGCCGCTCGGGGCCTGGGTATCTTGCTCGCACCAGATATTGCCCCGATTGGGCCAGCGCTGGGCCAGCCCTTCGTTGAGCAGGATGCGGCTTACATCGCGCCCATCGGGCAACTCGATATCAATGAGATTGCGCCCGTGGGGATCCGTGCGTCCGGTGGGACGGATGCGATAGCCGCCGGCAAGCAGATCGCGGAGGCGATTCCTTGCGGCGATGGCCAGCGTGCGCTCGCGCTCGCATCCGGGTTCGGAGATTTCCGGCGCATCGATCGCCACAAGACGCCATTTCTGACCGCGGTCTCGTCCGGTGTCGCCGTCGATGATGCAATTGCGATGCGCGTAGGCGGAACATAGCGCGACCGGGCCGCTGCGATCTTCACCTGCGGGCTCGATGTAATACTGCCAGGCGATGGCGACGGCGGCAAAACCCGCGCTGACGACCAGCAGCCAAATCCAGCGCCGTAGGCGCAGGCGCCGAGCGCGGGCGATTCTGCGCTCACGGCCGCCGCGGCGGCGTCTGCGGTGCCTCGCACCGCGATAGTGCTGGGCGCGCCGCCCACTCTTTGGAGTTCCAACCGGCTGGGTCGAAGGGGGCATCAGCATCGTGTGGTTGTTGTCGGTGTTGGGTGCGGTGGTCAGGAGCGAAAAAATCGGACGCTTTATTTCCCGAGGCCCGTCGGCGAGGTGCTGAAACGACGGCTTCCGAGGGTGGCGCTCACGGCACGACGGCGAATATCAACGCACGACCGGCCGGTAGGAGCGCCGCAGCGAGCCCATCACCCGATCGTTGAGATGGAGCGTTCCCTTGACCATCTCGCGCGGCGTCAATGCCATCCACTGATTGAGCGAGATGTCCTTGTAGTCAGCGCTGTTGAACACGTTGATGACCTGCATCGGCCCGCTGCCGGTGTTCTCGATGTAATGGCCGAGCGTCTTGGGAACGCAGCCGACGTCGCCCGCATGGAAGTCGAAAGTGCGCGCATTCGATGTGGCGTCGAACACGGTCATGCGCCCCTGGCCCTTGGTGTAGTATTGCAGCTCATCCGCGTCCGGATGCCAGTGTATCTCGCGCATGGCACCGGGCTCGAGATCTATGATGAGTGCGGAGAGCGTCGTCTCGGGGAAATGACGGCGGTCTATGACCTTGGTCGAGCCGCCATCGAACTTGCTCGCCGGTGATTTCGACGCATGGAACACGTAGGGTTGGGGCGGTGGATCGTCGGGCAGTTCTTTGCGGACGACATCCAGAGGCGCGGGAATGGAAAGTGGGAAAATATACCGCTGGTGTTTCGGTAGCGTTGCGAACTCATCGGCCGGCAGGCCGAAGTTCTTCGCGATGACGCCGGGCGGCAGGTGCGCCAGGAACTCGCTGATCAGCAGCGTCTGGTTCTCGGAAAAATAGGGATTGTCGAATACGAGGATAAACTCCGTTCCTTCCTCGAGCCCTTGGATGGAATGCGGAACACCGGAGGGCACGAGCCACACGTCTCCGGGTTCGAGATCATCGACGACAGGATGGCGCGCGGCATCGACGACGGTGAGCCGTGCGCGTCCCGCGGTGATGTACGCCCATTCCGCTTCCTTGTGCCAATGGAGCTCGCGCGCGACGCCGGGCCCGAGCCGCATGTTCACGATCGCCATTGAGGAAAGCGCGGGCATCTCGCGGGCAGTGATCTCCCGCGCCCAGCCGCCTTCTTCCAGACGGTTGTGCGCGAAGGCGAACGGGAAATGCATGTTGGGCAGCGAGCCGCTGTCGGTTTCGGGTGCCGCGAGGATGTCGGGCACTTGCCGTTCGAGCGCGAGATTTCGCGGCCCGGCGATGCTCGCGCCGCGCTTGCCCTCGATGGGCTCGGGTGCGGTTGCGTCCCTCGCTCGCTGTTGCATGACGATCTGCTCCACAAGAACCGTTGCGCGCAGCTCAGGTCTAACAGCCCTTCTGCGGGCCGACCGGGGTGCTGCCGCTACTGCGTGCAGAGTGCAGAAATCCGATGTGTGGAATCTTTGCGGACTCCGAGAAGTTTTATCGCGGGAATTTACTTCCCCGTACGCCGGGCCGCGGGCGGCCGCTGGGCGCCGGACTTCGAGAAGATCGGACGCGGGGCGAAAAGGCGGTGCACTGGAATGGTTTTCGGGGCAACGCGCCGCTGGCTTTATGCTGTCTGGCCGCGCTGGGGCCCTGACCGGCTGATCTTCAGCCATAAAGTCACGGCGGCCTTTGCAGTCTCCGCGCCTTATGATACACGGCGCATTCCTTTCGAACTTCGGCGCGGCCGGGTCGAACGGCCACGTGGCGGAGTGGTGACGCAGCGGACTGCAAATCCGCGCACCCCGGTTCGATTCCGGGCGTGGCCTCCAATAAATTCAAGGGTTTCCCGAAGACATGGCACGCCGCGCACGCCTGGCGTGTGCCGGCCGAGAGTCGGCTGCGGGCCGAGATAGCCGCACCCGCTGTGCAACGTCAGTTCACGAGGCTTTGCGCCCCGTCGCGCGCCGCGTCGGCTTCGGCTATGTTGCGCCGCAAGCGATAGGGAAAGCCGGAGGAAGAAATGGTCGACGCCGCAACGCAGCGCCTGAACATGGTCGAGAGCCAGGTTCTGCCCAGCGATGTCACCGACCGGCGCATCCTGCAGGCTATGCGCGAGCTGCCGCGCGAGCGTTTCGTTCCCGAGACCATGGCCGGGCTCGCCTACATCGATGAAGCGCTGCCGCTGACGCCCCCGGGGCCGGAGCGCCGCTGGCTGCTCGCCCCGCGCCTCACCGCGAAGCTGCTGCAGCTCGCCGACATTTCCGACGGCGACCGCGTGCTGCATGTCGGCTGCGGCACGGGTTACGGCACGGCTATCCTTGCACGCATGGCGGGAAGCCTTATCGCAATCGAGAGCGATGAAGCGCTCGCGGGTGAGGCCCGCACCAATCTGGCTGATCTCGGCATCGCGAATGTCACCGTAAAAACAGGACCGCTGGATGCTGGCTCCGCCGACGACGCGCCCTTCGATGCCATCGTCATCGAGGGGGCTGTGTTGAATGCGCCGGACGTGCTTCTCGACCAGTTGAAGGGCGGCGGCCGGCTCGTCGCGGTCGTTGCGGAGGACGGCGTCGGCACGGCTACGCAATGGCGCCGGCTGGGCCGTTCGGTGAATTCATGGGGCGCTTTCGATGCCGCCGCGCCGGTGCTTCCGGGCTTTGCGAAGGCGCCTTCGTTCGTCTTCTAGTTCTTGTGGATATGGTGCCAGACGCAATTGGTGCCGGAGACAATATCTACGCGGTATTCTCGTGAGTTACGCGCATGAGCTGCGGCTGCATGCCGCTGCCGAGTGTGGGATTGACGCCACGCCATTCCATACCTTTTCCACCAGCGCTCCCCAGGCACTACACAAAGCGTCCACTAGCCCCCAGACTCTCGGCACGCTTGCGATTCCGAATTATCGCGAAGGACTTCGTGCGCCTTCGGGTGCGTGGCTGAGGGGTGTAATGCGGACGGCCATTAAAAAGAAAATCGAGCAACAGTGGGTTTGCAACTTGGGTAAGCCGTCAGCACGACGTAACGCCGGTTTGCATCGCGCAGCCTTTGCGGGCGGATTGGCTCTCGGCGTGGTGTTCGCTCTTGCCGGACAGAGTGCTCCGGCCTCGGCGGAGACCTTGAAGGAAGCGCTGTCCGCAGCCTACGGATACAATCCGCGCCTCGATGCACAGCGTGCCTTTCAGCGGGCGAGCGACGAAGATGTCGCCCGCGCGATGTCGGGCTATCGCCCCACGATCACCGGCAACGCCGACATCGGCATCGAGCGTACGGACCAGCGTCCGTCGAACCTGCTCGATGGTGTGACGAAGCCGCGTGGCTACGGCGTGCAGGCCGTACAGCCGATCTTCAGTGGATTTCGCACCTATAACGCCGTCAACGAAGCGGAAGCGAACGTCCGTGCCGAGCGCTCGGTGCTGCGCGATGTCGAGCGCAGCGTGCTCCTGCAGGCGGTGACGGCTTACATGGACGTCGTGCGCGACCAGGAGCTGGTCCGTCTCAACGAGAACAACGTCAACGTTCTCTCGCGCGAGCTGAAGGCGGCGCAGGATCGCTTCTCCGTCGGCGAGGTTACGCGCACCGACGTGGCGCAGGCGGAAGCCCGCCGCGCCGATGCGGTTTCGCGCCTCGATGCGGCACGCGCCAACCTGCGCACCAGCCGCGGCTCCTATCAGCAGGTCATCGGCCATCCGCCGACGGCGCTCGCGTGGCCGGGCCCGCCGAACGAGCTGCTGCCGCGTACGCTGCAGGATGCCATCGGCGTCAGCAACAACGAAGATCCGCTGGTCGTCGCGGCGCTCTTCCGCGAGCAGGCTGCCAAGTTCACCGTGGAGCGGATCCGCGGCGAGCTGCTGCCGACGGTGCAGCTCGAGGCGAGCTACAACGACCGCTTCGGATCATCGAAGCTGACCGACGAGGTGGAGCAGAGCACGCTCGTCGGTCGCGCGATCATCCCGATCTACGAGGCGGGCGACGTCTACGCTCGCGTGCGGCAGGCGAAGCAGAACCACATCGGCATCCTCCAGCAGATCGAGCAGGTCCGCACGGAGCAGACGCAGACCGTCGTTGCGGCCTGGTCGCAGCTCGAAGCGGCGCGTGCTCAGCTCGAATCCGATCGCGTTGCGGTGGAATCGAACAAGGTCGCCCTGCAGGGTGTGCGCGAGGAAGAAAAGGTCGGTCAGCGCACGCTGCTCGACGTGCTCAACGCCGAGCTCGAATACCTCAACTCGCAGGTGAACCTCGAAACCACTCGCCGCAATCTCGTGGTTGCGTCCTACGCGGTGCTCTCCGCCATGGGCCGCCTCGATGCCGAATGGATCGGCGCCGCTTCCTACGTCTACGATCCGAACGTCCACTATAAAGAGGTGCGCCGTAAGTGGATTGGCCTCAGCATCACCTACGGCGATGGACGCACGGAGACCTTCGAGGCGCAGCCGGCGGTCGAGGGCGGCTGGGAGCCGGTGAAATAGCCCGGGATAGCTGCAGAAATTATTCAGACGAGGCACCTGCGCCACAGAGCTGCCAAGGATGACGGCTAACCGTCCTCCGGTGGACGCGGCGGCTTGCCGTCCGGAGTAGGGGTGGTTCGCACCCCGAGGGTGTCTCTGGCGCTCCGGTACCTCTAGTTGCGTACGCGCGTTTGAGGGTGGCACAGCCGTTGCACGACCGGGGAGCGCCTGGGGGCCGCAAGCAGCGGTGAGTGGGCGCGTGGTGTAGAGGATTGCGCCTCATGAGTAAGCCGCAGCTGGCCGCCGAGCCCAGCATGGAGGAAATACTCGCTTCCATCCGCAAGTTGATCTCTGACGATAAGCCCGGGCCGAGCCCGACGCCGGATCCGTTCCTTTCTCGCACGCAATCAGGCTCGCCAGGGCGCCCGTCGGTCCAGGGGACGAACGGATTTTCCGCGCCGGCCCACGAGGCAAAGCCAGCCGGCTCTGCGCCGTTCAACAGCCTGGCGGACGCGCTGAAGGTTGCGACGACGCTCTCCGATCAGCGCCGGTCGCTGCAGCATGACGTCATCAATGCGCTCGACCGCAGTGGCCATTCGGAAAGCCACAACGGCTTTACCGGGTCACCGAACTCGCGGCTCGACAACGTCCACCGCCTTTCGGAGGCCGCCGGCACGCAACCCGGTGTCGACACGGGCGGGCTGCGCCTGCCGAGCTTCCCCGAGTGGCGCTCGGGACCGGCCTCGGCCGAGGTTTCGGGTGATAGTCGCGATCTTCTTTCGTTCGATTTCGGGACAGTCATCCCCAAGCACGAGCCGCTGACGGTGAAGTCTCCCGCGGAGGCAATCGAGGCGCGTCTCGAGGTCGACAAAGCCGGCACGGATACGGCGAGGGGGCAGGGCGCCGCCGACGCTAGCCCGGCAAACGCCAGTGCCCTCGGTGCCGCTGCGCGCAGGAATGCTACGGGCGCTGCGGCTTCGACGCCGGTTTTGGCGACCGTGGAATCGCGGGTGTTCTCTATTCCCGCGCGCGTGCCTTTGACGG
Organism: Hyphomicrobium sp.; assembly: GCA_035687305.1. Lineage (GTDB taxonomy): Bacteria > Pseudomonadota > Alphaproteobacteria > Rhizobiales > Hyphomicrobiaceae > Hyphomicrobium_A. The sequence goes on along the minus strand of DASRYA010000073.1, from coordinate 14,476 downwards.
TGCGCGCCGAGACCAGTTCCAACGGCGCACATACGGATACATCGCTCAATGGATCGGCGGCGAAGGGTGCGCCCCTCAATGGCATGCCGCAGGATGTCGTCGCGTCCCTTACCGTCAACGGAAACACCATCGCGCCGTTCCCGCGTCCGCTGCGCGAGGCGCTGAAGTCCGTCGAGCAGGCGGTCGCGCTGCCACCGCTGTCGCGGTCTGCCGAGAATATCGTCGAGCTGCAACCGATGGCCAAGGAGGCGGCGGCCGACAAACCGGCAGCGGACGCTGTGGCGCGGGGCGATTCCGTTTCATCGACCCCACTGCCGAAGGCCGAGATGGGTGGTGCGAGCGGCGAGTCGGGCTCTGCAAAGGCCGAACCCTCCGTGGCGTCCGGCGCAGCGTCTGCAAGGGCGGACGCGCTGCTCGACGCGGTCGTCGATCTTGTGCAGCAGCAACCGGGTGCGCTTTCGGTATTTGCGTCCGGCTCCTCGTTCATCAGCGGCGTCGGTGCCAAGAAGCTGCTGGAGGAGGCCGCCTCGGCGACAGCCGCTGTTTCGGCCACGCAGACGGGCGCGCCGCCGAAGCTCGATCGCGCGGCTGCCGAATTGCTGCGGCCGATGCTGCGTCAATGGCTTGCCGACAACATGCCGCGCATCGTCGAGGAGGCGCTGCGCAGCGAATTGACGGAGCAGACCGAGGGCGCAAACCCGAGCCCGGGCAAAGCCTGACGGCCGTCATGGATTTTACATTCGCCTCTCGCCGGCGCTGTCGATCGGCGGCCGCGCCGGCCCTATTGTTGACAGTGCGGGAAGGGAGAGCGTAGGACCGCAGGTCCCGCCCTGCTCCAGAGATTTCCGCCTCAATGCTCGACAAAATCTATCAGCCCGCCGAGATCGAGCCGCGCATCCGCGCGGAATGGGAACGCACCGACGCCTTCAAGGCCGGCCGCCCCGACCGGAGCGACGCGCAGCCCTACTGCATCGTCATTCCGCCGCCGAACGTCACCGGCTCGCTGCACATGGGCCATGCGCTGAACAACACGCTGCAGGACGTGCTCTGCCGCTTCGAGCGGCTGCGCGGCAAGGATGTGCTCTGGCAGCCGGGCACCGATCACGCCGGCATTGCGACGCAGATGGTCGTCGAGCGGCAGATGATGGAGCGGCAGGAGCCGGACCGCCGCGCGATCGGCCGCGAGAAGTTTATCGAGAAGGTCTGGGCCTGGAAGGAAGAGAGCGGCTCCACCATTCTCAACCAGCTGAAGCGGCTCGGCGCCTCGTGCGACTGGAGCCGCGAGCGCTTCACCATGGACGAGGGCCTGTCGCGGGCCGTCGTCAAGGTGTTCGTGGAACTCTACGAAGCCGGGCTGATCTACAAGGACAAGCGCCTCGTCAATTGGGACCCGAAGTTCCAGACCGCCATTTCGGATCTCGAAGTGGTGCAGGTGGACGCGCGCGGCACGTTCAACTGGGTCCTGCCGGAGGCAGGCAAAGCAAACGACGGGGATGCTGCAAAGCCCTTCGATGTGGAAGCGCTGGGCAAGGCGCTGAAGCACAATCCATCCGGCCACATGTATCACTTCCGTTATCCGCTGGCGCAGAAGGTTGCCGGCTACGACAAGGATTACATCGTCGTCGCCACCACGCGTCCCGAGACGATGCTGGGCGACACGGGCGTCGCCGTGCATCCGGACGACGAGCGTTACGCTGCGCTGCTGAAGGCGGGCGCGAAGGTGCGCCTGCCGCTCGTCGGCCGCGAGATTCCGATCGTTGCCGATGAGCATTCCGATCCCGAGAAGGGAACGGGCGCGGTGAAGATTACGCCCGCGCACGACTTCAACGACTTCGAGGTCGGCAAGCGGCACGGGCTCGAGCAGATCAACGTGCTCGACGATCACGCGCGCATCAACGAAATGGCGCCGGAAGCCTATCGCGGGCTCGACCGCTTCGAGGCGAGGAAGCGCGTCGTTGCCGATCTTGCCGCGATGGGCCTTTTGGAAAAGATCGAGCCGACGAGCCACACGGTTCCGCACGGCGACCGCTCCGGCGTCGTCATCGAGCCGTGGCTGACGGACCAGTGGTACGTCAACGCCGCCGAGCTTGCGAAGCCCGCCATCGCGATGGTGGAGAGCGGCAAGACGAATTTCGTCCCGAAGAACTGGGAGAAGACGTACTTCGAGTGGATGCGCAACATCCAGCCCTGGTGCATCTCGCGCCAGCTCTGGTGGGGCCATCAGATTCCCGCCTGGTATGCGCCGGACGGCAAAGTGTTCGTTGCCGAGGATGAGGCGAAGGCGCAGGCGCTCGCGAACGCGCACTACGGTGCCGAGACGCCGCTCAGACGCGACGAGGACGTGCTCGACACCTGGTTCTCGTCGGGTCTGTGGCCGTTCTCGACGCTCGGCTGGCCGGACGAGACCGCGGAGCTGAAGCGCTATTACCCCACCAGTGTGCTCGTCACCGGCTTCGACATCATCTTCTTCTGGATCGCCCGCATGATGATGCTGGGCCTGCACTTCATGGAGGAAGTGCCGTTCCGCGACATCTACATCCACGCCCTCGTCCGCGACGAGAAGGGGCAGAAGATGTCGAAGTCGAAGGGCAACGTGATGGACCCGTTGGTGATGATCGACACCTACGGGGCCGATGCGCTGCGCTTCACGCTGGCGGCAATGGCCGCGCAGGGACGTGACATCAAGCTGTCGACGAGCCGCGTCGAGGGCTACCGTAACTTCGCGACCAAGCTCTGGAACGCTGCGCGCTTTGCCGAGATGAACGAATGCGTGCGCCGCCGCGACTTCGAGCCGTCATCGGTGACGGAGCCTGTGAACCGCTGGATCGCGGGCGAGACCGAGCGTGCCGCGCGCACCGTGACGGAGGCGCTGGAAGCCTACAAGTTCAACGAGGCCGCGGGTGCAGTCTATGAGTTCGTGTGGGGCGTCTTCTGCGACTGGTACCTGGAACTGATCAAGCCGGTCCTTGCGGGCGATGATGAAACCGCGATCGCGGAAACGCGCGCGATGGTCGCCTGGACGCTGGACCAGATTCTTAAGCTGCTGCACCCGTTCATGCCCTACATTACGGAGGAGCTTTGGGCGCACGCCGTGGAGCACGGGGAGAAGCGCGAGAACCTCCTGGCGCTGAGCCGCTGGCCGAACATTTCCGGGCTCATCGATGCCGATGTCGACGAGGAGATCGGCTGGGTGGTGCGTCTCATCTCCGAGATCCGCTCGGTCCGCACGGAGATGAACGTGCCGGCCGCGGCGAAGCTGCCGCTGATGCTTCCCAATGCGAGCCCCGAACTACAGGAACGCGCACGGCGTCACGAGGAGACGATCGGCCGGCTCGCCCGCCTCGACGGCATCAGCTTCCCCGATACGGCGCCGAAGGGTGCCGCCGTCATCGTCGCGGGCGATACAACCGCTGCCCTGCCGCTGGGCGGGGTCATCGATGCCGCGGCCGAGATGAAGCGCCTCGGGCGCGAGATCGAGAAGGCGGAAAGCGACCTCGGGAAGATGGACGCGAAGCTCTCCAATCCCCAATTCATGGCCAAGGCCAAGGAAGAGGCGGTCGAGGAGGCGCGCGAGCGCAAAGCCGAGCTGGAGGACGCCATTCTGCGCCTGAAAGCGGCTGTCCGCCGTCTCGAGGCAGTGGCCTGATCGGGCGATCCAGCGAATTTCTAGAACGCTGTTAACAGTCCGTTGTGGCATGTGGCAATGATGCCACGAATTGGGCGCTCACTGCCTCCGTTGAGCCACAATACGGCGCCAGCTTGCGGCTACTAGGGAGCGAGGGAAACGCGCGGAAGGCGAGGGTGCCACAGTCGTCCGCCGCGCGCGCTTTTCAGACCATAGGCTTGGGCAGCCTTCGTTTCATTGCGCGATGCCTCACATAAGGGGCCTCGCGACTTCTGCTTATCTGGGTGCACGGAAAAAACATTCGAATGACCGACAAAAAGTTCGACAAATCAAAGCTGCCTAGCCGACACGTGACGGAAGGCCCGACGCGCGCGCCGCATCGGTCCTACTATTACGCAATGGGTCTCACCGAAGAGCAGATTCATCGCCCGCTCGTGGGCGTGGTCTCGTGCTGGAACGAAGCTGCTCCCTGCAACATCGCGCTGATGCGCCAGGCTCAGTCCGCCAAGATGGGCGTCGACGAGGCGGGCGGCACGCCGCGTGAATTCTGCACCATTACGGTGACCGATGGCATCGCCATGGGCCACCAGGGTATGAAAGCCTCGCTCGTCTCGCGCGAGGTGATCGCCGATTCCATCGAGCTGACGATGCGCGGCCATTGCTACGATGCGCTCGTGGGCATCGCGGGATGCGATAAATCGCTCCCGGGCATCATGATGTCGATGCTGCGTCTCAATGTGCCGTCCGTGTTCATGTATGGCGGATCGATCCTGCCCGGCAAGTTCAAGGGCAAGGACGTCACCGTCGTCGACGTGTTCGAAGGCGTCGGCATGCACGCTTCGGGCAAGATGTCGGACGAAGAACTCCACGCGCTCGAGTGCGTAGCGTGTCCCTCGGCCGGCGCGTGCGGCGGCCAGTTCACCGCCAACACGATGGCGTGCGTGTCCGAGGCCATCGGCCTTGCGCTGCCAGGCTCGGCCGGTGCGCCCGCGCCGTTCGAAAACCGCGATTCCTTCGCGGTCGAGAGCGGCCGCGCGGTCATGAGCCTTCTGGAAAAGAATATCCGTCCGCGAGACATCTGCACCCGTGAGGCGTTCGAGAACGCGGCCGTTGTCGTTGCAGCGACGGGCGGCTCCACCAACGCCGCGCTGCATCTGCCGGCAATGGCGCACGAGGTCGGCATCGACTTCGATCTTTTCGACGTCGCCGAGATCTTCAAGCGCACGCCCTACATCGCCGACCTCAAGCCGGGCGGGCAGTATGTGGCGAAGGACGTCTACGACATCGGCGGCGTGCCGCAGATTCTCAAGGCGCTGCTTGACGGCGGCCTTCTGCACGGCGACTGCCTGACCGTCACCGGCCGCACGATGAAGGAAAACCTGAAGGACGTCACCTTCAACACCGACCAGAAAGTCGTCTATCCGGTTTCGACACCGATCACGCCGACGGGTGGCGTCGTGGGCCTCAAGGGCACGCTCGCTCCCGATGGCGCGATCGTGAAGGTCGCGGGCCTGAAGAAGCTGACGTTCCGCGGACCTGCGCGCGTGTTCAACTGCGAGGAAGATGCCTTCGCTGCGGTCGACGCGGGCAAGTACGAGGAAGGCGACGTCATCGTCATCCGCTACGAGGGACCCAAGGGCGGCCCCGGCATGCGCGAGATGCTTTCGACGACGGCCGCGCTCTACGGGCAGGGCGCGGGCGAGAAGGTTGCGCTCATCACGGATGGCCGTTTCTCGGGCGGCACGCGCGGCTTCTGCATCGGGCATGTCGGCCCGGAGGCGGCGGTCGGTGGCCCCATCGGTCTGCTCAAGGATGGCGACATCATCTCTATCGATGCCGTGAACGGCACGCTCGACCTCGAGGTGGACGAGGCGGAGTTGGCGGAGCGCCGCAAGAATTGGAAAGCGCCGGACAATCCCTACAAGACCGGCGCGATACGCAAGTATGCCGAACAGGTCGGACCGGCATCGAAGGGCGCTGTGACCCACGCTGGCGGCAAAGCGGAAGTGATCTGCTATGCGGATATTTGATCGGACAGTACGCGTACTTCTGGCCGGCCTCGCGCTGTGCCTCGGCGTCGTCGGCGCCGGGGCGGCGCCGGGCAAATACAGCTCGCCCCAGGATGCGCTGGACCAGGGCATCGGCGCATTCAATGGCGGCTACTACGAGATCGCCATTCCGGCGCTCGAATACGCCGCTGAAGCGCACCTCTTTCTTGCGCCCTACTACCTTGCCCGCATTTACGCCGACAATAACGGCTCGCGCACCGATCACGCGAAGGCCTACGAGCTCTACCTGAAGATCGCCGAGGAGCACACGGACGTCGATCCCGACGATGACCAGCGCGCGCCCTACGTCGCCAAGGCCATGACGCGCATCGCCGGCTATCTGATCAACGGTCTGCCGGAGATCAACCTCAAGCCGAACTCCAAGATCGCGATGGAGTATCTGCGCGAGGCCGCGCAGTTCTTCCGCGATGAGGATGCCCAGTTCGAGCTCGCCAAGCTCTACCTGCATGGCGACGGCATCGAGAGCGACGTTCCCTACGCCAAGCACTGGCTTTCGGTGCTGAGCCAGAAGGGGCATCCGGGCGCGCAGGCGTTCCTTGCGGATCTGCTCTGGCGCGGCAAATACATGAAGGCCGATCCGGTGCGCGCGCTCGCGCTCATCTCGGTCGCCGTATCCAACTCGCCGACCTACGAGCGTGTCTGGATCGAGGACGTCTACCAGAACATCTACTGCGGCGTGGCACAGGGCGTACGCAAGCAGGCGACGGGCCTCGTTGCGGACTGGCGCACGCGCTATGGCCGCAAGCCCGATACACGCGATGACACCGGGCTCGGGCTTCTGAACATCCAGGCGACACGCACCTGCGGCAACGGCGAGCCCGTGCTGTTCGATATGAGCGCCGAGGAAGACCTGCAGCCGCCGTCGGCCTCCGTCGCAGCGCAGCCGGTGCCCCTGCCGAAGCCCTCGCTGCCAGCGGCTGCCTCGGGCAGCAACTCGACGTTCATCGGTACTCCGGCGGCCGGCAGCGGGCTGCGCGATGTCGGCGCAAGCGCGAGCGCATCGGCACCCGGACAATGAGGTAGGCCACTCGGCGGCGTCTCTCGTGCGACCGCGAAATGAGAAAGCCAGGCGCTGCACCCGAGCGCGGCGTTTCCAAACATTTGCAATTTCATTGGGTCCGGGCAGCGCAGTTGACGCGCGATTAGGCAGCGTCTGCCCATGACTTGCGCTTGAGCGCGGTCGTAGGAGCCCATATCCTGCGAACGAGATCCAAAAGAAGAATCGGACGCGGGGGATCACGTCCAAGGCGGAGAGAGACGCACGGCCCGTGCGTCGGCTTAGACCTTGGAGGTGTGCATGATCGCCCTTGCTGCTCCGCTACGCCGCTCCCGGCGGCAACTCTCAGGCAAATTCCCCATCGTTGCGCTGTGCTTTGCCGGCACGGCCGCAACCGTGTCACCGCCGCCGTCGGATGCCGCGACGGTGCGTAGTCCCGAGCGCGTAAGCGGTTTCTTCTGCGACGCGAAGGCCGATTCCATCAATTTCCTGATGTACCAGGCTCGCGGCGAGAACGAGGAGATCGCGGCGAACGCGGTCAATAAGGCACGCGCGAGTTTCTCGTGCGCCTACTACTTGCCCGCTGACGCCGTCTATACGGGCGCGCATACGGTGATGGAGAACGGGCTCGTCTTCAAGCTCCACAGCTACGTGTTCCTGCCGGAGAAGGTGGAACGCTGGAGCGGGTCAGTGCTGGGATCGCTGCAGGTATCGCCTGATGCCGAGCACGACGTGTGATGCTGGCATAGAAAGGCCGGAGCGCGAAGGCACGCTCCAGCCTCCAGATTGGACGTAGCGGATCAGCGGCGCTTCAGGTTGAGCTGAGCCGAAGCACCGTCGCCCGACAGGCTCACGCTCTGGCTCTTGCCACTGACGTGCACTCGGATCGATCCGCGCACGTTGTATTCGCTGTTGAAGAAGCTCCCCTTATAGGAGCTGCCGCTCACGCGGTAGACCTTTGCGGTCTGCGAAGCTTTGCCAGACGCGGTCGCGCAGGTCGCGGTGACGGTATAGCTGCCGCCGCCGCCGCTATAGTGGGCGTTGCACCGGGCTTTCTCCCTCGCGCCGCTGGCGAAAGACACCCAGCCGCCGCCGCTCCACGAGCCGGCGAGGCTGCTGCTCGACTCAGCCTCGCTGGGACCGATGAAACCCACCACGGGAACGATCGCGAGCGACAGCACTGCAGCGCGGTGCGCCAGGCGATTGACGATATTTGAGTTGTTCATGAGCGGACCTTGCGCAATGAGCCTGAAATTCAAAGGACGCGTCTAACCGGATTGAAGCTTCACGGGCCGAGCGAAGCAACCAGTTCGACGCGGAGATTGGCCGAGAAACGTAACAAGTCGCTGAACGGCACTGTTGTTGTAGCTCCTCACAGTCCTTCAGCTAAGCAGTGTTTTTAAATCGGCAATGGCCCGCTGTTCCGCGAGGAACTGAGCAGCGGCGAGCTTGCGGGTAACGGTTGCGCATGCGCCGTTCCGTCGACGGCGACTTCAGCGGATGGCTAAGGATCCGGAACCGGGGGACGCCAAAATGCTTCGCGGCCGTTTCGTATTGATTGGTGGAGTGTTGACGGGAGGTTTCCTCGCCGTCGTGCTGCTGGCGACCTCGGCTTCGGCGGGCATGCAGCGGGACCTGTCGAATTGCACCGCAGCAAAAGACCGGGCAGGAGCAGCCGCGTGCACGCGCGTGATGGACAGCGGCCGGCTGCCGGATGCGCAAATGTATATCGGATTTTTCAATCGCGGCACCGCGCTGAGCCGCGCCGGGGACTATGACAAGGCCATCGTCGATTTTTCCCGGGCGCTGGAACGGCGTCCCCAATTCGCCCGGGCATTCGAAGCCCGAGGCCTTGCGTACGCGGCGCAGGGCGCGGTCTCGAAGGCCATCGCCGATATCGATGCGTCGGTGGCGCGTGAGCCGAAGGAATGGCGCTTTCTGTTCAGCCGCGCGAGCGTGCTGAGGGCGGACGGCCAGCGGGAGGCAGCGCTCGCCGATCTCGACGCGGCGCGCAGCCTGAAGAGCCATGAGCCAAAAATCGCGCTGATGCGGGCGCTGCTCCTGGCCGATGGCGGCGACTATCGCGGCGCGAATGACGAGGTAGACTCCGTTTCGGGTGCGGGTGGGGACGATGCTGCGGCACGATATGTTCGCGCCGCAATCGCGTTCGCGGAAGGCCGCGGACAGGAGGCGGCGGTGCTGGTCGATCATGCCCTGGAACTCCGCGCCGATTTCTCCGCCGCGCAGGCGCTCAAGGGCCGCATTCTCGAAGCGCGCGGCGAGGCGGCAGCCGCCCGCAAGCATTTCGAACAGGCCCTCGCGGCGGGCGGCGGTTCCTTCGATGCGCCGGCGTCGAGGCGCACCGCGCGTGAACGCCTCGACGCGCTGGGGAAAGATGCCGGCAAGCGCGGCGCCGAAGTGGCGGCCGCTCCGGCCGGCATGGCGCGTCAGCTCGACTGCAAGGTGTTCCTGCCGGCGACCGGTAGCGTCATCACCGCCCGGTGCAGCGAATAGGGAAGCGCGCTCTGCGCCAGCGTCTCAGAGATCGAGTTCGACCCAGGCCGGCACGTGATCGGACGGCTTTTCCCAGCCGCGCGTGAAGCGGTCGACGCCCGCCGCCCGCAGCCGGTCTGTCGCTTGGGGCGACAGCAGAAGATGATCGATGCGTATGCCGTCATCCTTCTGGAAGGCGCCCGCCTGATAATCCCAGAAGGTGTAGACACCGGGGCCGGGATGGCAGAGGCGGATCGCATCGGTGAGCCCGTCGCTCAGCATCCGGCGATAGGCGGCGCGTGATTCGGGCTGGAACAGCGCGTCCGAGGTCCATGCGGAGGGCCGCTTGGCATCGATCGGCTCGGGAATGATGTTGTAATCGCCGGCCATCACGAACGGGATTTCTTCGGCCAGAAGCTCGCGGAAGTGCGTATGCAGGCGCTGCAGCCAATCGAGCTTGTAGGGAAACTTCTCCGTGGCGACCGGATTGCCGTTCGGTGCGTAGATCGAGGCGACCTTCACGACGCCGGAGGGCACGGAAACGATCGCTTCGATGAAGCGCGATTGCTCGTCCTCGTCGTTGCCCGCCAGCCCGGTGCGCACTTCCTCCAGCGGCAGCTTGGAGAGAATGGCGACGCCGTTGAAGCCCTTCTGGCCGTGCACGGCGCACTGGTAGCCGAGATCCTCGAAGGCTTCCTTCGGGAAGGCCTCGGTGAGGCTCTTGATCTCCTGCAGGCAGATCACCTCGGGCGAGGCTTGCCGCAGGTAGGCGAGCGCCGATTCAAGGCGTGCCTTGACGCCGTTGATGTTCCAGGTGGTGACCTTCATGCGGGCAGGGGTAGTCGAGAATCATGGCGAGCGCCAGGAAGCATCATTGCCCCGGCACCCGCGGCGCGCTCGCCATCAGATGGAGAAACTGGTCCCGCAGCCGCAGGAAGCGGTTGCCTTGGGATTGGTGATGCGGAACGAGGCGCCGATCAGGTCGTCGACGAAATCGATCTCGGAGCCGGCCAGGAAGCCGAGCGATACCTGATCGATGACGACCTTTGCGCCGGACCGCTCGAGTACGACATCGTCGTCGGCGGCGCCGGGTACGAGATCGAACTTATACTGGAAACCGGAGCAGCCGCCGCCTTCGACGCTCACGCGCAGGGCCTCGGCCGCAGCCTCGTCGGCAACGATCTCGGCGATGCGTTTGGCGGCGCGCTCGGTGACGGTGACGGATTGGCTCATCTGCTGTCTCGACCGGCTATCTCTCGAAGGTATTCGTGCGCCATCATATAGGAAGCTGACGCACGCGACACAGCGCGGGGTTGCCCTCGCGCCGGAATCCTTTGCTATCCAAGATAAGCGGGAAGCGCCGCAAATCAAACCCCGTGGAGGGGCCGGTGCAGGCATCGACAACGGACAAATCGGGCACCAGAGGCGCGAATACCGCGGCCGGAATGGGGAATTACGGGGCTGAGCTGGCTCCAGGGGAGCGCGCGCCGGCATCCTATGCGGCAAATGCGGTTCCGAGCCGCGGGCGGCCCTATGCCGAGCCCGAGTGCACGACGCGCAGCCCGTTCCAGCGCGACCGCGACCGCATTCTCCATTCCACGGCGTTCCGCCGGCTCACATACAAGACGCAGGTTTTTCTCTTCCACGAGGGCGATCACTTCCGCACGCGGCTGACGCACTCGCTGGAGGTGGCGCAGATCGCGCGCACGGTCGCGCGCCAGCTCCGGCTGGATGAGGACCTTGCCGAGGCCATCGCGCTTGCACACGACCTGGGGCATCCGCCGTTCGGCCATGCGGGGGAGCGTGCGCTCGACGCGGTGATGCACGAGTTCGGCGGGTTCGATCACAATGCGCAGAGCTTGCGCGTGGTCACGGTGCTGGAGCGCAAGTATGCGCAGTTCGACGGTCTGAACCTCACCTGGGAGAGCCTCGAGGGGCTTGCGAAGCACAACGGCCCGGTGGCGGCGGGCAGCGCCGTCGCCAAGGTTGCGGGCCGGCTCGAAGCCTGGCGCAGCCTCGACCTTGGCTCCTGGCCGTCGGCGGAGGCGCAGGTCGCGGCGCTCGCCGACGACATCGCCTATGTCTCCCATGACATCGACGACGGCCTGAGGGCAGACCTCATCACCGTGGCCGATCTCGCTGCGCAGCCTCTTTCCGGGCCGGCGATGGCGCAGGTGCGGGCGGGCGGATGTACGGACGAGGGGCGGCTCATGTACGAGCTGACGCGCCGCCTCATCACGGTGATGATCGCCGACCTCGTAACCGAGACGAGGGCACGGCTCGCCGCCCTCGCGCCCGCTTCGCCCGACGCGATCCGGGCAAACGCCGATGCAACCGTTGCCTTCTCTCCCCCGATGGCCGCCGACATCACGCGGCTGAAGCGCTTCCTGTTCCAGCGGGTCTACCGCCATGAGAAGGTGATGGGGGCGATGCGCGGGGCCGAGCGCATCGTCGCCGACCTCGTCGGGCGCTACATGGCCGAGCCCGCGGCCATGGGCGAGGCCTGGCATGCCGTCTCGCGGCGCCTCGAAGGTCGCCACCGTGCACGCCTGATCGCCGATTTCGTCGCCGGAATGACGGACCGTTATGCCATCGACGCCCACCGCCGGCTGTTTGACGACACCCCGGATTTGCGTTAGGCGGGCGCCCGCCTCTCAACATCATTTTCAGCGCCAGGATCAGCCGCCGTGGACGTGTTCGCCGAGATCGAAAGCCGCGTTGCGGCGGCGCTCGAAGCCTTGAAGTCGGAGGGGGAGCTTCCCGCCGACCTGCCAACCATCGGAATCGACGTGGAGGTTCCGCGCGATCCGACCCACGGCGACCTTGCGACGAATGCGGCGATGGTGCTGGCCAAGCCGGCGCGTATGAAGCCGCGCGACATCGCCGACAAGCTGCAGGCGAAGCTTGCCGCGGCCGATGGCATCGCCGCGGTGAACGTGGCCGGGCCCGGCTTCATCAATCTCACGCTGAAGCCGGAGGTTTGGCAGCGGCTCGTGCGCGCCGTCCTCGATGCAGGTGGCGATTACGGGCGCTCGCAACTCGGCGCGGGGCGCACCGTCAACATCGAATACGTCTCCGCGAACCCAACGGGCCCGATGCACGTCGGCCATTGCCGCGGCGCGGTGTTCGGTGATGCGCTCGCCAACCTGCTCGCGTTCGTCGGCTATGACGTGACGCGCGAATATTACGTCAACGATGCGGGCGGGCAGGTGGACGTCCTCGCGCGCTCGGTGTTCCTGCGCTACCGCGAGGCACTGGGCGAGGACATCGGCGACATTCCCGCCGGGCTCTATCCCGGAGAATACCTGAAGCCAGTGGGGCAGGCGCTTGCGACGGAGCACGGCCCGGCGCTCATCAACATGCCCGAGGAGCGCTGGCTGCCGATCGTGCGCACGTTCGCGATCGGCGAGATCATGCCGATGATCAAGGACGATCTCGCGGCGCTCAACATTCAGCACGACGTGTTCTTCTCGGAGGCTTCGCTAACGCAGGCCGGCACCGACAAGGTGAAGGCGGCCATCGAGGTTCTGCGCGCCAAGGGCCTGATTTACGAAGGCCGGCTGCCGCGTCCGAAGGGCCACGACGACGATGAGTGGGAAGACCGCGAGCAGACACTCTTCAAGTCGACGGAATTCGGCGACGACGAAGACCGCGCGCTCATGAAGTCGGACGGCAGCTACACCTATTTCGCCGGCGACGTCGCCTATCACTACGACAAGCTGCAGCGCGGCTATCGCCATCTCGTCAACGTCTTCGGCGCCGATCACATCGGTTACATCCCCCGCATGCTGGCGGTGATCGCGGCGTTTACCGGCGGTGCGGTGGAGCGCGACGGGAAGGGCAAGCTGAAAGCGTGGCAGACGGACGGAGGGACGAGCGACCTTGCGATCAAGGTCGTCAACCTCGTGAAGCTGTTCAAGAACGGCGAGCCCTACAAGATGTCGAAGCGCGCGGGAACGTTCGTGACGCTGCGCGATGTGGTGGATGAAGTGGGCCGCGATCCGGTGCGCTTCATGATGCTCTACCGCAAGGAGCTGGAGCCGCTCGACTTCGACCTTGCCAAGGTGGTGGAGCAGTCGAAGGACAATCCCGTCTTCTACGTGCAGTATGCGCACGCCCGTGCCGCATCCGTGTTCCGCAATGCACAGGAAATCTTTCCGGAGCTCGCTCCGGGCAGCAAGCAGGTTTGCGAGGCCGACCTGTCGCGCCTGACCGATGCGGGCGAGATCGAGCTCATCAAAAAGCTCGCTTTTTTCCCCCGTCTCGTTGCGGGCGCTGCCCGCGCCGAGGAGCCGCACCGGCTCGCCTTTTACCTCTACGATCTCGCTTCGGCGCTCCACGGCCAGTGGACGCGAGGCAACGATTTGCCACATTTGCGATTTATCCAAGCAGAAGACGGGGTTATGACCGCGGCGCGCCTAGCGATGATCGCCGCCGTCCAGCAGGTGATATCCTCGGGACTTTCGGTCCTTGGCGTCGAGGCCCCGGATTCTATGCGCTAGACTCCGATTCGACGCAGAGGCCCATTAAGCGCTTCGAGGGGATCACAGGATGTCTCGCTCCCAAGGTGCCGCAAATAGTGGTTGGCCGGCTACGCGCCATCCCGCGGGCGAGCCGGATCCGCGCAGCGGCGGACGACCCGCACAGCGCCCGCAGACCCAGCAGCAATACGCTGTGCCCGGTCAGCAGGCGCCCAGCTATCCGCCTCAGCAGGCATACACCGACCAGCAGGGTGCCCCCGGCTACGGGAACCAGCAGGGCTACCATTACCCGCAGGGCCAGACGCCTTCGCAGCCGCAGTATGCCCCGCCAGTCCAGCCCGCGGCTGCTCCTCCGCAGGCGCAGTACGGGCGACCCTCGCAGGCGGCGCCGCAGGCCTCTCAGCAGACGTCCGCCCCCGCTGCACCGCAGCGCCCGGCTCCCAATCGCCAGGGCCTGAGCAGCCTCGACAGCGCGCGCAATGCGCAGCCGACCCACGACTTTGAGAATTTCCCGCGCACCCAGCCGCCGCAATATGCGCCGCAGCAGCAGGCAGCGCCGCGTCCGGCCGCTCCCGTGCGCCAGCAGCAGCCCGCCCAACCGGTGTCGCCTCAGCGCCAGGCCTACGCCACTCCGGCGGCCGAAAATCCGATCTTCGCAGCGGCCGGTTATCGCCAGCCGCACGCGGCGCCACAGCAGCCCGGTCCGCAGTTCGACACGCGCGAGGCGCATGCGCCGAACTATGATCAGTGGCCGCCCGCGCAGCCGATCCATGACCACTATGGCCACGACCTGGACAACGGCTACGGCGCG
>DASRYA010000072.1:0-7751 GCA_035687305.1 Hyphomicrobium sp. | reverse complement strand
GTCCGGAATGGCGGCGTGTGCATCCACTCGTTGATGTCCTATCGGTTTCGTCTTCTACGAATCGCGCTCTCCTCGATGTCCGGCGGGGATACTAGCGATGCATATCAACTCTGTGAAGGGCTCCATAAAGGTTGCGCCAAGTAAGGATTGGCAGAGGCTAACACACGGGAATCATGTGGCTTTCTGAAGGAGCAATGTTCGGTCTGCGACCTTGTAGTATGCCCACAGAAGGTGCGCCGCGACCCCGCGCCAGGGCCGCCAGCGTTCCGCAATGGCCAAAAGCCCATCGCGCGAAGGGCGGCTGTCGAGCTCCATGACGAGGCGCGCGACGGTCTGCAGCGCGAGGTCCCCGGAGGCGAAGGCGTCCGCCCGGCCGAGACAGAAGAGCGCGTAAATATCGGCGGTCCACGGCCCGATGCCCGAAAGGGAGGTGAGCTGCTCGTGCACCACGGCTTCGGGTGCGGTTGTCAGCCCCTCGAGATCGAACCCGTTCGCAATGGCGGTGGCGATGCCCCGCAGCGTCCGCACCTTGCCGCTCGACAGGCCGACGGCCCGTAGCGTCGCGTCATCGGCGAGGAGAAACGTTTCCGGCGTCAACGGCTGCACCGCCGTCTGCAGGCGTCCCCAGATCGCCAGCGCGCTCGCGAGCGACACCTGCTGGCCGACGACGATGCGCGCGAGGCCCGCGAAGCCGGGGCGGTAATCGCGCAGCGGCGGATCGCCCGTCCGGTCATGGACCTGCCGCATGTACGGACACTTGCGGCGCAGGGCGCGCACGCCGGCCCGCATGCCGGCTTCGTCGATGATGACGTGTGTTTGCTGTTTTTTCTTCATAGGCATGGCGTGCACGGCCGCTTTCGTGGCCGCGCCGGTGCAGCCTAAGCCCATAATGGCGCCTACGCAAAGTCTGCCGAAACGACGGTCCGCGCCAAAGCGCGCGGTGGGCAGGCGAACGCGCGGGGCGCCGTCGCGCCTATGGCCGCCGATTAATCCCTCTGTATGAGATCGCGCGGGTTATAAGCGGCCGTCGAGGCAGCGCACGTCCGTCAATTTGCCGGCGCCGCTGCTCTCAACGTCGCGAATGAGCCAGGCCCGCAGGCCCCATGACGTCGCCCGTCTTCCGTTTCGCCCCCAGCCCCAACGGGCCGATGCACCTCGGCCATGCGCTTTCGGCGCTCACGGGCTTCGAGATGGCGCAGCGCGCGGGCGGACGCTTTCTCGTGCGCATCGAAGATATCGACGTCGCCCGCTGTCGCGAGGACTACGTTGCCGGCATCTTCGAGGATCTGTCCTGGCTCGGCATTTCCTGGGAAGAGCCGGTGCTGCGCCAGTCGCAGCACTTCGCGGACTACGCGCAGGCCGCCCAATGGCTCGAAGCGCAAGGGCTGCTCTACCCGTGCTTTGCCTCGCGCAGCGAGATCGAGGCCGCCGCGGTCCCCGGCGCGATCGATCCCGATGGCGCGCCGCTTTACCCGCGGCTGCATCGCGGCCTCGCGCCAGAAGAAATCGCCAGCCGCATCGATGCGGGGCAGCGCTTTGCGCTCCGGCTCGACATGGAGCGGGCGCTTGCAAAGGCGCGGGAACGGCTCGCGGACGCGCCGCTCACCTTCACCGAGGTCGATGCGGAGGGACGGCCCCACGTCACAGATGCCCATGCCGAGGCTTGGGGCGATGCCGTAATCCTGCGCAAGGACGTGCCGGCGAGCTATCACCTCGCGGTCGTCGTCGACGATGCGCGCCAGGGGGTGACGAACGTGACGCGCGGCAAAGATCTCTATCACGCGACCGGGCTCCACCGCCTGCTGCAGGTGCTGCTGCACCTGCCGGAGCCGCTCTACCATCACCATCGGCTGCTCACCGATGCGGAGGGTCGCAAGCTCGCAAAGAGCGCCGGAGACATCGGTCTCGCGGCCCTGCGAGCGGGCGGCGCCACGCCCGCCGACGTGCGCCGCCTTTGCGGCTTGGCCTGAGCCGGCCCGGCCGATCGTAAAAATGAGCCCGAAGATGTAAGGCGCGGATATCAGGCGCATTTCCAAGATACGGTAAGCGATTCATTAAGCGTTGTAGGAAAAGATAACGGTTGGAGTGCAGCAACATCCGTCGCGTAAAGGCCACGCAATGTCAGCAAAGCACACGAACCTGTTGTCTTTGAACGCGAATAAGTGGACCTTGATGAGGTCGCTAGCGGCTAGGACCGTGGCGGGCGTTCGGCGTAGCGGTTTGAAATGCGCAGCCCGCTTGGGCGCGCATGCAACATTAATCAGACACCAGGCAACGCAGCGTCTCGATATGCTCCGCAGCATTCTCGCCTCGGCCAAGGTCGCAGTTATCGGCTTCTCCGCAGCGCTTCCCTTGCATGAGGCGCCCGTTCGCACCCGGCGCGATGCCGTCGTCGCCGTCGCGCCAAAGCGGGTGCGCATCGAGGACCACTGGCAGCGCGCGATCGATGTGCTCACCGCCGCCGTGGCGAGCGTCCAGCGGATCAAGAGCCTGCACGTGGCCGCGGCGCGTCAGCTCGATTCGGCCGACTATGCGCTCAACCAGCTGCTGCAGGATCTGCGTCCCGCCATGGCTCTGCCGACCGACGTTTCGGGCTTGCGCGCGATCCTGGCTGAGGCTGAGCGCATGACGCCGCGCGTCCGCCGCGGCGCGCTGGCAGCGGCATAGACACCGGCCCTCGCCTCATCACACCAACAAAAAGATAGAGCCGCGCTTCGATTCAACGAAAAGCAGAACGCCCTAACGGGCGCAATCGCCGGTGCCGCCGCGATAACCGTGGGCGGCCGATAGCGCTTACGCCGCGCGCCGGCGCTCAGTTTGCGGCGGGGATGGAGCCGGTCTGGGTTTGGTCGGCCGCGGAGATCTTCGTCGCTTCGAAGCTTCCCGGCGCCGGCTCGACCACCGCGGAGCCGAACGGCTGCACCTCGAGAATGGCAAGCCCGCGCTCGCTCAGGCCGTTGGGCTGGAAGCGCACGATGCCGTCGACGCCCGTAAATCCGCTCGCGCGCGTCAGGTTCGCCTGCGTGTAGCGGGCGCCGGGCGCGTTGCTGGCGAGCCCGATGGCGAGGCCCACGGCGTCATAGGCGACCGATGCGATCCGCGGCGGCGCCGTGCCGAACGTCTTCGCAAAGCGCTCCGAGAAGGCGCGCCAGGCGACAGGATCGGGGCTCGGATACCAGCCGCCGACGAGCGCGCGCTCGCGGCCGACGGCGGGATAGTCCCATGCACTCGTGCCGAGCAGCTTCACCTTGGTCGTGTCGAGGCCCGAATAGGCGATCACGGGAGCGATCTGAGGCAGCGAGTCCTGGCCACCCGGCAGGAACAGCGCATCGACCGGCGCCATCGCGGCATCCGCGGTCTTTACGCTTTCGACGATGCGCTTTGCCGGCGCGAGCATGCCGTTGGCGGTGAGCGGATAGCGCTCGAGCGCCGAGATTGTGCCGCCGTGCCGTCCCACCGCATGGCGGAACGCGGTTTCGACGACGGAGCCATAGGCGTTGTCCGGGATGAGCGCGGCGAAGCGGCGCTTACCCTGCGATGCCGCATAGGAAATGATGCGTTCGGTTTCCTGCTCCGCGAGGAAGCTGAGAAGATAGACGCCGTTGCCGGCAACCTGCGTGTTGTTGGAAAACGCGAGCACCGGCACGTTGGCGGTGCGTGCAACCGGAGCCACGCCCGTGACCGCGTCGGCGAGCAGCGGCCCGATGATGATTTCCGCCCCTTCCTTGATGGCGGCGTCCGCGGCCGCCCGGGCGCCCGGTGCCGTGCCGCCGTCGTCCTTGGTAATCAGCTCGACGTTCGGATCGTTGAGCTCGAACAGCGCCATCTCCGCGCCCTGCTTCATGCCTTTGGCGACGGTCGCCGTCTCGCCCATGCCGGCGAGAGGCAGCAGCAGGGCGATCTTCACCGGCGCGCGGATCTGGCCGTGGCTGAGGCCCGGAGCTGGCGCCAGCGCGGCGGTTGGGGCCGTACCGGCGCCGGTGCCGCCGGTCGAGCATGCCGCGAGGAGTGTCGCCGTGAGCGCCGCCGCCAGGATGCCGGCGCTCACGCGCCCGCTCAGCTTTGCCCGCTGCCCGCCCATCCGCATCGATCTGGGGTCCCCGCCCGTTTTCACGCCTTCCGCTGCCGGTGGTGCTGGCTGCCGTAAGGGTGTAACGAATCACCAAGTCCCTGGTTAGACCGTCGATTTGCCGGCGAAAAGTGTCCCTCTGCCACTATCGTGAACATTCGACGGTGACCCCCCGAGGAAGTGATGGATGAAACGCGTGAGGCTGAGCCCGATGCCAGCCACTTGATCGCCCGGGCCGGCGAAGTGATGCGCCGGCAACTCAAGACGGCGCTGCTCCCCGGCCTCTACGTGGTGGCCACCCCGATCGGCAACCTCGGCGACATCACGCTGCGCGCCCTCACCGTCCTCGCCCAGGCGGACCTGATCCTCTGCGAGGACACGCGCCACAGCCGCACGCTGCTTTCCCACTTCGCCATCCCGGTGCCGACGCGCCCCTACCATGAGCACAACGCCGCGAAGGAGCGCCCGCGCGTGCTGGCCGAACTCACCCAGGGCAAGCGCATTGCGATCATTTCCGACGCGGGCACGCCCCTCGTCTCCGATCCCGGCTGGAAGCTGGTGCGCGAGGCGGTGGAGGCCGGGCACCACGTCGAAGCCCTGCCCGGCGCCTCGGCCCCGCTGGCGGCCCTGACGCTCGCCGGCCTCCCCACCGATGCGTTCCTGTTTGCCGGATTCCTGCCTTCCAAGCAGGGCTCCCGCCGTGCGCGCATCGCCGAGCTGGCGCAGGTGCCGGCGACGCTGGTCTTCTTCGAGGCGCCGTCCCGGGTGCCCGCGGCCTTTGCGGATCTCGCCACTGTGCTCGGCCCCCGTCCCGCTGCCCTCGCCCGGGAGCTGACGAAGCTCCACGAGGAGGTCCTCCGTGCTCCGCTGGACAAGCTCGCCGCCGACCTCGACGGCAAGACGGTGAAGGGCGAGGCCGTCATTCTTGTCGGCCCGCCGCAGCTTGCCGATGTCAGCGATGAGGAAATCTCCGTCCGCCTGGCAGCGGCCCTGGAGAGCATGAGCCTGCGCGATGCCGCCAAGGCGGTGGCGGACGCCCTCGGCGTGCCCAAGAGCCGCGTCTACGACCTGGGCCTGAAAGTACGCCGGGAGGTTTCCGGAGACGTGCCGACGTGAAGCCGGGCTCTCCCCGCGCGCCCATCGGAGCGGATGAGCGGCGCCGGCGCCTGCGCCGTGGTCGCCTCGCCGAATGGATGGCCGCGGCGGCGCTGATGGCCAAGGGCTACGCCATCATCGGCCGCAACGTGAAAACGCGCGCGGGCGAGATCGACATCATCGCCGTGCGCGGCAAACGCATCGCCTTTGTCGAGGTGAAGCGGCGGCGCACCGGCGAAGCCGCCGAAGCGGCGGTGGGCGGCCGTCAGGCTGCGCGCATCCGCAACGCGGCAGACTATTGGCTCGCCCGCCGTCCGCGCTATCACGGGCACGAGCAGGGTTTCGATCTCGTGCTGCTGGTGCCGCGACGCTGGCCGCGCCATATCGAGAACGGACTTTGATGCCGAGTTCGTACGATTGACAAAAAGGGCCGCGCTAATGAGTATGTCCGTAGAGGTAGCGATATGTCTGAGCATCTGACCTTTAGCATTACGCTGCGGCCAGAACCCGAAGGTGGCTATACCGTTCGCGTCCCTGCTCTCCCGGAGATCATCACCTTCGGACAGGATGAGGCCGAAGCGCTGGCGATGGCGAAGGACGCCATCGAACTCGTATTGCAGAGCAGGCGTGAACGCGGTGAGCCTACTCCCTCGCGCGACAGCACGCTGGTGCGATCGGTAGAGATCGAAGCCTCCGCATGAATGCCCAACGGTTGCCGACTGTAGATGGGCGAACCGTGGTTAGGGCGTTAGAGAAGGCGGGCTTCACTGTCGTGCGGACATCGGGTAGCCACGTACGACTGATCCACGCTACGGACAGAACCCGCCAAACCACGGTTCCGGTGCATAAAGGCCGGGATCTACCCAGGGGTACCTTGCGCGACATCCTCGAGCAGGTGGGGCTGACGCCCAGCGAGTTTGCCGATTTGCTCTAACTCCGGGATCGACCATGCCTCTACGCGTTGCCTGCCAGATGGACCCGATCGACCGCATCGACATCCGCGGCGATTCCACTTTCGCGATCCTGCTCGAAGCGCAGCGGCGCGGGCACGAGCTGTTCTACTACACGCCGCCGAACCTATCCCTCCACGGCGATAGATTGCTTGCACGCGGACACGCGTTGACGGTCGAGGACCGGATCGGCGCGCACTACGTGCTCTCCGATGAGCGCGTCGAGAACCTCGCCGATTGGGACGTCGTTCTGCTCCGGCAGGATCCACCCTTCGACATGGCGTACATCACGACGACGCACCTGCTCGAGCGCATCCACCCCGAAACGCTCGTCGTCAACGATCCCGCCGAGGTGCGCAACGCGCCGGAGAAGATCTTCGTCCTCGACTTCCTCGACCTGATGCCGCCCACCATCGTCACGCGCGCGCTGGAGGATGTGCAGGCGTTCCGCCGCGAGATGGGCGACGTGATCCTCAAGCCGCTGTACGGCAACGGCGGCGCCGCGATCTTCCGCCTCGGCCGCGAGGACACGAACACCGCTTCCCTGGTGGAGCTGTTTCAGACCGTGTTCCGCGAGCCCTTCATGGTGCAGCAGTACCGGCCCGAGGTGAAGGACGGCGACAAGCGCATCATCCTCGTCGACGGCGCGGTCGCCGGCGCGGTCAACCGCGTGCCGGCCGCAGGCGAGACGCGTTCGAATCTGCATGTCGGCGGCACCGCGCGGCCGACGGAGCTGACCGAGCGCGAAAAGGAAATCTGCGCGCGCCTCGGCCCGGAGCTGAAAAGGCGCGGGCTGCTGTTCACAGGTATCGACGTCATCGGGCCCTATCTCACCGAGATCAACGTCACCTCGCCCACGGGCATCCGTCAGGTCAAGGATTTCGGCGGTGCCGACATCGCCGCGATGATCTGGGATGCGATCGAGCAGAAGCGTTCATAGGCCGCTACATGGCACGCGTCTGCCAGACCATGATCGCTTCGGACCCTACCAGTCCGAAGCGTGAATCATCGGTCTGATCAAATGACCATGATCGCTTCGGGCCCTACCAGTCCGAAGCGTGAATCATCGGTCTCATTTAGAGACGAAAACCGCACCGCGATTCGAAGAAAAAGCGATCGTGCTCTGGCAGAAGGCATGCAGGTTGCGAATGCCCCGCGGTGACCGATGAACGCGGCCTAGCAAAGCGTGCAAGCAACCTAGCACCGGGAAGCTGAAGGAAGCTGCTTTAGGAGTGTCGCGCTGCGCGGTCCGCGCGCCGGGACGACACCGCCGCTCGGGCCGGCTACTTGTGAGCCCGGGGCTTCTTCTTGTTGTTCTGCGCCTTCTTCGGCGCCGCCGCTTTCGCCGAAACCTTTCTCACCGCCGCGCCCGCTTCCGTCTTCGGCTTCGTGGCGCTCGCGGTTTCCGCCGGTGTCGGCGGCGGTGGAGGCGGCGCCTTGCAGGCGCGGAAGCGCTCCAGCATCAGCGCATCGGGTTCGAATCCGGACCCGACGACGTCGCTCGGATAATTGTCGATGCGCGCAATCGGGAACGCGGTTTTCCATGCGTGCGTTCGAAATCCGTTTTCGAGCAGTGCGGCGGCGCGGGCTGTGCGCGCGTTGTTGCTCGGTTCCCCGAGCACGATGGCGATGAGCTG